>SCRR01000300.1 GCA_004322085.1 Burkholderiaceae bacterium
GCCCGATCTGGTGGCGCTGATGGGGCAGGCCTACCCTCATCTGGCCGAGCAGCAGCACAGCATCATGGACGTGCTGCGTGCCGAGGAAGAGCGCTTCTTCGAGACGCTGGAGCACGGCATGGTCATTCTCGACGCGACGCTGGCGGGTGGCGCCAAGGTGCTGCCCGGAGAGGTCGCCTTCAAGCTGCACGATACCTTTGGCTTTCCGCTCGACCTGTCGGCTGACGTGTGTCGCGAGCGCGGCGTGACGGTGGACGAGGCTGGCTTCGACAAGGCCATGGAGCGGCAAAAAACCCAGGCCAGAGCCGCCGGCAAGTTCAAGATGGACCGCGCGCTCGAATACACCGGCGCCGGCAACCGGTTCGTCGGTTACGACCAGCTTCAACACACTGCTAAAGTTGTAGCGCTCTATGCAGATGGAACAATGGCTACCGAGCTCAAAGCTGGTCAGAACGGGGTCGTGGTGCTGGACACCACGCCGTTCTACGCCGAGTCGGGCGGTCAGGTCGGCGACCAGGGCCTGTTGAGCGGCGATGGCGCACGCTTTGCCGTGCAGGACACGCAGAAGATCAAGGCCGACGTGTTCGGCCACCACGGCGTGCTGGCACAGGGCTCGCTCAAGGTGGGAGACGCCGTGACGGCACAGGTGGACACCGCGCTGCGCGCGGCCACCATCCGCAACCACAGCGTCACGCACCTGATGCACAAGGCGCTGCGCGAGGTTCTAGGTGTCCACGTGCAGCAAAAGGGCTCGCTGGTTGATGCACAGAAGACGCGCTTCGACTTTGCGCACAACGCGGCCGTGACACCCGAGCAGATTCTTGACGTCGAGGCGCGCGTGAACGCGGAAATCCTGGCCAATACTGCCACGCAGGCGCGCGTGATGGATATCGAATCCGCGACGAAGACTGGCGCCATGATGCTGTTCGGCGAGAAGTACGGCGAGACCGTGCGTGTGCTCGACATTGGCACCAGTCGCGAGTTGTGCGGCGGCACGCATGTGGTGCGCACAGGAGACATCGGCCTGTTCAAGGTGGTGAGCGAGGCGGGCGTGGCGGCGGGAGTGCGACGGATCGAGGCCGTGACGGGCCGCAACGCGCTCGCGTATCTGCAGCAGCTGGAGAGCACCGTGCACAGGGCGGCAGGCACCCTCAAGACGCCGGTCGAAGAGCTCGGCAGCCGCATCGGCCAGGTGCTGGATCAGGTCAAATCGCTGGAAAAGGAAGTGGCAGCGCTGAAGGGCAAGCTCGCCTCCAGCCAGGGCGACGAACTGGTGGCGCAGGCGGTGGATGTGAAGGGCATCAAGGTGCTCGCGGCCCGGCTCGACGGTCTGGATGCGAAGACGCTGCGCGACACGCTGGACAAGCTCAAGGACAAGCTCAAGACGGCGGCCATCGTGCTCGCCACGGTGGACGATGACAAGGTGCAGATCGCGGCGGGCGTGACGCCGGACAGCACGGGCCGCGTCAAGGCCGGCGAGCTGGTCAACTTCGTGGCGCAACAGGTGGGCGGCAAGGGCGGCGGCAAGCCGGATCTGGCCATGGCCGGCGGCACTCAGCCGGGGGCTCTGGCTGGCGCGCTGGCGAGTGTGCCGGCCTGGGTCGCCGGCAAGCTTTGATGTACTATTCAATTGATAGCTGAGCGTCTATATGGAACAAGGGCTAGAGAACGGTTTTATTGATATTTCACCATCGCGGCGGCGTTTCCTGGCGCAGCTGGCAGTGGTTGCGGCGGCGGGCAGCGGCCCGGCGTGGGCGGCTGATTTCGACGTCTCGCGCTGGCCTGCAGGCGAGCCCGCTCCAGCGTTGCAGGCCACCGACCTCGCGGGCAAGACGTGGCGGCTGGCCGACTTGCGCGGTCGTGCGGTGCTGCTCAATTTCTGGGCCAGCTGGTGCCCGCCGTGCCGCGCCGAGATGCCCTCGCTGCAGGACATGGCCGCCATCTATGGGCCCGATCAGATCGTGGTGCTCGCCATCAATTACAAGGAATCCAGAAACACGGCAGCGCGGTTTGTGCAGGCATCGGCACTGAGCTTGCCCGTGCTGCTGGACCCGGACGGCAGCGTCGCGCGCCAGTGGGGAGCGAGCGTGTTTCCCACGACGGTGCTGATCGACAGCACCGGCCAGCCGCGCCAGCGCGTCCGCGGTGAGGTCGAGTGGTCGAGCCCGGCCGCCGGGCGGCTGATCGCGCCATTGCTGGCTCCGGTGCCGTCGCAGCGCACCTGAGCCGAATTCTTCCTCGCGGGCGATAATCTGCCTGCTGCCCGAGCGAGGGGTTCTGCCGGGCAGGGAATCGTCGACATTCACAAGCGCCTTGCCCCACGCCCTGATGGCGCCATCTTCGCTCTCCTGGAGATATTTTCATGACTACCGTGCGCCGTACTTTCCTGAAAAATGCCGTTGCAACCGGCATCGCCACATCGCTCCCCGCTATCGCTTTTGCACAGGGCAGCGCGTCGGCCTCGGCGCGCCGCTTCGCGCCCCGACCCGGCGACTGGCGCACCTTCGAGGTCACTACCCGGGTCGAGATCCTGATGCCGCAGGGCGCGACCCGTGCCTGGCTGCCCATTCCGTGCGTCGACAGCGACTACCAGCGCTCGCTGGAGAGCAGTTACACCAGCAATGGCCAGACCCAGCGCCTGGCCGATAACGGCTCGGGTGCGCAGATGCTCTACGTCGAGTTTCCCGCGAGCGAGGTCAATCCCGTCGTGACGCTGACCAGCCGTGTGCAGACCCAAAGCCGCGCCGTCGACTGGTCGGCGCGCCGGAGCGCGCGCGAGGATGCGGACACGCTCCGGCACTGGCTGCAGCCCACAAAACTGGTGCCGCTGGACGGCATCGTGCTCCAGACGGCGCTGCAGGCCACCCGGGGCGCCTCCACCGAGTTCGAGAAGGTGCGCGCCGTCTACGACTGGATCCTCACCAATACCTACCGCGAACCCAAGGTGCGCGGCTGCGGCGCGGGCGACGTCAAGACCATGCTGGAGACCGGCAACCTGGGCGGCAAGTGCGCCGACCTCAACGCGATTTTTGTCGGCCTGTGCCGCGCTGTGGGAATCCCGGCGCGCGATCTGTACGGTGTGCGGCTGGCGCCGTCCGCGTTCGATTACAAGACGCTCGGAGCCAACCCGGCCGGCCTGCAGCGCGCGCAGCACTGCCGCTCGGAGGTCTTCCTGAAAGAGCATGGCTGGGTTGCGATGGACCCGGCCGATGTTGCCAAGGTCATGCGCGAGGAGACCCCGCAGTGGATCAAAAGCACGCAGGGTGGTGTGGTGGGACCGGTCAGCCGGGCGCTGTTCGGCGGCTGGGAAGGCAACTGGATGGCCTACAGCAGCGCGGTCGACGTCGTGCTGCCCCACTCGAGCAGCGGCCAGCTCGGGTTTTTCATGTACCCCGCGGCCGAGAACGCGGGCGGGCGCCTGGACCCGTATTCGCCCGACGACTTCAGGTACGACATCAGCGCGAAAGAGATCAAGGCCTGACGGCCTCCCCGGCCCGGGCTCCAACGCTCAAACCTTTCAGCCCAACTCAATGGACGCGATGCCGGTCGCGCACGCAAGCAGTGTGACAAGCGCCGCTATCGCGATGGCGACCGCAGGCGGCGCGGCTCTTCCGTGGCCGTTCAACAGATGTCGGCGCCGCCACGCGCCGTAAAGAACGGCAGCAACCGCCGCGACCATCAGCGCGAAGGCCACGATGGTAATGGGCGTCTCATGGCGCACCCAGCCGGTACGCAGTGCCAGTAACGCGTTGACCAGCACAGCCAGCCCGGTACGGTTCCAGGCCAGCGCGGTGCGCTCGGACTGCAGTCCCGGGTCTCTCGGTCGCCGCGTTGCGGCTTCGTGAGGCATCACGCCTGCACCGCCAGCAGCAGCGCAATCACCGCCGCGATGCCCAGCGTAGCCGCGGAAATCAGCGGGATGGCCAGGGTGCCGGGCAGCCGACGCGCGTGGCGCATGGCGATTTCGTTGGCACGCCAGCGCACATAGGCCATCGCACAGAGCAAGGCGGCCAACACACCGAGAACGACGGCGAGAATAACGACCACGACATGCGGGCCCAGTTTGGTGGAAAACTGGTCGAGCAGAACGCCGCCGGCCAGCAGCGCCAGGGCCGTGCGAATCCAGGCAAGGAACGTCCGTTCATTGGCCAGCGAAAACCTGTAATCGGGCTCCTCACCTTCCTGTCGCCATTGGGGTTCGCGCATTCGACCTCCCTTTCGGTGCTTCGATTGTCCACTATGCGCAGACCCGGCCCCGCCAGGGCATTTCATGCTGCCTTGGCGTGGTCGGCCTGGACCCTCGGGTGCGGGGTCGCGATCGCGCCGTCCTCGCTATTTAGCCCAGACTCAAACGGCGCGTGCTCTCGAACCGGCGCGGTTGCCCGGTGACCGGGTCGACAAAGGCGATGGAGCGCGCCAGCAATTGAAGTGGACGGCTGAAGTCGTTGTCCGCGCAGTCAACCAGCGTGGGGTAGAAGCGGTCGTTCACGATGGGCAGGCCGAGCGCGGCCATATGCACACGCAACTGGTGCTTGCGGCCCGTCATGGGCGTCAGACGATAGCGTGCCAGCGTGCCGCTGACCTCACTCACGTCGATGCGAGTCTCGGCGTTGGGCTCGCCCGCCGCCTCGCACAAACGGAAAAAAGGCGTACCCACCACGATGCGGCTACGCCGTGTGCAAGGAAACGTCAGGTCGGCACGCCAGGGCGCGATGGCCTCGTACTGCTTGGTGACCTCGTGCCGGCGAAACAGCGCGTGATAGGCATCGCGCGTAGCCGGGTGGATGGCGAACAACACCACGCCGGCCGTGTCCAGGTCGATGCGGTGGATCGGCTGCAGCGTGTCGATGCCGAGCCGGCGCTTCAGGCGCACCAGCAGGGTCTCCTGCAGATAGCGCCCCGACGGCGTGACCGGCAGAAAGTGCGGCTTGTCGACCACGACGAGGTGCTCGTCCCGGTAGAGCAGTACCTCGTCAAACGGGATGCGCGGCTCGGCCTCCAGATCGCGGTAGTAGTACACGCGCAGATGCCCCTGGTAGGCGCGCTCTGGCGTGACCGGCGCGCCAAGCTCGTCCACCACGCGGCCCTCGCGCGTGCGCTGCAGCCACACGGCTCGTGGGATTGCCGGAAAGCGCTGCACCAGAAAATCCGTGATGGTGGCCCAGTCGCCCGAATCGTTTGATGGCAGGCCGACGCAGCTGGGCCCGACGCCGTTGCGGGTCGGCGGCACGGTGCGCTGCGGCGGCGTATTCACACCCGCACGAACACCACGTCCCACACGCCGTGACCCAGCTTGAGTCCCCGGTTCTCGAATTTGGTCAGCGGGCGATAGTCGGGCTTGGGCGCGTAGCCACCACGGCTATCGTCCGTCGCGTTTTTCAACAGGGGTTCGGTACGCAGCACTTCGAGCATCTGCTCGGCGTACGGCTGCCAGTCGGTGGCGCAATGCAGGTAGCCGCCCGGCGCCAGGCGCGTGGCCAGCCGCGCCACCAGTGGCGCCTGAATCAGGCGGCGCTTGTTGTGCTTCTTCTTGTGCCACGGATCGGGAAAGAAGATGTGGATGCCGGCCAGGCTCCGCAAAGGCAGCATGTGCTCGATCACCTCGACCGCGTCATGCGCCACGATACGGATGTTGGTCAAGCGCCGTTCGTCGATGCGCTTGAGCAGCGCGCCGACGCCGGGTGGGTGCACCTCGCAGCACAGGAAGTTTTTGTCCGGCATCAGCGCCGCGATGTGCGCGCTGGCCTCGCCCATGCCGAAACCGATCTCGAGGATGGTCGGCGCGCTGCGGCCGAACGCCGCCGCCAGGTCGATGGGCTGCCCGGAATACGGCAGCACAAACGTCGGCCCCAGATCGGCCAGCGCCCTGGCCTGGCCGGTCGTGGTGCGTCCGGCGCGTCGCACAAAGCTGCGAATGCTTTTGGGATGCGCCACGCCTGGCGGAACGGCGCGAGCAGAGGGGGCAGGGACGGTGGTCATTGAGGTTGCTTCGTGCTTCGCACTGCGGTGCGAGCTTGCTTGGGGCGGCCCGGCGCGGTGCTCATGAGGAGTCTGGATTGTAGAGATGCCGCCATGCGGGCACCCATGCGGCCAGCGCGTCGGCCACCGGGCCGGGGTGCGGCGGCAGGCCCAGCACAGCTGCGGCCGCAGCCAGCGCACGGAACGCATCGGCTGCGCGGGCGGTGTCCAGCGCCTGCGCGCCGTTTTGCTTGGAGAGCTTGTCGCCATCCGCGCCGCGCACCAGCGGCGTGTGCAGGTACGCCGGCGTCGGCAGTTGCAGCGCGCGCTGCAACAGGATCTGGCGCGCCGTGTTGTCGGCCAGGTCCGCGCCGCGCACCACATGCGTGATGCTTTGCGCTGCATCGTCCACCACAACCGCGAGTTGGTAGGCCCACAGGCCATCGGCCCGTTTCAGCACAAAGTCGCCGACCTCGCGGGTTACGTCCTGCTGCTGCGCGCCAAGGCGGCGGTCGCACCAGGTGACGCGTGGATCGACTATCAAAGGCATAGCTGATAGTGAAGACCCAGTATGGGCTACAGGTATTTTTTCTTCAAAATTCTCAGTGAGAAAGCGCCAGGCGCGTGGGCGCCGGCCTTTCAACCCGTTGCGGCAGGTGCCGGGGTAGACGAGCTCGGCGTGGCGCGGGCGTTCGATGCCGGCTGCGGCCAGTGCGTGTTCGATGTCCCGGCGCGAGCAGGCGCAGGGGTAGGCCCGGCCCGCGGCGAGCAGATCGGCCAGCGCACGCTGGTACAGCGCTGCGCGCGTGGACTGGTACAACGGCGGCTCGTCGGGACACAATCCGCAGGCCACGAGCTGCGTCAGGATCACGCGGTCCGCACCTGGCACGCAGCGCGGCGTGTCCACGTCTTCGATGCGCACCAGCCAGCGCCCCGCGTGCGTGCGCGCATCGAGCCAGCTCGCCAGCGCGGCGACCAGCGAGCCCGCATGCAGCGGCCCGGTGGGCGACGGCGCGAACCTGCCGATGTAGGGCGTCGTCATGCCGCGGCGCCGCCTCAGGCCATGGACAGCGCCAGTTCCAGTCCCGACACGAATGCGTCTTCCACACGGTGGCCGATCAGGTAGTCGCCGCACAGCCCGAGCCGTGCTTCGGCCTGCCACACGTGGCTCTTGCCCAGCGGCTTGAGGGTCTGCGCGTTGCGCCAAAGATGGACCTCGGCATGCGCGGGCTCGGTGCGAATGCCGCTGATCTCGGCAAACGCCCTGAGCAGCTTGGCCTGCACGCGCGGCGCATCGTCCTCCAGGTGCTCGTGCGACCAGGCGTCGCTGGCCTGCACGGTCCAACGCTCGATCGTGCCGCGCCCGGGCTTGGACGATTCGCGCGCGAGCCAGGCGATGCGGTGGTGCGTGCTGCGCGCGGCATTCCACTGCGGGCCCAGATGCGTGAGGGTGGGTTGTACCGCCTGCGGAAACGCCAGCATCAGCGTCCAGCACGGTGCGACGCGCACCGCGGCCAGTTGTTTGGCCAGCCCAGGGGCCTGCTGCGAATCGTGCAGCAAGGCCTGTGCCGGCGCCGCGGGCAGCGCCAGCACCACGGCGTCAAAGCCCGAGAACACGCGTTGCGAGTCCCCGTTGCCCACGGTGCGCAGTTGCCACTGCCGAGCCTGGATGGGGTCGTGCTCGATGCGCGTGACGCGGGTCTGCAGCGCCACGCTGCCGCCGTCCTGCAGCGGCTTCGCCCACAGCATGGGCAGCGTGTTCATGGCGGGCGCCGGGACCCAGTGCGGCTCGCGCGCGCTCAAGCCCGCTGCGGTGACACGGCCGTAACTGTCGAGCACGCGCACGGTGTTCGCGCTCCACGGTTTGCAGACACCAGGCGTGGTGGCCAGCGCCTGCGCAAAGCGCTCATCGCGCACCGTGAAGTACTGGGTGCCGGGGTCGAACGTGCCGAACGGCGAGCCGCGCGTGGCCATACGTCCGCCCACGACCTGGTTCTTGTCGAACACCGTCACGCGATGCCCGGCCTGGGCCAGCGTGCGAGCGCAAGCGATGCCCGCCATGCCGGCGCCTATCACGGCGATGTGGCGTGGATTCAGTGGGCGGTGCGGTGCGGTGCGGGGTGAGGACGGCATGTTGAGATGGTCTCGATGTGTAGGTATTGGACAGACTCTACACGCAGCGGCATCATCAACGGCCATCCCGGAATTTCGGGCTTGCCCCTACGCCGCGACAAGAGACTTTGAGCGGCAGTGCACATCGTTGTGCTTGCTGTACCAGGCAGGGGAGTCATCGTAGGATGGCGGTCGTCCATTTCTGGTTCGCCGTCATATGGAATTTTCTGTTGACTCATCGGCCCAAAATACGATCTCCAGAATCGCTGCCTCAACCGACGGGAGGCTTGTCTGGGGGTTCTTCGTACTTTTTTCTCGTTTTGAATACGCACTCGAGCGAGGCGGCTTCCTCAAGACCACCAGACCCGTTGCAGGGGTCGACTGGGAACGTTTTGGTAGAACGAGTCAAGATGCTTTCGCGCGCGTTGACACCGAGTCTGTAGCTGCGGCAATTCAGCCATCGCCGCAGGCGTTCGGCTGCAACGGTGGGTTCGACCCCAGGCCGCAACCTTGTATCGGGGGGCTCACCCATGATCACTGAGTACTGCTGTTCGACCTCCCGAAGGGCATCTCGCGGGAAGAAGTCGTGGCAGGAATGCACGAGGTCGCCCAAGGTGGCAAAAGGAGCCAAACCTCGTCCGCAAGACCTTTGTGTTCGATGAACAGGCGAACCAGGCTGGAGCGTTCTATCTCTGGATCGATCGAGCGTCGGCGGAGTCTGCGCATGATGAATCTTGGCGGCGAGCCATCAGGTCTTCATACGGAAGCGAGCCGCGAATCCGGTATTTCGAAACTCCACTCGTGGTTGACAATGCACTTGGCAGGCTGGCCGAGTAGCGGTCGATACAGGCTGAATCGTCCCGGAAGTCGTGGAGGCTGGTTGGCTTGAACCACGCCTGCACTGTGCGGGCTTGACTGCATGGGGTACTGCCAATTTCAAAGTCGCCTTGTCGAGGTGTGAGAAGAAGCAGGCAGCAGTCGAGACATGATGCGATACTCGTTGGAGCTATCTACCGAAAATCGGATGCTGAAGTACGGTCGCCGCGTCTGAGGTTGCCGCAATGACCGTGGGATTGCGCCTGGCTTGGGCAGGATGCAGGGCTGCTCCGACAAGGCGCTGAAGGTGAAAAACATAAACAGTATGGGTGACGGTGAGGTTGTCCGGCATGAAGCCGACGTAACCGGCGTGGCCGACGGACTCACGGGCTCGCCCGCAGAGAATCAGCCCGTGCGCCGCGTGCTCCTGTTTACGATCATCGCCATGGCGCTGATGATGATGTCGATCGACTTGACGATCGTTGCTACCGCGTTGCGCGCCTTGCAGGACGGGCTGGATACGTCCATCAACTGGGCCGGATGGACCATCACGGCTTATTCGCTCGGTTTCGTCGTGATGCTGCCGATCAGCGGCAAGCTCAGCGAGCGGTTCGGTCGTCGCCGGGTGTTCATTGGCTCGGTTCTCGCGTTCACCATGGCATCGTTGTTATGTGGCCTGGCTGAAAACATCTTCGTGCTGGTCGCGTTACGCGCGCTGCAGGCAGCGGGCGGTGCGGGCTTCACGCCGTCGGCCACGGGAATCGTCGTTGACTATTTCGGCGATGCGCGTGATCGCGCGGTCAGCCTGTTCGGGAGCATCTTTCCAATAGGCGCAACGATCGGACCCATATTCGGCGGGTTGCTGGTGTCGTATTGGTCCTGGCGCAGCGTGTTCTTCGTCAACGTGCCAATCGGGCTTGCAGTGCTCGTGCTGGCGTTTCGCTATATACCGCACGACCGGCCCCGCGCGAAGCAGCGGCAACCCGGTATGGACGCCGCCGGCATGGCGTTGCTCGGCGTGGGCCTGCTTGCCGGCATGCTTGCCGTGAGCTACCTGGGCGAGGCGAATGCACACGTGGGGTCGCCCGGGTTTGCGCTACCGCTGGCCATCGCGATCATTGCCTTGAGCGTATTTGTCCGCCATATCAATCGCGTTGCACACCCGTTTATCGACCCTGGCCTGATCTACGGACCAGGCTTTGGCACGGTCAATCTCATCACCGCGGTTTTCGGCGGTGTGACCAGTGGAGCCGTGGCGCTCATACCGTTGTACGCGGCGAACCGCTACGGTATTGATGCGCTCGGCTCCGGCACACTGCTGGTTGCCCAGGGCACCGCCGCCATCTTGCTGTCGGTCGTGGCCGCCATGCTGCTGCGGCGCACTGGCTACCGGCTTCCGTTGTATGTCGGCAGTTTCACCATCGTGTCCGGGCTGCTGCTGCTTGCTCTTAGCCCGATCGGTCATATCTCCCCCTGGGCCTGGCTAGCCGGTTCCGCCTTCCTTGTTGGTGCCGGGTTTGGGGCGATCAACCCAGCCAGCCGTAACGCGGGGCTGCAACTTGCGCCCGAGCGGTCCTCGACTCTGGCCGCACTTCGCTCGGCGTCCATGCAGATCGGGTCGATCACCGCGGTATCGATCGTCACGGCGTCGCTCGCCAGTGCCAGGAACCCGGGTAGCTTCCAGGCCTGGACCTTCGCCGTGGCGGCGCTGCTACTGATTGTTTTCCTGCCGCTGATCGCCCGCGTACCGGAGCACCGTGGTTCGTGGTAACCCGGCACATTACCGCGCCCAACATGCCGCCGCTTTGATGCCCTAAAAACCCTGCTGGCGCTCCAGCAGCGCGGTGCGCGTGGCGGGCCTCTCCAGTTGCGCCAGCCACCATTGCAGTGCGCGCCCCGGCTGTCCATGGCTGGAGGTGCGCCAGGCATAGCTGAAGCGCGGTATCCGGCTCGGTCGCTCTACCCGTCGCACCACGAGGCGGCCAGTCTCGATATAGGGGCGCGCCAGCGGCTCGGGCAGAAAGCCGCCGCCCAGGCCGCGTAGCTGCGCCTGCAGTTTGGCTTGCATGCCGGGCACGGTCAGTACGTCCTGGCCGCCGAGCAGTCCGAAGGTCATGCCGGCGCCGCGCTGCACCGAGTCCGCCACGGCCACCGCGCGGTGTTGCTGGATCAACTCGTCGCCCAGCGGTTCGGGCGCTTTTGCCAGCGGATGGTGCGGCGCCACGGCAAAGACAAAGCCCACCTGGCCGAGCGGTTTGCTGTGGATGCCGGCGCTGTTGCTCGGCTCCATCACCACGCCAACGGCCAGGTCCGCCTGGCCCGAGGTGAGTGCCTGCAGCGTGCCGGACAGGGCTTCTTCACGCAGCTTCAGGCGGGTCGGCGGATTCAGCGCAAAAAAGGCCTCGCACAGCTCCATCACGGTGGTGTGGGAGATCACGCTGTCCAGTGCCAGCGTGAGCTGCGACTCCCAGCCCGTGGCCACGCGCTTGACGCGGTTTGCCACGGCGTCGATCTCGCTCAGCAGGCGCGCGCCCTCGACCAGCAATTCGCGCCCGGCCTCGGTCACACGCGCCTGGCGCGAACTGCGGTCGAACAGCAGCACGTCAAGCGCGTCCTCGATCTGGCGTACCCGGTAGCTCAGCGCGCTGGGCACCAGGCCGAGCGCGCGCGCCGCCTTGGCGAAGCTACCGGCCTCAGAAACTGCCTGCAGCATGGCGAGCGCGTCGGGCGTCAGGACATCGCGAGGGGTTTGCATTGAATTGAGTTTTTCATTCAAATAATTTGAATGATGCCATCAAACCCGATGGCTGGTATTTGCGGCTTTGGCACCTAAAGTTCAGGGCATACCAGGAGAACACGCCATGCTGACACTTCGCAAATCACAGGACCGGGGCTATGCCGACCACGGCTGGCTCAAGTCGTTCCACAGTTTCTCGTTTGCCGGCTACTACGACGCCCAGCACATGGGCTGGGGCAACCTGCGCGTGATCAACGAGGACCGCATTGCGCCGGGCATGGGCTTCGGCACGCACGGGCACCGCGACATGGAAATCATCAGCTACGTGCTCTCGGGCAACCTGGCGCACAAGGACACCATGGGCAACGTCAAGGGCATTCCGCCCGGCGATGTGCAGCGCATGAGCGCGGGCAGCGGCGTGCAGCACAGCGAGTTCAACCATGCCGAAGATCAGACCACGCATTTCCTGCAGATCTGGATCGAGCCCAATGTGCTCGGTATTCCGCCCAGCTACGAGCAAAAGACCTTCGCCGAGCTTGAGAAGCGCGGCAAGCTGCGCTTGGTGGCCTCGCCCGACGGCGCGCAGGGCTCGGTCACGATCCATGCCGATGCCTCGGTCTATGCCGGGCTGTTTGACGGGACCGAGGCCGCCACGCTGACTCTGAACCCTTCGCGCAAGAGCTATGTGCACCTGGTGCGCGGCGAGTTGCAAGTCAATGGCAACAAGCTCCAGAGCGGCGACGCCGCCCTGATCGAGAGCGAAGGCGCCGTGAAGCTGGAACATGGCCACGACGCCGAAGTGCTGGTGTTCGACCTGAGCGCGTGAGCCCGTCAATTTTTTCAAAAGGACGAATCATGAAACTGTTCATTTTTGGAGCCACCG
>SCRR01000301.1 GCA_004322085.1 Burkholderiaceae bacterium
GGAGTGCCATGAACCACCAGCAGTCTTCCCTTTTATTGCCCAAGCCGTTTGGGGCGCTGCTGGCGCGCTTGCCGGCGTATCCGGGTTCGGTGCTGCTGGTCGCAGCGCTCAATGCCGGCGTGGCGCGCCAGTTGCCGCCGGATGTGGGCGAGCGGCTGCTGCACAAGCGCCTGCGCATTCATGTGCGTGATGCGTGCATGACCTTTGATTTCACCTGGAACGGGCACGGCTTTGCCGCTCGCGTGCCGCAGGACAGCGCCGACCTGTGCATCAGCGCCAGCGCCCACGACTTCGTACGCCTGGCGCAGCGGCAGGAAGATCCCGACACGCTGTTTTTCAGCCGCCGCCTGTCGATGGAAGGCGACACCGAGCTCGGGCTGGTGGTCAAGAACACGCTGGATGCGCTGGAGTTGCCGGTGCTGGACCTGGCGCAGCTGGCGCCGCGCCAGTTGCTGGCGCGCCTGGCAGCGCTGCGGGCCGCCCGCAGTGTTGATTCCCGCGCACCCCGTCCCGGAGCTCCCTCATGAATCGCGAAGAAGATCCCCGCCCGCTGGTTTATTCCTGTTCGGGCTGCTCCAGCGCCGCGCAGCTGGCCAACCATGTGGCGGTGCGGCTCGACCGCACGGGCGTCGCCGAAATGTCGTGCATCGCAGGCGTCGGCGGCGATGTCAAGGCGCTGGTGAAAACCGCACGCTCGGGCCGTCCCATCATTGCGCTGGACGGCTGCCCGCTGGTGTGTGTCAAGAGCAGTCTGGCGCGCCACGGCATCGTCGCCGACCGGCACTATCAGCTGCAGCACTACGGCGTCAAGAAGTGCCAGCACGAAGACTTCGACCCCGGGCAGGCGCTAGCCGTGCTGGCGCGCGTGACGCAGGATCTGCAGCAGACGCCGCTGGGCGAGAGCGTGGGGGCCTCGGGTTGAACCATGCGCCGGCGCCGCGCCGCATCATTGTCGCCATCTCGGGCGCCAGCGGTGCCGTGTATGGCGTGCGCCTGCTGCAGGTCCTGCAGGGCACACCGGGCGTGGAATCGCACCTGGTGGTGTCGGAGACGGGCTGGCGTACCCTGCAGCACGAACTGGCCATGGAGCGCGCTGCTGTGCAAGCGCTGGCGCACCAGGTGCACGACGTGCGCAACGTGGGCGCGGCCATTGCGAGCGGCTCGTTTCAGTGTGCCGGCATGGTGGTGGCGCCATGCTCCATGCGCACGCTGGCGGCGCTGGCGCATGGCCTGGCCGACAACCTGCTCACGCGCGCCGCCGACGTGGTGCTGAAAGAGCGTCGCCGGCTTGTGCTCATGGTACGCGAGACGCCGCTGCACCTGGGCCATCTGCGCAACATGGTCAGCGTGACCGAGATGGGCGCCATCGTCTGCCCACCATTGCCTGCGTTCTACCTGCGCCCTGCGAGTGTGGGCGACATCGTGGACCACAGCGTGGCGCGCGTGCTGGACCTGCTGGACGTGCCACACGATCTCGTGCCGCGCTGGGAGGGTCTGGCGACGCCGGCCCCCGGGACACTCGGTTTGCTATGAAAAATAGAGCGGCTCGCGCTTATTCATCAAGCGTCACAGGCTCTTTTGCTTGTAAAACCAGCCATGCCCTACCGTGACTTGCGCGACTTCATGGCCCAGCTGGAGCAGGGCGGCGAGCTGCGCCGCATCGCCGAGCCCGTCTCGCCCTATCTGGAGATGACCGCGCTGTGCGACCGCGTGCTGCGCGCGGGTGGCCCGGCGCTGCTGTTCGAGCGGCCCACGGGCCATAGCATGCCTGTGCTGGGCAACCTGTTCGGCACGCCGGCGCGCGTAGCGCGCGCCATGGGCGTGGGCAGCCTCGCCGAGCTGCGCGTGTTTGGCCATGTGCTGGCGGCGCTCAGGGAGCCGGAGGCGCCCCGCGGCCTCAAGGACATGCTCGGTCTGGGCCGCCTGCTCAAGACCCTGTGGCACATGGCGCCCAGGGAGCGCAGCTCGGCACCGTGCCAGGAGGTAGTGTGGGAAGGCCAGGACGTGGATTTGACGCGCCTGCCAGTGCAGCACTGCTGGCCCGGCGACGTCGCGCCGCTCATCACCTGGGGCCTGGTCATCACGCAGGGACCGCACAAGGCGCGGCAAAACCTGGGCATCTACCGCCAGCAGGTGCTCAGCCGCAACCAGCTCGTCATGCGCTGGCTCGCGCACCGGGGCGGCGCGCTGGATTTCCGCGATCACTGCGCCGCGCACCCCGGCGAACCCTACCCCGTGGTGGTGGCCCTGGGCGCCGACCCGGCCACGATTTTGGGCGCCGTCACGCCGGTGCCCGATAGCCTGTCGGAATACCAGTTTGCCGGCCTGCTGCGCGGCGCCCGCACCGAGGTGGTGAAAGCGCTGGGCGTGCCGCTGCGCGTGCCGGCCTCGGCAGAGATCGTGCTCGAAGGCCACATCTACCCCGACGCCCTTCACGCCAGCGGCTACCAGCACGCGCTGGAAGGCCCGTATGGCGACCACACCGGCTACTACAACGAGCAGGCGGAGTTCCCGGTGTTCACGATCGACCGCATCACGCAGCGGCGCGATGCGATCTACCACTCCACTTACACTGGCAAGCCGCCCGACGAGCCCGCCGTGCTCGGCCTGGCGATGAACGAGCTGTTCATTCCGCTGCTGCAGCGCCAGTTTCCGGAAATCACCGATTTCTACCTGCCGCCCGAGGGCTGCAGCTATCGGCTGGCCGTGGTGCGGATCAGGAAGGCCTACCCCGGCCATGCGCGCCGCATCATGATGGGCATCTGGAGCCAC
>SCRR01000302.1 GCA_004322085.1 Burkholderiaceae bacterium
GTACCAAGGTCAATCGCCAGGTCGGTGGAGAAATACCGACGGAATGCTCCAAACATGAATAATCCTCTCGGGCATGGTTCGCGCGTCGGCGCACCATCGCCACGTCAAATGGGGTCGCTGCAAAATGGGCCGCTGGGAGACGGAATCTGTATTTTTCGGCGCATTCACGGCCAATTTGGAGGTGTTGCGGCAAAGGCGGGATAATACCGCATCCCCTGTGCACAACCCGGCGGCACCCGGCCGGGGCAGCACCTTTACATCTGGTTTCGGAAGCGTTTTCCCCATGCCTTTGACCCCCCAGGATATTGGCCGGATCGCCAATCTGGCTCGACTTGAACTTCGGCCGGGAGAGAGTGAGCGCATGCTCACTCAACTCAATGACTTCTTCGACATCGTCGAGAAGATGCGCGCGGTGGACACCGCGGGCCTGGAGCCGATGGCGCACCCCATGGCCGTCGACCAGGATGTAGTTTTGCGCCTGCGCGACGACATGGTCAGTGAGCCGAACCAGCGCGAGGCCAACCAGCGCAGCGCACCCGCGGTGGAACGCGGCCTGTTCCTCGTGCCCAGGGTGATCGAATGAGCGAGCGACAAGGGGCCCCGCATGCGGGGATCGGCGCCGCGAATTCGATCGCATGGCCGACCGCCGGGCGCTTTGAATCGCAGTCAGTTGCCGGAGGCCATCGAATGAGCGCAACGACGAGGGGCCCCACTTGTGGGGATCGGCGCCACGAATTCGATCGAGCGGCCGACCAGCGAGAACGTGATGGCAGCACGAACCGGTCGGAGGCCGCCGAATGAGCGATCTGCACGATCTGACCGTGGCGCAGCTCGCCACGAAGCTGCGCGCAAGAGAGGTGTCAGCCGTCGAGGTCGCGCAGCACTTTCTGGCACGCGGCGCGCGCCACGACGCGCTCGGCGCCTACCTCGCGACGAATGAGGAAGTCACGCTGGCGCAGGCGCGCGCCGCCGACGCGCGCCTGGCCGCGGGCGAGACGGCGCCGCTGCTGGGCGTGCCGATCGCGCACAAGGACATCTTTGTCACCACGGATTTCCCGAGCACGGCCGGCTCGCGCATGCTGGAGGGTTATCGCTCACCCTTTGATAGCACCATAGTAACGAGGCTAAAGGGTGCAGGTGCTGTAACACTTGGAAAACTCAATTGTGACGAGTTCGCCATGGGCTCGTCGAACGAGAACTCGGCGTTCAAACCGGCACTGAATCCCTGGGACACCACGCGCATTCCGGGCGGCTCCTCGGGCGGCAGCGCGGTGGCCGTCGCGGCGCGCCTGACACCGGCCGCCACCGGCACCGACACCGGCGGCTCGATCCGCCAGCCGGCGTCCTTTTGCGGCATCACCGGCATCAAGCCGACCTATGGGCGCGCGTCGCGTTACGGCATGATCGCGTTCGCCTCCAGCCTGGACCAAGCGGGTCCGATGGCACGCACCGCCGAAGACTGCGCACTGCTGCTGTCCGCCATGTGCGGCCCCGACCCGGACCGTGATTCCACCTCGCTCGACTTGCCCGCCGAGGACTTCTCGCGCTGCCTGAACGACTCGTTGGCAGGTTTGCGCATCGGCGTGTCGAAAGACTTTTTCGGCAAAGGCCTCGCCCCCAATGTGCGCACCGCGCTGGATGCCGCGCTGGCGCAATACGTCAAACTCGGCGCCCGGTTGATAGAGATCAGCCTGCCGCGCACCGAGCTGTCGATTCCGGTGTACTACATCATCGCGCCGGCCGAAGCGTCCAGCAACCTGAGCCGCTTCGACGGCGTCAAGTTCGGTCACCGTGCCGGCAAATACGCCGATCTGACGGAAATGTACAAGAAGACGCGCGCCGAGGGCTTTGGCGACGAGGTCAAGCGCCGCATCATGATCGGCACCTACGTCCTGTCACACGGCTACTACGACGCCTACTACCTGCAGGCGCAGAAAATCCGCCGCCTGATCGCCGATGACTTCCAGCAGGCCTTCAAGCAGTGCGACGTCATCGCCGGCCCGGTCGCACCCAGCGTGGCGTGGAAGCTGGGCGAGAAATCGAACGACCCGCTGGCCAACTACCTGTCCGACATTTACACGCTGCCGGCCTCGCTGGCCGGCCTGCCCTGCATGAGCGTGCCGGCAGGTTTTGGCACGGGTGGCATGCCGGTCGGCCTGCAACTGATCGCCAACCACCTGCAGGAGGCCCGGCTCCTGAACGTGGCGCATCGGCTGCAGCAGGCCACGGACTGGCACCAGAAGACGCCGGAGGGATTGAGATGAGCGCGCCCGTGAACACCTTCGAGGCATTGCAGCAAGGTCGCCCCACGGGTCCGCTGGTGCGCGGGTATGAAGTCATCATCGGCTTCGAGACGCACGTCCAGCTGTCCACGCACAGCAAGATCTTCAGCCGCGCCGCCACCGCCTTCGGCGCCGAGCCCAACACGCAGGCGTGCGCGGTCGATCTCGCATTGCCAGGCACGTTGCCCGTCATGAACAAGGGCGCCGTGGAGCGCGCGATCCAGTTCGGCTTGGCGATTGGTGCGCAGATCGCACCGCGCAGCGTCTTTGCACGTAAGAACTATTTCTACCCCGACCTGCCCAAGGGCTACCAGATCAGCCAGTATGAGATCCCGGCGGTGCAGGGCGGGCAGATCGAGTTTGTGCTGGATGGCGACAAGAAATCGGTACGGCTGGTGCGCGCCCACTTGGAAGAAGACGCCGGCAAGTCGCTGCACGAAGAATTCGTGGGCATGAGCGGCATCGACCTGAACCGCGCCGGTACACCGCTGCTGGAGATCGTGACCGAGGCCGATATGCGATCCAGCAGCGAGGCCGTCGCCTACGCGAAGGAGCTGCACAAAATCGTGAGCTGGATCGGCATTTGCGACGGCAACATGCAGGAAGGGTCGTTTCGCTGCGACGCCAATGTGTCGGTGCGCAAACCGGGCGCGGCGCTGGGCACGCGGCGCGAAATCAAGAACCTGAACAGCTTCAAGAACATGCAACAGGCCATGGACTATGAGATCCGCTGGCAGATCGAGCAGCTCGAGGACGGCCAGGCCATCGAGCAGGCCACCGTGCTGTTCAACCCCGACACGGGCGAGACCCGCGCCATGCGCACCAAGGAAGACGCTGCAGATTACCGCTACTTTCCGGACCCTGATTTGCCACCGCTGGCGATCGCACCCGAATGGATCGAGCGCGTGCGCGCAGAAATGACCGAGCTGCCGCGCGTGATGGCGCAGCGTTTCATCGGCGACTACGGCCTTGGCGATTACGACGCTGGCCAGCTGACGCAAAGCAAGGCGATGGCCGCCTACTTCGAGGCCGTCACGAAAGCCTGCGGCCAGGCCAAACTGGCAAGCAACTGGATCATTGGCGAGGTGTCGAAGTGGCTGAACGCAGTTGAAGACCGCACGTTTGAAGAGTTTGCCGAGCTCGTACCGGCACGTAACCTGGCGGCCCTGATAGCTCGCATCGCGGACAACACAATTTCAAATTCGGCCGGCAGGATTGTGTTCACCGAGCTAACCCATGGGCCGGGGACGATGTTCGACACTGCATTGGCTTATGTCGATTCCATCATCAAGGACAAGGGCCTCAAGCAGGTGAGCGATTCCGGCGCGCTGGAGAAGATCATCGATGACGTACTCGCCGCCAATGCCAAATCCGTCGAGGAATTTCGCGCGGGCAAGGACAAGGCCTTCAACGCGCTGGTCGGCCAGGTCATGAAGGCCAGCCGGGGCAAGGCGAATCCTTCGCAAGTCAACGACTTGCTGCGCAAGAAGCTCGATTAGCGGCGTGGCTCAGCGCGCGGTGGCCGGCGGCGCCTGCAACGCCCACAGCTGCTTGAGCTTGACCAGTTCGTCATCAAAACGTGCGTTGATGCGTTTTTTCTCGGCTTCCTGCTCGGCGATAAACCGGTTTTGCACCGCGGCGCTGCGCGCATTGTCGTCGGCCTGGCGCTTGAGCAAAGCGGGAGCCCTTGTCGGATCATTTTTGTAAAACTCAAATTCGGTGTCGATGTTCTGGCGCTCGACCTGCAACTCGGTCACGCGCTTTCGCGCCGCCCGGATGACGTCGTCGACCTGCGCCAGTGCTGCCGCGCGCTCCTGTTCATGCACCGACTTGTTGGGATAGCGCACAAGCAGCGCCCGGTCGCGGCGCTTTTCTTCAAGCTGACGGTTGAGCTCCTCCTGCGCGCGCTTTTGCTGCGCTTCCTGCTCCGCGCGCTCCGGCCCCGTGAGCGACGGTCCAATCGTGCGCAACACTGTGCCACCCGGGCCGAACACGGTCTGCGTGCGATCCATGCAGGCTGCAATCAGGCGATCCGAGGTCAGCACGTTGCCCTTGCTGTCGGTACATGTATAGATGGACTGCGTTGCAGCGTGTCCGATAAGGCAGCCGCCCAACAGCGCGGCCGCAATCGCTCCCCGAGTCAAATTCAGCACATTCATCCTTCAATCTACGCCGTAGCGTTGCCGGTAAGCCAACACGCGTTCGTGCTGCGCGCCCACGCCCTCGCGGCCACTATGGGACAGATACTGCAATAAATCAGCCAGCGTCGCAATCGCACAAACCTGCAACCCGAGCCGATCGCGCACATATTGCACGGCACTGTGATTCACATCGAGCCCGCCCTCGGTGGCCTTCTCCTGTCGATCGAGCGCAATCGCCACCGCATGGGGCGTGGCACCCGCGGTCTCGATGATCGCGATCGACTCGCGCACTGCGGTCCCCGCCGACATCACGTCATCGACGATCAGCACCCGGCCCTTGAGCGGCGCCCCCACCAGCGTGCCGCCCTCACCATGGTCCTTGACTTCCTTGCGGTTGTAGGCAAAGGGCACATTGCGCCCGAGCCGCGCCAGCTCGATCGCCACCGCCGCGCCGAGCGGGATGCCCTTGTAGGCCGGGCCAAAAATCATGTCGAACGCCATGCCGCTGGCGATCAGCGCTTTTGCATAGAATTGCGCGAGCCGGCCCAGCTTGGCGCCGTCGTCGAACAAGCCGGCGTTGAAGAAGTAAGGGCTCAGGCGGCCCGCCTTGGTCTTGAACTCGCCAAAGCGCAGCACGCCCGAATCAACAGAAAACTGCACGAACTCCTGCGCCAGCCTGTCTTGTTCAGCCGTTTGCGCGCTTGCAACCACCATGGGGAAATCCTTGTTCAAACTCACCAGCCTCAATCTCAACGGCATCCGCTCCGCCGCCACCAAAGGAGTGGAAAGCTGGCTGACCAGCCACCAGCCCGATTGTATTTGCGTGCAGGAAATCAAGGCCCAGGCGCCCGACCTCCAGGGCCGCTTCGAAGAACTGGCCGGCCTCAAGGGCCATTTCCAGCTGGCCGAGAAAAAGGGCTACTCGGGCGTGGCGGTGTACAGCCGGCATGAGCCGAGCGAGGTGGTGATCGGCTACGGCTCGCCTGAGTTCGATGCCGAGGGCCGCTACGTGGAGCTGCGCTTCGACACCCCCCGGCGCAAGCTTTCCATCATCAGCGCCTACTTCCCCAGCGGCTCCTCGGGCGAGGAGCGACAGCAGGCCAAGTTCCGTTTTCTCGCCGAGTTCTACCCGCACCTGGTGGCACTCAAGAAGAAGCGCGACTTCATCCTGTGTGGCGACGTGAACATCGCGCACAAGGAAATGGACTTGAAAAACTGGCGCAGCAACCAGAAAAACAGCGGCTTCCTGCCCGAGGAACGCGCCTGGATGACAAAACTGCTGGACGAAGCAAAACTGGTCGACGTATACCGCCAGCTCCAGCCCACCGCCACCGACACCGCCTACACTTGGTGGAGCAGCCGCGGCCAGGCCTACGCCAACAACGTGGGGTGGCGGCTCGACTACCACCTGGCATCCCCCGCCATCGCCGAAGCGGCGCGCTCGGCGGCGATCTTCAAGGACGTCAAGTTCAGCGACCACGCTCCGCTGACGATCGACTATGACTTTCAGATTTGACCAATGGCGTGGCGGTCAAATTACGACTGATGGCGGAGATTTCAGCCCTGAATCTCGGTGCCCGAAGCGGCCTCACATGAAGCCCGGGTTGCGCGGGAGATAGCGTGTCCAGTCGCCGCAGTCGCGCGACGACATCAGCACCATCGGAAGTGTGAATCGCATGCCGTGACTGGCCGCGATCGCCAATGCAGAGCACGTCCCGGGAACGAACGCGGAGATCTGCTTGGCATCCCCCGCGATGGCCATCGCCAGCGCAGTCCTGAATGCACCGGGTATCGCATCGGCATGCATGACCGCCAAGGGGCCTATGTGACCCGTTGCAGCAATATACGCGTAGCCAACGCGCTCGCCTTCCTCTTCGAGGAACACGCCTTCCATCCCGGGATCGCCCAGAAGGTACCGGTGGTGCTTCTCGCGCGAAACACCCAGTGCTGCGACGTCGACCTGTCGCAGCGCCTCAAGATCGGTGGCGGTCGTCCGGATGGGCGCCGTGCGAAGTACGGGGCCCCGCGAGTGACGCAGCAATGATTCACGCTCGGCGCTGCACAAATGGATGGGCACGCGCGGCAGCAAGCCGTGCCGCACGTACAGCCCCTGGGACACAACGTTGAAGGCGAAGGTGATCAGGCTCTTGTCGGTCGCACCGGCCTGGCTCGCGTGCTGCAGGGTGCGCTCCAGCAGTTCGTTGCCTATACCCTGCCCCTGCCGGCCGGGTACAACGAACAGTTCCGCCAGGAACCAGAGCCGCTCGCAAACCCAGCTCAGGGCAAAACCGACCATCTCGCCGTCATCCTCGGCCAGCCACGCGCCGCGTGGATCGTCTCGAAGACAGAACGCCTGAAAATCCGGAGACCGCGACGTGGCGATCGCTCCGAAACCGTGGCTGGCGGTCAGGTCGTTGATGCTGAGGGCAACCAGTTCTTCGGCGTGTGCCAGTTCGTCAGTGCTTGCAGGTCGGAAAACGAGCGACATGGTCAGCTCCTCAGTGACGGCGCTTGGATTTATAGCAGAAGGCCGCGGCAGGACCAACCGTCTGTCCAATCAATGGCTGCGCGCCGTCCGCTCATGGTCGTCACGGGTCAATCTGGCAGCGCTGGCGCGCAGAGAGGCGATCTACAAGACCGAAAAATTCTCGGACCACGCGCCGATCACCGTGGAGTACGAGCTGGCCATCTGATCGGTGCGCAACGGCGCGCTACCGCTTGTCGGTTTTGCGCGACCGTTTGTCAGCAACACGTCGTTACTCGATGCCGCCCGGACAGGAAACGACACCGCTGGTCGGATTCGCGTTGCCGGCGTTTCCAACACGGATTTACAGTCGGTTGCAACCAAAAGTATCTACAGGAAACTTAGTGAAACTACAGCATGCCCGTCGCGCAAAGGCCCATGGCACGCCAAACCATGGCCGTGCCACAGGCGTGACCCTGCTTGAGTTGCTGACGGTGCTTGCCGTCATCGCCGTGCTGCTGGTCGTTGCCGTGCCATCGTTCGTCAGTCTGACTCAGACCAACCGCGTGGCCGGGGAAATCAACGCGCTGTCAGGCGACCTGCAATTCGCGCGGGCTGAAGCGATCAAGGAAGGTCTGCCAGTCAGCATCTGCGCCTCGTCAAACGGCACAAGTTGCCTGGGGGCCACAACTTCGACCTGGAACACGGGCTGGATCGTGTTCTCCGACGCCAACGGAAACAAGGTCGTCAATGCCGGAGACCTGGTGCTCAGAAGGCAGATCCCATGGAAGAGCACGGACACCTTCACGGCCGCCGACGGCAGCGGTAATGCCGTCGGCGCGGTTTCTTACAGCCGCGACGGGTTCGCGATCAACCTTGCGGGCACGGTGACATGGACGCTGCACACCCAGCCGGTCAATACCGCAGCGGGTCGCTGTGTGATCCTCAATATCGTCGGTCGCCAGCAGGTGCAACCATGCTGAGTCAGGAATTGCACATGCACCATCGGTACCTTGCCCGCTCACGAGCTCGTTCCTTGAGCGGTTTCACCCTGCTTGAAGTGCTCGTCGCCATCCTTGTGGTGTCGCTCGGTCTTCTCGGCCTCGCCAAAATGGAGGCGTTGGCCATCTCCAACACCCAGGTTTCCAGCAGCCGCTCGCTGATCGCGCTGCAAGCCAGCAGCCTCGGCGCCGCCATGCAGGGCAACAAGGGCTACTGGGCCGCAGGTGTGGCACCAGGAGCGTTTTCGACCGCGGGCGCGGTGGTTACGGATGGCACCGGCGTACTGAGCCAAACTGTCACTACCTGCGTCAGCACCACCACACCGACGGCACCGGTATGTACGCCTGCGCAGCTCGCGGCCTACGATTTGCAAAGCTGGGCCACCCGCATGGCGGCGCAATTTCCGTCGTACACCGCCAACTTCACTTGCAACAACGTGGCAGGCGCCCCGGTCAGCTGCACCATCAACATCAGCTGGTCCGAGAAATATGTGGCACTGAACCGTACCACGGCCACCGGTAGCGCAGCCAGCGGTGGCGCCCAGACCGCCACGCAGTCCTACTCCCTGTATGTCAACCCATGAGTGATTTGCTGCCTCCCCTCCCTGCGCGCAAGCGCCTGCGTCAGGCCGGCTTCAGCCTGGTCGAGCTGATGGTGGCGATCACCATTGCCCTGTTCATTGCGCTCGGCCTGTCCGTGCTGTACATGAACATGAAAACGGCCTTTACGTCGCAAGACCAGATGTCCCAGTTACAAGACGGCCAGCGCTTGGCGGCGACCATGCTGACCACCACTGTGCAATCGGCGGCGTACTTTCCGAACCCACTCGTCAACACACTGGTTACGGCGCTACCGACAACCACGGTGACAAACCCCGATGGCACCACATTTACGGCCGGGCAGGGCATCAGTGGCACCTCCAGTGCCACCAGCACCGGCAGCGATACGGTGGACGTGCGTTACCAGACCGCCAGCGGCGATGGTTTGATGAACTGCCAGGGCGGCAACAACACCTCGGGCGCAGCACAAGTCTGGGTCAACAGTTTTGCCGTCAATGCCAATAACGAACTGACCTGCGCAGTCAACGGCGGCACAGCGGTGGCGCTGGTTGGCAATGTTGCGCAGATGACGATTTTGTACGGCGTCGATACCGACGGCGACGGTGTAACGGACACTTATCTCAGTGCCGCCACGGTGACCAGCGCCAACCTGTGGGCTAACGTCCATACGGCGCAATTCACTTTGACCTTCCTCAATCCCCTGGCTGCCCAGACCGGAGCAGCCGCGACGCTGCCCAACCCCTGGGTCCAGACCGTCAGCCTGATGAACCGAACATGAGCACGCTACTCCCTCCCCGTCGTGCACTTCGTCGACGTGTTGTCCGCACGACGACACAGCGCGGCATTGCCCTTATCACCAGCCTGTTGATGCTGGTCGTCATGACGCTGCTTGCGCTCAGCATGTTCCGCAGTTTCGGTTTGCAGGAGAAAATTGCCGGCAACACGCGCGAGAAACAGCGTTCGCTGCAAGCGGCCGAAAGCGCCCTGCAATACGGTGAATGGTGGCTCAACCAGGGCAACGGTGGCACCGGCGCCAACTGCACCGCGGTTTACAACGCTAACACCGTGGCCAACATGCAAACGTGCAGCAATGCGCTGGGTAACCCAGCCACGCTGCCTTGGGCGGCACGCGGCGACTACCTGCCACCCAACATGACCGTTGCCAGCGGCGGCGGCGTAGTGAGCACTGGTGCGAATGCCGGCGACATCAATTACTACGCCAAGCCCAGCCTGTACATCAGCTACCTGGGCCTCGATCCGACCGGAAAATCCATGCTCTACCAGGTCACGGGCGCAGGTTACGGCGGCAGCGCCAATGGCGCATCGGTCGTTCAAAGCACCTACGCCATCACCTATAAGAATCCGCCTCTGGACAACCCCTGATGAAAGCCCGGATCATGAAAAAATACCTTCTGTATCTGCTGCTTGCTGCGTGTGCCGCCGTACCGCTTGGCGTACGGGCCCAACTGGTCATCAGCGACACGCTGACGGGTGCGGCGTCAAGCTACAACTGGAAGAACCTCAATGGTGCGTGCCTGACGGCCGGGGGCAGCACAACCGTTACGTCCACCAACACCATCCCGGCGTGCGCTGGCTTGCCGTATTACAACGGCAAAACTCTCGTCGGCGGTGTTTCTGGCCGTTTGCCGGACTCGGTAGGCCAGGGTGCCCTGCGGCTGACCAACGGAGACACGGGCTCCACCGGCAATGGCGGCAACCAGACCGGCGCCGTGGTTTCGAACTTCACGTTTCCGTCGAGCCAGGGCCTTCAGGTCACGTTCAGCACCGTCACCTACGGCGGCGACAACGGCAACGGCACGGGCGCGGACGGCATCACATTCTTCTTGCTGGATGGTGGGACGACTGCATCGCCTAAGCCGGCACCGCCGACGGCCGGCGGGCTCGGCGGCAGTTTGGGTTACAGCTGCTCCAATACCAACTCCACGTATGACGGCATACAGAACGGCTATCTCGGCGTGGGTATTGACGAATACGGGAACTTCACAAACGGTGCACAGACCAGCTACACCACTACCACCAGCACCAGCATGGCCTCCACGCCCACCACCACCGTCGTCATTACAGTCACAAACACCAGCACCGGCGCCGTCGTCAGCGGCCCCACCACCACCACCACCGTCGGCACCACCACCACTACGAACGGTGCCAGCAGCACCACCTCACCGACCACCATCGCCAATACGCCGCCGAACAACAGCAGCACCAGCACTACCGGCGCCACCACCTACGTCACCAGCGGCCCTACCACCCAAACAAAGAATAAAACGCCGAGCAACGGCTACACCACCACCACCGTCACCACGGTTGTCACTGCCTCCACCCCTACCACCACGGTCGCCACCAACTACACGACGTCCACGAATGACAACACAGCCTCCGGAGCGGGATATTTGCCGGGAAGCATCAGTGTGCGAGGCGCTGGCAATGTGAATTGGGCAAGCTTGAGCAGCAGCACCCTCAACCCTAGCTACTCAGGTTTTTACCCCAGCTCACTGAGCTCGACGGACCAGGCGACGGCTGTGAAAAACACCTGCAAAACCGGTTATCTCTACAACGCCAGCAACACAACCGTCAACGGAGTCCCACCCGGACAATACGGACCTGCCGTCGCGGACTACCCGCTCATGGCCACCAGCCGCTTGCCCTCGACCCTGAAAATCTCAAACCAGGAGGCCATATCGAGTCCGACCCGCGGCAATGCCAAGCCCATCACGTACGGACTGAGCATCACCCAAAATGGCTTGCTCAATCTGTCCTACAGCTACAACGGCGGCGCCGCAATACCCGTGATCACCAATCAATCGATCGCGGCGTCCAATGGGGCCATTCCAGCCAACTTCCGCTTCGGCTTCTCAGCCGGCACCGGTGGCGCCAGCAATGTGCATGAGATCACCTGCTTCAAGGCGGCACAACTCAACGCCGCATCGGACTCGGCGGGCGTCAACGTGCAGCAGTCGGCCCGCGTGGAAGCCGGCACCCAAGTCTACCTGGCGTACTACCACCCGACGAACTGGTGGGGTCAACTCACGGCCACCAACCTGGCCTACAACGCGGCCACGGATACCGTCTCATTGGCCGCACTATCCAACTGGGACGCCAGCTGCGTGCTCACCGGTACGGGTAGTGGCAGCTGCGCGGCCACGGGCGGTACCAACACGGCCCAGGCGACAGGAACCGGCGCTGCAGCCTCAGGGACGCGCCAGTTGCTCACCTGGGGCCTCAACAGCTCGAGTGCCCCCTCGGGCGTGCCGCTGCAGTGGAGTAATCTGACGACCACGCAGCAAAGCGCGCTCGCCAGCAGTGACCTCCTCGGTTATCTGCGCGGCGACCGGAGCAACGAGATCGGCGGATCGGGCACCAACACATTCCGCGGCCGTACGGGTGTGCTGGGCGACATCATCGATTCCAGCCCGACCTGGGTTGGCGCTCCATCGCTACCCTATCGCGGTCCATGGGTAGATGCGCTCAATCCCACCGCGACGCAGCCCGAAGGAACCAGCTACGCCACGTTTGCCAGCACCAACGCGACACGCACCAACGTGGTGTACGCAGGGGCCAACGATGGCATCATGCACGCGTTCCGTGCCGGCGCCTACACGGCCAGCGGCACCTTCGATACCACAGCGCCGAATGATGGGCAGGAACTGCTGGGCTATGTACCGTCATCGGTGCTCTCCACCATCCACAACGCCACGCCAACGCTGGACTTCTCCTCGCCCAGCTACGCCCACGCGCTGTTTGTGGATGCCACGCCGGGCACGGGCGACCTGTACTACAACGGCGCCTGGCACACCTGGCTGGTGGGTGGACTAGGGGCCGGTGGCAACATCAACGGCCCGATTGGAGACAAAACAACAGTGGCCACTGGCGGCGCCATCTACGCGTTGGACATCACCAACCCGGGCAACTTCAGCGAGGCGAATGCCGCAAGCCTGGTGATTCGCGACTGGAGGCCGAACAGCATTACCTGCTTCAACAACACCCCCGCGAACTGCGGCAACAACCTGGGCAACACCTTCGGCACCCCCATCATCCGGCGCTTGCACGATGGCAACTGGGCCGCGATCTTTGGCAACGGGCTCAACAGCAGCACGGGTGTGGCCGGCATCTACATCATGACGGTAAGCCAGACGGGCGTGATCAGCTTTCGCTTCCTGAGCACTGGCGCCGGTCCATCCTCCACTGGGGCCAAGAACGGCATTGCCTACGTATCGTCAGCGGACCTCGATGGTGACCACATCACCGACTACGTGTATGGCGGCGACGCGCTAGGCAATGTCTGGCGCTTCGACCTGACGAGCAGCACCCCCGCCACTTGGGCAGCCGGTACCACGCCACTATTCTCGACGCCTGGCGGCCAGCCGATCACCACCCGCGTGACCGTGACCTCGGCCGGCGCCGGCCCATCCCCACGAGTGATGGTGGACTTCGCGACCGGCCAGCAGTTGCCGCAAACGGTTGCCGGCGCCGCCGCCTATGCCAGCGGCAACCAGTCGATCTACGGTATCTGGGACTGGAACATGAGCACATGGAATGGCCTGGGCTCGGTTGTGTATGCGAGTCTCGCCGCACCCCAAAGCATCACCAGCGCCAACCTGCAGACGCAGACAGCAACCGACGTGGCCGGCAGCAGCGGAAATATCTCGGGCTTTCGCACGGTGACGCAGAACGAGGTCTGCTGGAAGGGCTCTGCCAGCTGCAGCGGCGGCGCGAGCAGCAACACCCAGTTCGGCTGGACGCTCGCGCTGCCGGACAGTGGCGAACAGGTGATCTACAACCCGACCTCGGCGTACGGCTTGTTCGTGGTCAACACCACGATCCCCGCCGTCAACCAGGCCTTGTCATGCAGCAACCAACCCCCCTCGGGCTATACCATGGCGATCTCCAGCGACACTGGCGGCGCGCCCAACCAGTCGTTCTTCGCCAGCGCCACCAATAACTTTCTCTCGGCCAACGGCGCCATCGTCAGCGGTATTGGCCTGAGTGCGGTGGGCACGCCGTCTTTTGTGTCAGCCATGACGAAACCCTTCATGGTCAACCAGACCGCTAGTGGTGTCGGCTCGGTTACGCAGGTCAATGCCGGAGCCAACGGTCTCGGTGCACGGCTGAACTGGATCAAGCTGCGCTGATTGTCCCTGAAAGAGCCCTCATGAAAAACGCTTTACAACCCGTCTGCCGCGACATTGCTGCGCGTCGGTCCAGCCACGGTTTCACATTGATCGAATTGATGATCGTGGTAGCGGTCGTCGGCTTGCTCACCACCATCGCCTTGCCGTCGTACCAGAAATACGTGCAGAAATCACGCCGCACCGACGCCAAGAACGCAGTGCTCGATCTGGCCAGTCGCGAGGAACGGTTTTTCAGCGTCAACAACGCCTATACGAACAGCGCGCCAGCGCTCGGCTACGGCGCTGCCAGCGCGTTCCCGCTCGCGGTGAACGCATCGGGACAGAGCTATTACAACCTGACTGTGCCTACCGTCACGGCGGCTTCGGGATCCGGTGCGACGGCAGTCGCTCCCGGATTCACGGGGCTCGCCACACCCACCGGCAGCCAGACTGCGGACAGCACATGCTATGCCTACCAGATCGACCAACTCGGCACCCAGACCAACTGGAACGGCACCACTGCGCTGACGGGCACCGGTTGCTGGTAGCGACGAGGCGCGCGGATAGCCCTGAAGTCTCACCTGATCGCAAACGCCAGCGCCACGGCCACCAGCGCCAGCAGCCCCAGGCCCGCAACAAAAACCACTTCGGCGCGGCTCTCCAGCCGCCCGTTGGCGTGGCCGCTGCGAATCGACATGAACGACAGCAGCGCACTGGCAAGGAACACGACGGAGTCGCAGGCCAGCAGCTTGTCGATCACCATGAAGACATCGCCGCCGTGGCCCAGGTGGCCGATCGACAGCACAGTCATGCAAACGCCCACCATCGTCGCCGAGGTGGGCAGGATGTGTGTTGAAAGGCCGCCCAGCGGGCCGCGCAGCAAGCGCTGCGCTCGCGCCGGGGCGGGATCAGGCTCGGGCGCCTCCGGCATCAGGCCCCATCGGTCCCTTCAGGCCACAGAAACAGGTGGCGCACCGGTTCATGCCCGACGGTTACCTTTTGCTGCAGCATCTTTCCGTTCAGGCTGGCCTGGATCATGTACTGGCCGGGGTCCAGGCGGGCCAGCAAAAACGGCCCATCCGATGTGGTTTTCAGCACCGTTTGACCCTTGGTGTCGCGCACCGTGACGTTGACGTTGGCCGCGTAGTCGGACTTGGCATGATCCCTGACCGCGAACTCGAGCGTGAGCGGCCAATGGCGGGCCTCGGACTGGATGGCGGCGGCCTGGCCGTCACCAATGCCGCCACTTGCGACCTCGATACCGTCGACCTTGTGCATCGGGATGGCGGGCGCGGCCTGAACCGCGGCCATGCCGAACAGGGCCGCGCCGACCGCGGCCACCGCCGTAACGTGGCGAATGCTAGCTTTCATTTCATTTCTCCTTGAAATGCTGTGCAGGCGCAATAAACGACCCGGTCACCTGCTGCTGCCGGGATGTCACCTCGCGGCCTGCGCTATGGCGCGGCCGGTTCATAAATAGTGGCGCGCACGCCTTAAACGAGACTTAAGGCCAGGAGCTGGCCCGACAGGCGCCCGCGTATTATTCGCCGCATGAATTCCGACTCGACGCGCGCCAGCGCAGCGCCCGCCAACACCCCCAAACCCACCTGGAGCGACACGCTCAAGGTCTACCTGGAGCCCGCCACGCTGCGCATGCTGGCGCTGGGGTTCTCGTCGGGCCTGCCGCTGCTGCTGGTGCTGGGCACGCTGAGCTTCTGGCTGCGCGAGGCCGGCATCGACCGCACCACCATCGGCTACCTGAGCTGGGTCGGGCTGGCCTACGGCTTCAAGTGGGTCTGGGCGCCGCTGGTGGACCGCCTGCCGATTCCGCTGGCCACGCGCTGGCTGGGGCGCCGGCGCAGCTGGCTGCTGCTGGCGCAGGTCATGGTGATGGCGGGGTTGGTCGGCATGTCGTTGAACGACCCGCGCGCGGGGCTGGAGCCGGTGGTGTGGTGCGCGCTGCTGGTGGCGTTCGGCTCGGCCACGCAGGACATCGCGTTGGACGCCTATCGCATCGAGTCGGCCAGCATGGAGCGCCAGGCAGCGCTGGCCGCAACCTACCAGACCGGCTACCGGCTGGCGATGATCTGGGCCGGCGCCGGCGTGCTGTGGCTGGCGGCGCGCGCCGAAGTGGCGGGCATCGCGGGCTACCAGCAAGGGGCCTGGCACAACGCCTACCTGGTGATGGCGGCGTCGATGGCGCTGGGCATGGCCACCGTGCTGTTCTCGCCCGAGCCGCTGCCGCGCGTACTGCCGCCCGCCAAAAACGCCGCCGAGTGGCTGCGCACCGCGCTGGTGGAGCCGTTTGCCGACTTTATGCGGCGCTACCGCTGGCAGGCCGCGCTGATCCTGGCGCTAATTGCCATCTACCGCATCAGCGACGTGGTGATGGGCATCATGGCGAACCCGTTCTACGTGGACATGGGCTACACCAAGGACGAGGTCGCTGCGGTGACCAAGGTGTTCGGCGTGATCATGACGCTGGCGGGCGCCTTCGTGGGCGGCGCCATGTCGGTGCGCTGGGGTGTGATGCGCGTGCTGATGCTGGGCGCGATCCTGAGCGCCGCCAGCAACCTGCTGTTTGCCTGGCTCGGCACGCAAGGGCACGACCTGACGGCGCTGATCGCGGTGATCTCGGCCGACAACCTGTCCAGCGGCATCGCCTCGGCCGCCTTCATCGCCTACCTGTCCTCGCTCACCAACGTGAATTATTCGGCCACCCAGTACGCGCTGTTCAGTTCCATGATGCTGTTGCTGCCCAAATTCCTGGCGGGCTATTCGGGCCGCTATGTGGACGCCTTTGGCTACCCGCAGTTTTTCACCATGACCGCGCTGCTGGGCGTGCCGGTGCTGTTGCTGGTCTGGCTCGCTTCAAGAGTCAAAATAGCATCCAGCCCTTGATACGTCTTCATTGTTAGCTATTTACTTGGTAGTAATTGATCAACCAGCTGCCGCTTCTGCACCTTGCCCAACGCGGTCTTGGGCAGCTTGGGTAACGCCAGCCAGCGGCGCGGCTGCTTGTAGCGGGCGATGTGGGCGCCCAGAAAGTCGCGCAGCGTTTGCTCCCAATCCAGTAGCGTATCGTCATTGTCCTGTATGGGTTGCGGTCGCAAAACAACCACGGCCACGGCAATTTCGCCCCACTGTGCGTCGGGCTGCCCGATCACCGCGCATTCAGTCACCAGCGGGTGGCTGGCCAGCAGGTTCTCGATCTCGGCCGGGTAGATGTTTTCTCCGCCCGAGATGATCAGGTCCCTGGCGCGCCCGACGATGGTGTAGCTGCCGTCGGGTGCCTGACGCGCCAGGTCACCGCTGTGGAACCAGCCCTGCGCATCGAGCGCCGGCCGGTCCGGCCAGTAGCACGCCACCACATTGGGTGCGCGCAGCAGCACCTCACCCACCTCGGCCCCCGCCGCCGGCAGCGCGAGCCGCACCTCGACCCCGGGCGCGGGCCAGCCGCACGAACCCACATGGCTGAACGCGTGCCTGGGAGGGAGCGCAATCGAGAACGGCCCGGTCTCGGTCGCACCGTAGACGTTGCACACCGGCACGCCGCGCACGTGAAAGGCGGCCACGAGCGCCTCGGGCAACATGCTGGAGCCGGCCCAAACGGCGCGCAGGCTGGACAGGTCGGTGCCGGGCCAGTCGGGGTGCTCGATCAGTGCCTTCATTGTCGCCGGCACCTGGAGCGTCAGGCTGGGCCGATCGTGCGCCAGCGAGGCGAGCAGCGCGCCGGCATCGAAGCGCTCGTGCAACGTCACCGCGGCGCCCGCGCACAACGCCGGCAGCGTCTGGATGCACAAGCCGCCGACATGGAACAGCGGCAGCACGGTTGCTATCGTATCTGAAGCAGTCAGTGTTTGCACATCAATGGCTGCAGCCGCATTTACCATCAAATTTGACTGGGTGTGCAAGGCCCCTTTCGGTTGCCCGGTGGTGCCCGAGGTATAGACCAGCAGGACGGGCGCGCTGGCGGGTGCAGGCGCAATCACAGACTGCAGCGCGGCGGGCGCGGCCAGTGCCTCCAGCGCATGTGCGGCAATCTCATGCTGGTGCGCCAGCGTGGTGGCGGCCGCGGCCCAGTTCGCGTCGTGCAGCAGGCAGCGTGGCGTGCAGTCCGCCAGGATCGCGCTCCACTCGGGCGGCGCCAGCCGGTAGTTCAGTGGTACCAGCATCGCGCCCAGCCGCGCGAGCGCAAACAGCAGCACGATCTGGTCGGCCTGGTTCAGGCCCAGGTACGCCACGCGGTCGCCGCCGCGCACGCCCCACGCGTGCCGCAGACGGTCTGCCGCGTATCCGGTGCGGCGCGCCAGGTCCTGGTAGCTCAGGTCGCGGCGCACCCCCGAGATAACGGTGCGAAGTGCCAACGCCTGCGGTCGCTCGCGGGCGTGGCGGGCCAGGATGTCGTCCAGAACAGAATCGGTTTGCATTTACTTTACTTTACAGCCGCTTCAACGCTCCGTGATTGGAAACCCGCACGATGGCATGTACACCCATCTCCAACCACGCCGCTTGACGACTAAACTGCCACCCATGAGTTCACAACTGTTGATGATTGAAGACGACGCGCGCCTGGCCAGCATGGTGAAAGAGTACTTGGGCCAATCGGGCTTTGTGGTGTCCCACGCGGGAGATGGGCTCGGCGGCCTGATGCGGCTGCAGGAGCTCGCGCCCGACCTGGTGATTCTGGACCTGATGCTGCCCGACATCGACGGCCTGGAGGTGTGCCGGCGCATTCGCTCGCTGCCGGGCGAGGCGGCCCTGGTGCCGGTGCTGATGCTGACGGCCAAGGGCGACCCGATGGACCGCATCATTGGCCTGGAGTTGGGCGCCGATGACTACCTGCCCAAGCCGTTCGAGCCGCGCGAGCTGCTGGCGCGGGTGCGCGCGATCCTGCGCCGGCGTGTCGAGGGCGCCAAGCCCACCACCAAGGTCATCCGGTTTGGCTCGCTGGAGATCGACCGCGATGCACGCAGCGTGACGGTGGGCGGCGCGCCCAGCGAGCTGACGTCCTACCAGTTCGACCTGCTGGTGGCGCTGGCGGAGCGCGCCGGACGCGTGCTCAGCCGCGACCAGATCATGGAGGCCGTGCGCGGGCGCGAGTTGGAGGCGTTCGACCGCTCGATCGACGTGCACATGGGGCGCATCCGCGCGGCCATCGAACAGGACGCCAAGAACCCCAAGCGCATCCTGACGGTGCGTGGCGTGGGCTACGTGTTTGCCAAGCAACAGGACTAAGCCGGCACGACCGGGAGCGATCGGCTTGCCGCTCTTCAACCCCCTCTCGCGCCGCCTGTACCTGCGCATCTGGCTCGCCGTGGTGGGGGGCGTGGCGGTGCTCACGCTGGTCGTGGGCTGGGCCTGGCGCATTTCTGAGGAGCACTACCGGGCCCCGCGCGAGCCGCGCCAGGTCGTGGTGCGCAATGCCGCGGGCGCAGTGGTCGGCTCGGCCGAGGCCGAATTGCGCCGTGAACCAGGGCAGGGGCTGGAATTCATCGTGACGCTGGACAGCGGCCAGACTCTTTTGCTGCAACTGGCGCCGCGCGAGCCGCGCCGCGCCGCCGGGCCACCCCCCGCGTGGACGCGCTCCCCCTTTGGGTTTGCATGGCTGCTGGCCCTGGTTGGGCTGGCGGTGGCACTGGGCGTGTACCCGATCGTGCGGCGCCTGACGCAGCGGCTCGAGTCGCTGCAGCGCGGCGTGCAGCGCTGGGGCGAAGGGGATCTGTCGGTGCGCGTGCCGGTGCGCGGTCACGATGAAGTGGCGGACCTGGCCGCACGCTTCAACCATGCGGCCGAGCGCGTCGAAACCCTGGTGAACTCGCACAAGTCGCTGCTTGCGAACGCATCGCACGAGTTGCGATCCCCGCTGACGCGCATCCGCATGGGGCTCGAGCTGATGGGCAACACGCCCACCGCAGCCTTCAAGGACGAGATCGCGCTCAATATTGCGGAACTCGATCAGTTGATCGACGAGATCCTGCTGGCGAGCCGGCTCGATGTCCAGGAAGCCGACATCGGCACGGTCGAGGCGGTGGATCTGACCGGGCTGGCAGCCGAGGAGTGCGCGCGGCTGAACATCGATCTCGATACCGGCAACAGCGAGAACGCCGGGGCGCAGACGGTGACCGTGAACGGGGTGCCCAAGCTGCTGCGCCGCGTCATTCGCAACCTCATCGAAAACGCGCGCCGCTACGGTACGGGCGCCATCACGGTGGGCGTGCAGCGCGAGGGTGCGCGCGCCGTGCTGCGCGTCAGCGATCGCGGGCCCGGTGTGCCGCCCGATCTGAGCGAGCGCATTTTTGAACCGTTCTATCGTTTGCCGGGTGCGAGCGAGCGGGCCGGGGGCGTCGGCCTGGGTCTGGCGCTGGTGAAGTCGATCACGCAGCGCCACGGGGGCAGCGTGCGCTGCGAGGATCGCCCCGGTGGCGGCGCCACCTTCGTGGTGAATCTGCCTGCGTCGGATATGTAACAACCGGCACTTGGCGCGAGCTGTATCAAATGTCACAACAAAAGGATGCCTGCTTGGCCTGCAAGTGTCGTTTATCCCCCAAATAGGGGATGTAAAAATACAAAAACTTACCTAAAGTTACTGTACTGCTGTCACAGGAACAAGGGCTCGGAACTCTGCAAGAGTTTTCACACACTCAAAGAATCCCAACGACGTCCTTCCAAGGACTTTACAAGCCACCTCACGGTGGCTTTTTTTTGGTCCGGCGACAGCAAGGCAAACCCAAGTTCACAATATCGCCATGAAAACTCGCCTGACCACCCTGTTCGATCTCTCCGTTCCCATTGCACTCGCGCCCATGGCGCTGGCCGCGGGTGGTGCTTTGGCGGCGGCCTGTGCGCGGGCCGGCGCGCTGGGCCTGGTGGGTGGCGGCTACGGCGACCTGGACTGGACGCAGCGCGAATACGAACTGGCGCTGCGCATGGCTGACACGGCCGCAAACCGCTCGCGTATCGGCTGCGGCTTCATCACCTGGAAGCTGGACGAAGATGCCTCGGCGCTGGACTGGGTGCTGGACCAGCCGGCACCAGACAAACCGCGCGCCTTGATGTTGTCGTTTGGCGACCCGCGGCCGTACGCGGCCCGCGTTGCGGCCGCCGGCGTCCCGCTGGTATGCCAGGTGCAGCGTATGGAACAAGTACCACAGGCGATCGAGGCCGGCGCCCGGGTCATCGTCGCGCAAGCCGCCGAGGCCGGCGGCCACGGCATGAATTCGCTCCAGGGCCGCGCCACCATGACCTTTGTGCCCGAGCTTGCCGACTGGCTCGCGACGCATGCCCCCGACACCCTGCTGCTGGCCGCGGGCGGCATCGCGGACGGACGCACGCTCGCCGCTGCGCTGGTGCTAGGTGCCGACGGCGCACTGGTGGGCTCGCGCCTGTGGGCCACGCGCGAGTGCCTGGCCACGCAGGGAGCCAAGGATCAGGCGGTACAAACCAATGGCGACGGCACTGCCCGAAGCGCCGTGTTCGACATCCTGCGGCGCAAGAACTGGCCGGCGCCCTATGACTTTCGCGCCATCCGCAACGACCTGCACCAGCAATGGGAAGGCCGCGTGGAGGCGCTGCGGGCCGACCCGGCGGCCGCGCGCGCGCGCTACAACGCCGCCGTCAAGGCGGGTGATTTCTCGGCGGCGCACGCCACCGTGGGCGAAGCGGCCGGGCTGATCAACGACTGCCCACCTGCCGCCGAGGTGATCGAACGCATCGGCAGGCAAGCCGATGACCGACTGGCGCGCCTGTCACGCTGAACAGACTCAGCCCGCCAGAGCCGGGGCAATTGCCCCGGCACGCTCCGCATACACCAGGGCGCCATAAATCAGGGTGATCATGAAGGCAAGCATCATGGTGCCGCTGTTGTGGATCAAAAACCCCTGGGTCAACTCGCATCCCATGTAATAGACGGGGACGCACAGTCCTATCAATCTCAACCCGAGCGGGTTATCAAGCCCCGCACTTGAGTCTTTGGCGCGGGACGATGGAGACCGGATCAGGTCCGCTCGTGGCCAGAAAATCACGATCGGAACGATGTACATGAGGAGCAGCGCGAACAGCCCCAGAACACCTCGCTTGGCGAACACATCGAGATACTCGTTGTGCGCGTGGGTCAACTCAAGCAGTGCGGGCCCAGCCCGCCCCGCTTTGACCATTTGATTTTTTTGTTCTTCGAAGCCGCGTTCTGTCCAACCCATCAAGGGCTTCTGAAGGCCGAGGGTCAGAGCCACCTTCCAGAGATCGAATCGCGCGCCGATGGAAGAATTGGAGTTGCCGTGTTGATAGGCACGAATCTGCTGTCCAACTTCGGCGAAGCGCTGGTCAACCGCATTGCCTGGTGGCAGCAGGCGCAACGTTCCGACGACGAGAAGGACTGAAGCGGCGATGAGCACCCAGGCCTTGCGACTAATGCGCGAGCGCATGACAACCATGAAGACAACCGAGGTGATCACCAGGCTAAGCCAGCCGCCGCGTGACAACGACAATACGGAGCCGGTGGCGCCACCCACGGCGCCCAGCATCCACAGGACCTGCCACCAGCGTCGGCGCCGGGTCGGCAGCGCGGCCACAAGCCCCCCCAGACACAGCAAACCGAGCATCAGGCTGAGATCACCAAACTGGATCGCATTGGTGTAGCCGTCCGGTCGCTCCCAGTGCAGGTACCACCTCTCGAAAGCCGCCAGCAAACCGCTGCCGATGCCGCCCAGGCCAATGCCGAGCCATAAAAACCGGGCCTTGGGCGGAAAGCGGGCCACGAAAAACAGGCACGGAATGGCGGCCAGGTACTTCAGGGGCTTGTCGGCGCCGCGCCAGAACTCTCCGCTGCGCGTTGCGTCAAGTTGCCACGTCAGCGCCAGCAATGCAAATGCCGCCACCAGCCACCACAGGCGGGCGTCCGGCACGGGCCGTCCCCACCAGAGCGGGGCAAAACAAAGGGCAGACAAAAACAGCAGGGCGACGCCGTAGGAGTAGCCGCTGGGCAGCACCAAGGCCAGGCACGGAACTGTTAGGGCAGCAGTGGACGCCAGAGCTTGGGCAATCTGGTCCCTGCGGGCTGCTCTATCGAGTGCAGGCAAGTCCGCGGCGAAAGTTTGTGGTTGCAAAAAGATCCCGATTCAAGTGGTGTCAGGCCCATCGGCCGCACCGTGTGTCACTTTTACCGCTTCACCGTGTCAGCCAGCAGGTCTCGATCATAGTCAAGCGCGACGTAACGAAAGAAGCATTCGAGTGCAATCAGGTAACAGAACAGGAAACCCGCGCCGCCGCCCAGAAAACCGAGTTGGAAGATGTACAGGCGCCCGAACATCGAACTGCCGGAGACCAGTCCGCGAAGTATGCCGCCGCGCTTGCCCGCCTGTGCGCGCTTGGCCGCACCTAGCATGGCGTATTGGGTCAGCTTCTCGAGGCTGCCGCGCACCGAATCGCGCACGTAATGTTTCAGTTTGGCGCGCAAGGTATGCCGGGGCAACGGCTCACCCTTGAGCAGGGCCTGCTCGTGCACGATGCCTTCGAAGGCGGTCAACGCATCGCGCCGGAACAGCCGTTCCACCGCGGTTCGCGAGCGGAAATGCGTGAGCTCCCGCCCAAAGGCCACGATGCACCACTGGATGCGCCAGACCGCGTTCCGGCC
>SCRR01000303.1 GCA_004322085.1 Burkholderiaceae bacterium
ACAGCCCTCCTGGCGCTGCCGGTCGCGGCATTCGCTCAGACCGACCCTGCCAATCCGGCGGTGTCGGCACCTGAGCTGCGCTACCAGTCCGCCTTCTCGGACTACAAGCCCTGGCAGGACTTGAAGCCGGGCAACTGGCGCGCGCTGAACGATGCGCTGGGTAGCACCCCGGTCAGCGGGCACGGCGGCCACGGTGCGGCACCTGTTGCCGCCTCAGCGGCGGGGCCTGCCCCGGTCCGGCCCGCCAGCGTCCAACCACTGCCCGCGGCAGGCCAGGACAGCCATCACATGCACGGAGGCCACAAATGATGCGGCTGACTGCAATCGCCGCCTCCTCGCTGTTCCTGGCCGGCTGCGCCTCGTTCTCGCCGGACGGCGGCTTCAACAAGGTCTCCGAGCTCACGAAGGAGCGCACCGGCCAGTCCGTAACCTTGCAGCGCGCCGACAGCGACCGCCGAGGCGCCCAGAACCGGGTCGCTGAATTGCTCAAGCAGCCGCTCACCGCAGAATCCGCCGTCGAAGTCGCCCTCCTGAACAACCGCGGGCTGCAGGCCAAGCTTGGCGAGCTGGGCATCGCGGAGGCCGACTACGTGCGGGCCGGGCGCCTGCCGAACCCGGCTTTCAGTTTCGGCCGGCTCTCGGAAGGCGGCAGCGTCGAAATCGACCGGGGTGTCCTGTTCAACCTGGTCGGCCTGCTCACGATGTCTGTGGCCTCGCAGGTTGGCCAACGGCGGTTCGAGCAGGCCCAGTACCAGGCCGCAGCCGACGCCGTGAGCCTGGCGGCGGATACCCGACGCGCCTACTTCGATGCCGTGGCGACTCAGGAGCTGGTCAAGTACTACCAGCAGGTCAAAGAGACTGCTGACGCGTCCAACGAGCTTGCCAAGCGCATGCTGCAGGCAGGCAACTTCAACAAGCTCACGCAGATGCGCGAACAGGCGTTCTACGCGGATGCAACTGCGCAGCTCGCGCGCGCCCAGCACCAGGCGACAGCTGACCGGGAGCGGCTCACGCGCCGTCTCGGCCTGTTTGGCGACCAAGTGAACTTCCGGCTGCCCGAGCGCCTGCCGGACCTCCCCAAGCAGCCGACCGAGCCGCGCGATGCCGAACGTACGGCCGTGGAACGCCGCCTCGACGTCCTCTTGGCCAAGCGCAGTACGGAGGCCACTGCCAAGTCGCTGGGGCTCACGAAGGCAACTCGCTTCATCAACGTCCTGGAGGTCGGCTACCAGAACAAGAGTGACACGGGCATGCCGCGCGCCAACGGCTACGAAATCGCGCTGGAGTTGCCGCTGTTCGACTTCGGCTCGACGCGTGCGGCGCGCGCTGAGGCAACCTACATGCAGGCGGTGAACCGCACCGCGGAAGTTGCCGTCAACGCCCGGTCCGAGGTGCGCGAGTCGTATTCGGCCTACCGCACCGCCTATGACCTGGCCAGGCACTACCGCGACGAGGTGGTGCCGCTTCGCAAGCGCATCTCGGAAGAGAACCTGCTTCGGTACAACGGGATGCTGATCAGCGTCTTCGAGCTCCTTGCGGACGCGCGGGAGTAGGTCGCTGGCGTGACTGGCTACGTCCAGGCGTTGCGCGACTTCTGGGTGGCGGACACGAACCTGCAGACAGTGCTCACCGGCGGCTCACCGGGCACCTCGTCCATCGCCCAACCTGCGGCTGCCACCGGTGCAGGTCAAGCCCAAGGGCACTGAAAGAACAGTCATGTCGAATCGTCGAAACTTTTTCAAGGCGGCCGGCGCAGTGGCGCTGGGCGCCTCCGCGGTGACCCGTGTGGGTGCAGCGTCTCTGCCGGAAGCCGTGATGCAGTCCTCCGCCGCAACGCAGCCGCCACAGCAGCCGCCCACCGGGCGGCCCTTCAATCCTGTTGTCACCCTCAACGGCTGGTCGCTGCCTTGGCGCATGAACAACAACGTCAAGGAGTTCCACCTGGTCTGTGAGCCGGTGGCGCGCGAGTTCGCGCCCGGCATGAAGGTGAATATGTGGGGCTTTAACGGCTCCAGCCCTGGGCCCACCATCGAGGCGGTGGAGGGGGACCGCATCCGCATCTTCGTCACCAACAAGCTGCCCGAGCCCACGGCCATCCACTGGCACGGCATTCTGCTGCCTTCGGGCATGGACGGTGTCTCCGGCCTGACGCAGCCCCCTATCCCTGCTGGCAAGACCTTCGTCTACGAGTTCACGCTGCTGCGGCCCGGGTCGCACTTCTATCACACGCACCTGGACGAACAGCTGCAGCTCGCGCTTGGCATGTACGGCTGCCTGGTGGTTCATCCTAGGGACGCGAGCTTCATGAAGGTCGACCGCGACTTTATGTTCATGTTGGCCTCGTACGACGTCGAGCCTGGGGCGATGACGCCCAAGGTGAGCACGATGACGGATTTCAACATGTGGACCTGGAACAACCGTGTGTTCCCGGGCATCGACCCGTTGGTGGCGCGCACGGGCGACCGCGTGCGCATCCGCATCGGCAACCTGACGATGACGAACCATCCGATTCACATGCACGGCCCGCACTTCGAGGTCACAGGCACGGACGGCGGCTGGGTCCCCAAGACGGCGCGCTGGCCCGAGGTGACCACAGACGTGGCCGTGGGGCAGCTGCGCGCGATTGAGTTCAATGCCGTCGCCGGCGACTGGGCCATTCACTGCCACAAGAGTCACCACACCATGAACGCGATGGGCCACAACATCCCGACGATGGTCGGCGTCGACCAGAAGAGCGTTGCAGAACGCATTTCCAAGCTCGTACCGGACTACATGGCGATGGGCGAGAAGGGCATGCACGACATGGCCGAGATGGAGATGCCGCTGCCGGACAACACCTTGCCGATGATGACCGGCAGGGGCCCGTTCGGCCCCGTGGGCATGGGCGGCATGTTCAGCGTGGTGAAGGTTCGCGACGACGTTCGTCCCGGCGACTACAAGGACCCCGCCCCGTACAAGCACCCGGCCGGCACCGTCGCCTACGAGTACACGGGGCAGCTGCAGGAGCCCGCGCGGGCGCAGGCGCCTGCGTCTGGCAAGACCAACCTGTCCGTGCGCCGGCCGTCAGGCCATTCTGGTCACTAAATTTGGAGATGAAGATGAAGTACCTGTACATCTGCGCCGCTGTCGCGGCCCTGTTCGCGTCCACTCAAGCCCTGGCCCATGGCGGCGAGGAACACGCGGCACCTCGCCAGTTCGATGCGAGCAAAGTCGAATCCACGCCTTTCGGCCAGGAGGGTGACCCCAAGAAGGTCTCGCGCACCATCAAGGTCGGCATGACCGACCAGATGCGCTTCACGCCGGCAGCTATCACGGTCAAGAAGGGCGAAACGGTGAAGTTCGTGGTCCACAACGACGGCCAGGTGCTGCACGAGATGGTGCTGGGCACGGCTGACGCCTTGAAGGAGCACGCCGAGCTGATGAAGAGGTTCCCGGACATGGAGCACGCGGATGCCAACATGACCCACGTGAAGCCCGGGAAGGCTGGCGAAATCATCTGGCAGTTCAAGAAGGCTGGCGAGTTCGAGTTCGCCTGTCTGCAGCCCGGCCACTTCGAGGCTGGCATGGTCGGAAAGGTGGTGGTGAAATGAAGCGCAGAGACTTCCTCGTGATGGGCGCAGTTGCAAGGCTCGCAGGCGCGCCTGCTCTTGCGGCGCAGACCTCCCCGGTGGTCGAGGTGTTCAAGAATCCGTACTGCAGCTGCTGCGAGGGATGGGTCGAGCACCTGAAGGGCGCGGGCTTCCCGGTGAAAGTGACGGTCGTGGACGACACGGCGCCGGTGCGCAAGCGTTACGGCATCCCCGAAAAGCTGGGTAGCTGCCACACCGGCGTCGTTGCCGGCTATGCCCTGGAGGGGCATGTGCCCGCGGCCGACATCAAGCGCCTGCTGGCTACGAAGCCTGCGGCGGTTGGCTTGGCCGTCCCCGGTATGCCGGTGGGCTCGCCTGGCATGGAAGCCGGCGCCCGCAAGGATCCTTTCGACGTGCTGCTGGTGGACAAGTCCGGCGGCTCACGCGTCTACGCCTCTTACAACAAGTCTTGAGAACACCATGAAGCTGAACCGAATCGTCTTTGCGCTCGCAGTGGCGGGCGCCTCTGTGGCTTACGCCCAGCCCACCCAGCTCACCCAGCCTGCGGACCACGCGGCGCATCACCCCGAGGCCGAAGCGAGTGCCTCGCAGGAGTTGCTTTCCGAAGGAGAAGTTCGCAAGGTCAATCGCGAGGCAGGAAAGGTCACGCTTCGCCACGGTCCGCTCGTAAACCTGGACATGCCTGCCATGACGATGGTCTTCACCGCCGCCGACCCGAAGCTCCTGGACGGACTGAAGGAGGGTGACAAGGTGCGGTTCACCGCGGACAGGAAGGAGGGCACGTATTTGGTGACGGCCATTCGCGTCGTTCAGTAGCAAGTCACGAGGCCGTTGCGAGCGACGCGACCCGCCGCAGTCGTCAGCTCGGACGGAGCCTGAAACGGTACGTTGGATGTGCCGGATGTGCCCGAAGCGCTGCAAACTCGCGCACCGCATTGCGCCCGAGCATGCGGGCGTCTGGGCGAAAAGACGGTATAACGGGTCGGCACATTCGCTGGCGCGTGAACCAGCAAGCATTGCGCGAAACAGCTCCTGGAGGCGCCCATGATTCAGCTGCGGGAAATCGACCACGTCGTGCTGCGCGTCGTCGATCTGGACGCGATGCTGCATTTCTATGGCACGGTGCTGGGCTGCCCCGTCGAGCGGCGGCAGGACGCGCTCGGCCTGGTGCAGCTGCGCGCGGGGCGCTCGCTGCTGGATCTGGTGCCGGTCGACGGGCCGCTGGGCCGCGCGGGAGGTGCTGCGCCGGGCATCGGGGGCAGGAACCTCGATCATTTCTGCTTCCGTGTCGATCCGTTCGACGCGGACGCGATCCGCGCGCACCTGGGTCGCGCCGGCATCGCGGCCGGGCCGGTCGAGTCGCGCTACGGCGCCGAAGGATTGGGGCCATCGATCTACATCACCGACCCCGAAGGCAACACGGTCGAGCTGAAGGGGCCACCCCACCCTGCCGGCATCAATCCGCCACCCGTCTGAGAGAGCACGATGACACAAGCCGACGTACCTCGCCCACGCAACCTTTACGCCCACTACCACGCCCACATTTACTTCGGGCCGGATACGGTGGCGCTGGCGCGCGCGCTGTGCCAGAGCGCGGGCGAGCGGTTCAACATCCCTGTGGGCCGCGTGCACGAGAAACTGGTGGGGCCGCACCCGCACTGGAGTTGCCAGCTGGCGTTCGACAGTTCCCAATTCGAGGCGGTGATCGCCTGGCTGGGGCAGAACCGCAGCGGCCTGGATGTGCTGGTGCATGGCGCCACGGGCGATGACCTGGCGGACCACACGCTGCATGCGTCGTGGCTCGGCCAACCGTCGAAACTGAATCTGGCGATGTTCGGGGGCGCCTGACGGGTGCCGCCCGCAGTCAGCACGCTGCAACGATACTATTCAATTCATAGCGAACTGCCAATACCCTATAAGGGCTATAGGCCGAAAATTCTCAAATTTCGAGTTTCAGCACCGGGACGGAAAAACTCTCGCGCAGACCACTGAGAATCAGCCTACCATCGCCTCAAGCCCATCTTTTGGAGCCGCGCATGAATACCAGCCATTCGGCCTCCGACAACACACCCGGTGTGGTGAGCATCAGAAGCGCCCACACTTTTGCAGGCACGCTGGACCGCCTGCGGGACACGTTCGAGGCCCA
>SCRR01000304.1 GCA_004322085.1 Burkholderiaceae bacterium
GCGCTGCCGCAGGCCGAATCCTCCAGGTTGATCGCGCTGGATTCACCGGACGGCGTGGCGCCCGGCGATTGAACCGGGCACTGGCGCCGGGGCTCAGAGCTTGTAGAACGCGCGGATGCTGTCCCAAGCGTCTTGCGGCTCGTCCACATACTTGAAAAGATCCAGGTCGGCGGCCGCGATCGTGCCTTCTTCAACCAGCATCTCGAAGTTGCACAGGCGCTTCCAGTAGCTGGACCCGAACAGGATGATGGGTACCGGCTTGGCCTTGCGCGTTTGTACCAGTGTGACGACCTCGAACAACTCGTCCATCGTGCCGAAGCCGCCGGGAAAGACCACCAGTGCCTTGGCGCGCATCATGAAGTGCATCTTGCGCAGTGCAAAGTAGTGAAACTTGAAGCTGAGCGACGGCGTGACATAGGGGTTGCCGACCTGTTCGTGTGGCAACACGATGTTCAGCCCGACGCTGCGCGCACCCATCTCGTGCGCGCCGCGGTTCGCCGCTTCCATGATGCCGGGGCCACCGCCGGTGCAGATGAACAGCCGCTCCTCGCGCGGGCGCTGCGCGCCGTAGCCCGCGACCAGGCGGGCGAACAGCCGGGCCTGCTCGTAGTAGTGCGAATTGCGCAGCTGGCGTTCGGCCACGGCCACGGCAGCGGCGCTGTCCGCCTCCCGGGCCTGTGCCAGCGCGGTTTGAGCGACCTGCGGCTCTACAAAGCGTGCGCTGCCATACACCACGACCGTGTTCTCGATGCCTTGCGCCTGCTGTGCGAGATCGGGCTTGAGCATTTCCAGCTGGAAGCGGATGCCACGGGTTTCACGGCGCAGCAGGAATTCGGGGTCGATGAAGGCGAGCCGGCGGGAGTCGGGCACCAGCGGTCCGCCGTCGCTGGCGACAGCGTCCACCTCGGCAATGGCATCGGCCAGGCGGCGTTCGGCCAGATTCTGTGTGTTTTCCATGAGTGCGATTCTGGTTGGCGGGTGGGGATATTGCGGGGGTGAGGCTCAAAAGAACAAAAAGGCTCCTGAGGGAGCCTTTTTCGTAGATGCGCGCAGCCTCAGACGCGCTTGCGGTATTCGCCGGTACGGGTGTCAATTTCGATACGGTCGCCCTGGGCCACGAAAATCGGTACGCCGACTTCGAAGCCGGTCGCGATCTTGGCCGGCTTGAGCACCTTGCCAGAAGTATCGCCCTTGACGGCAGGCTCGGTCCAGGTGATTTCGCGCTCGACGCTGGTCGGCAGTTCGACCGAGATCGCCTTGCCGTCGTAGAACACCACTTCGAGCGGCATGCCGTCTTCCAGGTAGTTCAGCGTGTCGCCCATGTTCTCGGCTTCCACTTCGTACTGGTTGAACTCTTCGTCCATGCACACGTACATCGGCTCGGCGAAGTAGGAGTAGGTGCAATCCTTCTTGTCCAGGATCACCTGGTCCATCTTGTCGTCGGCCTTGAACACGACTTCGGTGTTGAAGTTGGCGATCAGGCTCTTGAGCTTCATGCGCACGGTGGCCGAATTACGCCCACCGCGGCTGTATTCCGTCTTGAGCACAACCATGGGGTCTTTGCCGTGCATGATGACGTTGCCGGCGCGAATTTCTTGAGCGATTTTCATAGGGTCTTGAGAGGAGGTCTTGAGAAACGTGTCAGGGCGTAAGCCCGCCCGGATGGCAGGAAGCGTTTCCGGCCGGATCGGCATGGCAAACCACGGAGCCCGTGATTTTAGCGGTTTTTCAGGACAAACCGCAGCAGCTGGGTGGTCAGGTCGTCCTGCGCGAGCAACCGGACGAGGGCGGCTGCCGCAACCTGCTCCCAGGCGGCTGCGTCGATGGCGGGCAGGGGGGCCGTCGCGCCGTTCCAGGCTTGATGGAATTGCCGCAACGATGGAGGCGCCTGCAGCCAGTCCAGAAACGCCTGCAGCTTGACGAGGTGAGCCGCACTGTCCTGTGGGTAGATCTGCCAGATGAACGGTTTGCGAGCCCACAGGGCGCGCACCAGCGAGTCCTCCCCACGTACGAAATTGAGGTCGCAGGCCCACAGCAGATGATCGAAATCAATCTGCGTGAACGCGGGAAGATATGAAACCAATAGCAGCTTGTCATTGTTCCATAAGGGTTTGAGCCTGTTTTTACGCTCAATTGTCATCAGCGTCGTGTGCGCCGCGCGCCCCGGCGTGACCAGCAGCCGGGTGGGTTGTCCACCGCCTGCCAGCAGATCGAGCAGGCCGTCCAGCGCTGCAGGCTCGTAGCAGAAGAGGGACGCCAGGCGCTCGCTGCCCGCAGTGATGCCCAGCCGCGCCAGCCACGCGGTCCGGTCGAATTTTGTCCGGCGATGTTCCAGGCCGGGTTCGCGCAGCAGGCCGCCGGTACGCGGCGTGAAGCCGGGATAGAAAAAGTGTTTGGTCAAGCCCGCGCCGGGGCCGTGCAGTACTGGCGAGGGCAAGCCGTGGGCGCGCTCGACATAGCCCTCGGCGGACAGGTATTCCAGGTTGATCCAAACGGGTTTCTCGGC
>SCRR01000023.1 GCA_004322085.1 Burkholderiaceae bacterium
CGCAGGCGCCGGCGTCGATCACCCCGGCAATCTGGCGCTCGAAGCGGCTGCGGATGAGCTGTGCGTCGTTGAGCGGTTCGGTTTCACCGGGCGCTATCAGTGTTGTAGCAATCAACGGGCCACTGTGCAGGGCCAGAAGCTCGCGCAGCACCTTGTGCGTGGGCACGCGCAGGCCGATCGTCTTGCGCTGCGGGTGGCTCAGGCGGCGCGGCACTTCCTTGCTGGCCTCCAGGATGAAGGTGTAGGCGCCCGGCGTGGCCAGCTTGAGCAAACGGTACTGCCTGTTGTCGACCCGTGCATAGGTGGCCAGCTCGCTCAGGTCGCGGCACATCAGGGTCAGGTGGTGCTTGTCGTCCATGCCGCGGATGCGCCGCAGGTTGTCGGCGGCCGTCTTGTCATCGAGGTGGCAGACCAGCGCGTAGCTGGAGTCGGTCGGCACTGCCACGATGCCGCCGTGGTCGAGCAGGGCGGTGGCCTGCTTGAGCAGGCGCCCCTGCGGGTTGACGGGGTGAACTTCGAAATATTGGGCCATGCTGAAGTGTCGGGGAAAAACTCAGGATTCCACGGGCTGAATGTTAATTTGACTGGACGCACGGCTTTCCAGCCGCGTCAGCCAGGCCCCAGCCGCGCCGCACACCACGATCATCGCGATGCCGGCGACCGACCACTGGTCCGGCACGTGCAGGAACACCAGCCAGCCGCCCATCATCGCAAAGCCGATCTGGACGTACAGAAAAGGCGTCAGTGTGGCCGCGGGCGCGCGCCTGTAGGCCAGGATCAGTAGAAAGTGCCCGACCGTGCCGAGCAGCCCCATCAGCGCCAGCCAGCCCCACAGGCTCCACGACGCGAGCGGGGTCCAGACGAACGGCAGCGCCAGCGAGGCCAGCAGCGCACCGACCCAGCCCGTGTAGAAATGCATGGTGACAGGGTCTTCGGTGCGCGCCAGCCGGCTGGTCAGCACCTGGAACCAGGCGTTGCTGGCCACCAGGCCGAGCGGCAGCAGCAAGGTCCAGCCAAAGGCCTGCCCGCCCGGGCGCACGATCACCAGTGTTCCGGCAAAACCGCCGGCCACCAGCAGCCAGCGCAGCGGCGACACCCGCTCGCGCAACACGCGGGTCGCCAGCAAGGTGATCACCAGTGGCGTGATCATCACCAGCGCGGTGAATTCGCCGACCGGCATGTACTTCACGCTGTAAAAAGCGAACACGCTGGTCAACAACAGCAACACGCCGCGCAGGAACTGGAACTTGGGGTTCGCTGTTTTGAGCAACGTGCGCCCGCGCGTTGGCAGCATCACGATGGTGGTGGCCACGGCCTGGAACAGGTAGCGCAGCCAGATGGCCATCAGCGCCGGCACGCTGAAACTGATGTATTTGGTCGTGGTGTCCAGCATGGCAAAACCGGCGCAGGCTGCCACGACCAGCCAGATGCCCGCCTGGGCGCTGGGCTGGCGGCTCACTGGATGCGGTCGGCCAGCAAGTCCCACACGGGCGTGAGCTCGCCCGGCAGGAAGGGCAGGGTGCCCAGGTCGATCCGGCTTTCGTCCGGACTGTGGAAGTCGCTGCCGCGCGACGCCGCCAGGCCAAACTCCTGCGCCACGCCGGCGTACTCGATGTACTCGGCGGCCGTGTGGCTGCCTGTCACCACTTCCACCGCGCGCCCGCCGTGCGCCTTGAATTCGGTGAACAGCGCGTACTCTTCGTTGGCCGAGAATTTGTAGCGCCCCGGGTGCGCGACGACCGCCACGCCGCCCGCCTGCGTGATCCAGCCAACCGCATCGGCCAGGCTGGCCCAGCGGTGCGGCACGAAGCCCGGCTTGCCCTCGGTCAGGTACTTGCGAAACACCTCGTGGGTGTCGTGACAGGCCCCGCTCTCGACCAGAAAGCGCGCAAAGTGCGTGCGTGAGATCAGCTCGGGGTTGCCGACGAACTTCAGGGCGCCCTCATAGGCCCCGGCGATGCCGACCTTGGCCAGCCCGTCTGCCATCTCCAGCGCTCGCTGGCCGCGCCCGCCGCGCGTGCGCTGCAAGCCCTGCGCCATGCGCGGGTCGCTGGTGTCGAAACCGAGCCCGACGATGTGCACGGTCTCTCCCGCAAACGTGACCGAAATCTCGGTCCCCGTGAGGTATTTCATGCCATTCGCGTGGGCCGCCGCCAAGGCGCGCTGCTGGCCGCCAATCTCGTCATGGTCGGTCAGCGCCCACAACTCCACGCCATTCGCGCTCGCGCGCGTGGCCAGTTGTTCGGGAGTCAGGGTGCCGTCGGAGACGACGGAGTGGCAGTGGAGATCGGCGTTGAGAATGGAGGACACGGTTTGACGATTTTAGGCTGTATGGTGTGGGCTTGCTGCGCCATGGAAGGACTTCGCCCGTGATCACCGTTCACCACCTCAACAACTCGCGCTCGCAGCGCATCCTGTGGCTGCTCGAAGAACTCGGCCTGCCGTACGAGATCAAGCGCTACCAGCGCGACCCGAAAACCATGCTGGCGCCGGCCTCGCTGCGCCAGGTGCATCCGCTGGGCAAGTCGCCGGTCGTGACCGATGGTGCGCTGACGCTGGCCGAGTCGGGCGCCATCGTCGAATACCTGATTGACCAGTATGGCGCAGGTCAGCTCGCGCCTGCGCCCGGCACCCCCGAGCGGCTGCGCTACATACACCTACTGGCTGCACTACGCCGAAGGCTCTACCATGCCGCTGCTGCTGCTTAAGCTGGTGTTCGACACGATAGAGAAGTCGCCCATGCCCTTCTTCGTGCGGCCCATCGCCAAGGCGATTTCGGGCAAGGCCAAAAGCACATTCATATGCCCGCAGATCCGGCAGCACCTGGATTACCTGGAGGGCGAGCTCGGCAAGGCAGCGTGGTTTGCCGGCAGCGAATTCAGCGGCGCCGACATTCAGATGAGCTTTCCGCTGGAGGCGGCCGTGGCGCGTGCCGGTCTGGACCAGAGCCGTCCCCGGTTGATGGATTTTCTGGTGCGCATTCACGCTCGTCCCGCCTACCAGCGCGCGCTGGAAAAGGGCGGCGAGTACGCGCTGTTGGGCTGACGCATGCGACGCTCGGGAAACCGCTGGCGCGCGCCGTCGATGCCGTGGGCGCCTGTCGCC
>SCRR01000305.1 GCA_004322085.1 Burkholderiaceae bacterium
CAATCCACCGAAAAACGACGATACGGAGCCGCCGCGCCCCCCTGGCGGTGGACGTCCGTCACTCAAGCGTGTGAAGTAGGCGGCGCCAGGGTTTGCGAGGTCGCCGTCGCCGGTAAAATAGGTGCGTGGCCGATAGCACGTGGCCGATTTAGCTCAGTTGGTAGAGCAACCGCCTTGTAAGCGGTAGGTCGTCAGTTCGAATCCGACAATCGGCACCATTTTTTGAACATGCGGGGCACTACGGCTCACGGTTGATCTGTACTTTGAGTCGAACGGCGCTGATCTCCCAGCCCTGGCTGCGCAAATGGGCCGCAAGCGCGGGCAGCAACTGCCGCAGCTTTGCCGCAGCAGCGTTGCTCTGCACCAGCAGGCACCACGTGGTCGCGTCGATGGGGCCCGGTTTGACGGCGCTTCGCAATGCTTCGGGAATCAGTGGCTGCACTGCCTCGAGTCGCTCAGCCGAATCGCGTGCAAGCTCCGTCAGGCGGGCCAGCGTCGGGGACTCCTGCGCTGCCTGCTGCAGCGAGACAGCGTGATGGCGGCGGTTTACAGGGGGCGTGGCCACGGGTCGTTGTGGGGGTTCATGAGCCCTTGATTATCGTGGCGCCGGCGCTTTGGAAGGCGCGTGGAATCGGCCAGCCTTGAAAAAGACCGTTGTCGCCATGGCAGGGCAGGCCGGCGCGGCCGGTTCGAGGCGGCACAAAGGTAAAATCCAAGGTTTGGTCAACGCTGTAGCTGTCCAGCCATCGTTGCATTTTGCAGCTGCGACCCCACCTGAATCCACCAATACATTAGGGATTTCGGTCGCTTTGCGGGCCATGACGGGCCGGCAGGGCGGTCCTGCATTCATGGCCACCAACAACATTCTCACCAAAATATTCGGCAGTCGCAATGACCGCCAGCTCAAGCAATACCGCAAAGTCGCCGAGAGCATCAACGCACTGGAGCCAGTCTACGAGAAGCTGAGCGACGACGAGCTCCGCGCGAAAACGCAGGAATTCAAGCAGCGTGTTGCCAACGGCGAGACGTTGGACGCGATCATGCCGGACGCCTTCGCCGTGGTGCGCGAGGGCTCCAAACGCGTCATGAAGATGCGTCACTTCGATGTGCAGTTGATCGGTGGCATGTCACTGCACGAGGGCAAGATTTCAGAGATGCGTACCGGCGAAGGCAAGACGCTGACCGCCACGCTGCCCGTGTACCTGAACGCGTTGACGGGCAAGGGCGTGCATGTGGTGACTGTGAACGACTACCTGGCCAATCGCGACGCCCTGTGGATGGGGCGCCTGTACAACTTTCTCGGGCTCAGCGTCGGCATCAATCTGCCGCAACTGCCACGCGAGGGGAAACAGGCTGCCTACCAGGCCGACATCACCTATGGCACCAACAACGAGTTCGGCTTCGACTACCTGCGCGACAACATGGTTTACGAGGCTCAGGACCGTGTGCAGCGCGGCTTGAACTATGCCATTGTCGACGAGGTGGACTCCATCCTGATCGACGAAGCCCGCACGCCACTCATCATCAGCGGCCAGGCCGAAGACCGCACCGAGATGTACATCACCATCAACAAGGTGGTGCCGATGCTGACCAAGCAGGAGGGTGAAGAAGATATTCGCACCGGAGAAGGCGTTACGAAACCGGGAGATTTCACGGTCGACGAGAAGGCGCACCAGATTGTCCTGACCGAAAGGGGTCACGAGAACGCCGAGCGCATCCTGTCCAATCTGGGATTGATCCCGGAAGGTGCAACGCTGTATGACCCGGCCAACATCACGCTGGTGCATCACCTGTATGCCGCGCTGCGCGCCAATCACCTGTACCACCGCGACCAGCATTACGTGGTGCAGGATGGTGAGGTCGTGATCGTCGATGAGTTCACCGGGCGCCTGATGTCCGGCCGGCGTTGGGGCGAGGGCCTGCATCAGGCCGTGGAAGCCAAGGAGGGCGTCAATATCCAGGCTGAAAACCAGACGCTCGCCTCCATCACGTTCCAGAACTACTTCCGGCTCTACAACAAGCTGGCGGGCATGACCGGAACCGCCGATACCGAAGCCTACGAGTTCAAGGAAATTTACAGCCTCGAGACGATCGTGATTCCGCCGAACGTGCCGAGCCGGCGCGATGACCAGTTGGACCGCGTGTACAAGACGACGCGGGAAAAATACGAAGCGGCCATCAAGGACATCCGCGAATGCTACGAGCGGGGCCAGCCCGTGCTGGTGGGCACCTCATCGATCGAGAATTCCGAAATCATCGACGAGTTGCTGCAAAAGGAAAAGCTCCCGCACCAGGTGCTCAATGCCAAGCAGCACGCCCGCGAGGCCGACATCGTGGCCCAGGCGGGGCGCTCGAAGATGATCACGATTGCTACCAACATGGCGGGTCGCGGTACAGACATCGTGCTCGGCGGCAACGTGGACAAGGCGATCGAGGCGGTCGAGGCTGACGAAACCCTGGATGCGGCCGCCAAACAGGCGCGTATCGTGCAACTGCGCGCGCAATGGGCGCACGAACATGAGCAGGTGACACAGCTGGGGGGCCTGCGCATCATCGCGACCGAGCGCCACGAGTCGCGCCGCATCGACAACCAGTTGCGCGGCCGTTCGGGCCGTCAGGGCGACCCCGGGTCGTCGCGCTTTTATCTCGGGCTGGACGATTCGCTGATGCGGATTTTTGCGGGCGATCGTGTCAAGTCGATCATGGAGCGGCTCAAGATGCCTGACGGCGAGGCCATCGAGGCGGGTATCGTGACGCGCAGCATCGAGTCGGCCCAGCGCAAGGTGGAGGCCCGCAATTTCGACATCCGCAAGCAATTGCTCGAATATGACGATGTCTCGAACGAACAGCGCAAGGTGATCTACAAGGAGCGCAACGACATTCTGGATGCGGCGAATTTGACGGCGCAGATCGACGCCCTGCGCGAAGGCTGCCTGACCGATCTGGTGCGCCAGTACGTGCCGGTCGAATCGGTCGAGGAGCAATGGGATATCGTGGGCCTGGAGAAGGTCCTGCGCGAGGAATGGAAGATCGAGCTGTCCCTGGGCGAACAGGTGCAGGCCGCCAGCGCCATCACGGACGAAGACATCGTGCAGTCGGTGCTGGACGCCGCCAATGCGGCCTTCACGGCCAAGGCGGAGCTGATCGGCAATGAAAATTTCACCCAGTTCCAGCGCATCGTGCTGTTGCAAAGCATAGATTCTCACTGGCGCGAGCACTTGAGTTCACTGGATTACCTGCGCCAGGGCATTCATTTGCGCAGTTATGCGCAGCAGCAGCCCAAGCAGGAATACAAGCGCGAGGCGTTCGAACTGTTCGGGCAGTTGCTCGATGCGGTCAAGAACGATGTTACCCGGGTGCTCATGACGGTTCAGGTCCAATCGAGCGAGCAGATCGAGCAAGCGGCCGAAGAACTCGGCAGCCGCGCCGAAAACATTACCAATGTGACCTACAGCACTCCCACCGAAACCGGCGAGGTCGAGACCGTGGTGGACCCGGGAACGATCAAGGGGCAGCAGCGGCGCCCCACCGCCTCGGCGGCCGCAGCGGTGGTGGCCGGCGCGGCGCTGTCACGCGTGGGCCGCAACGACCCCTGCCCGTGCGGCAGCGGCAAGAAATACAAGCACTGCCACGGCAAGCTGGCCTGATTCCGGAGAGGCCTCCATGTCCGTCAATCTGAGCGCATCCGATCCCGCCAGCCTGCATCCGATTGCGGGTGTACGCCTGGGCGCCACCGAGGCCGCCATCCGCAAGGCCGCACGCAAAGACCTCACCGTCGTGCTGATCGATGAGGGCGCCAGTGTGGCCGGCGTGTTCACGCAAAACCGCTTTTGCGCGGCGCCGGTGCAGGTGTGCCGCGAGCATCTGGCGAGCGGCCAGGAGATTCGTGCGCTGCTGGTCAACACCGGCAATGCGAACGCCGGCACGGGCGACGACGGGCTGGCGCGCGCCCGTGCCAGTTGCGCGACGCTGGCGCGCCAGCTGTCGCTCTCTCCGGAGCAGGTGTTGCCGTTTTCGACCGGTGTGATCATGGAGCCGCTGCCGCTGGAGCGCATCGAAGCGGGTCTGTCCGCCGCCGTGGCCGATGCGCAGGGCGGCCACTGGGCGCGCGCGGCCGAGGCCATCATGACCACCGACACGGTGCCCAAGGCGTTCAGCACGCAGGTCGTGATCGGCGGTGCGAGGGTCAGCGTCAGCGGCATCGCCAAGGGCGCGGGCATGATCCGGCCCAACATGGCGACCATGCTGGGGTTCATCGCGACCGATGCCCGAGTGGAGCCGGCCGTGCTCAAGGAAATGGTCACGGTCGTGGCCGAGGCATCGTTCAACCGCATCACGGTTGACGGTGACACGTCCACCAACGACTCGTTCGTGGTCATCGCCAGCAACAGGGCGGGGCACGCGCCGATCACGTCGCTGGACGGCGCCGACGCCCGCGCGCTCCAGGCTGCGCTCACCGGTATCGCACAAAAACTGGCGCAAGCCATTGTGCGCGATGGAGAAGGCGCTACCAAATTCATAACAATCCAGGTTCAACAAGGGAAAACGACTGAAGAATGCCGCCAAGTGGCCTATGCCATTGCGCACTCGCCGCTGGTCAAGACGGCGTTCTTTGCCAGCGACCCGAACCTGGGCCGCATCCTGGCGGCGGTGGGCTACGCGGGCATAGCCGACCTGGATCAGACAAAGATCGATCTGTACCTGGACGATGTCCATGTCGCGACGCGCGGCGGGCGCGACCCCGCATACCGCGAGGACGATGGCCAGCGCGTCATGAAGCAAAGCGAAATCACCGTGCGCGTGGCGCTGGGACGCGGCAGCGCTGCGGACACGGTGTGGACCTGTGACCTCAGCCATGACTATGTATCGATCAACGCGGATTACCGCTCGTAGATGCCGTACCTCACATGAACGAGAACCTTGAGCGCCTGATGCTGCGGGCCGAGCAGCTCATGACCCGGATCGAGGCGGCGCTGCCCGAGCCCTTAGCGCCGCCCGACTGGAGCGCGGCCATCGCCTGGCGCTACCGCCGGCTCAACTCGGGCCATGGGCTGCTGGCGCCCGTGCGCCATGTGGGCACGATCGGCCTGGACGACCTGAAGGAAATCGACGGGCAGAAGGAAAAAATCCGGCTCAACACCCTGCATTTCGTGCAGGGCAAGCCGGCCAACAATGTGCTGCTGACGGGGGCGCGCGGCACTGGCAAGTCCTCGCTGATCAAGGCCTGCCTGAATGCCTACGCGCGCCAGGGGCTGCGCCTGATCGAGGTGGACAAGACCGACATGATCGATCTGCCCGAGATCGTGGACGTGGTGGCGCAGCGGCCAGAGAAATTCATCGTGTTCTGCGACGACCTGAGCTTTGACGAGGGCGAGCCCGGCTACAAGGCGCTCAAATCCACGCTGGACGGCTCGGTGGCCGCCGCCACGCCGAATGTGCTGATTTACGCCACCAGTAACCGGCGCCACCTGCTGCCCGAGTACATGAAGGAAAACCTCAGCTACACGCATACCGAGGATGGCGAGGTGCATCCCGGCGAGGTGGTGGAAGAGAAAATCTCCCTCTCCGAGCGCTTTGGCCTGTGGGTCAGTTTCTACCCGTTCAACCAGGATGAATACCTCGCCATCGTGGCGCAGTGGCTGTCGTCGTTCGGCGCCAGTGCGCAGGCGATCGCCGCGGCGCGCGCCGCATCGCTGGTCTGGGCGCTCGAGCGCGGCTCGCGCAGCGGCCGGGTCGCTTACCAGTTTGCGCGCGATTACGCGGGGCGAGAGGGGGAATCGCCGGCCCTGCCATCCGGCCCGGCATGAGTCCCGTGCTGGTGGCCGACGCCGACCGCCCGCGCGAGGGCGGCGCCGAACGCACGCTGGTCGATGTCGCAGTGGGCGTGTTGATCCGGCCGGATGGCGACTTTCTCCTGACCTCACGCCCGACCGGCAAGGTGTACCAAGGCTATTGGGAGTTTCCGGGCGGCAAGCTGGAAGCGGGCGAGACCGTCGAACAAGCCTTGCGCCGCGAATTGCACGAAGAACTGGGCATCGCCATCGGCCCCATCACGCCATGGAAGACCGAGCTGGTGGACTATCCGCACGCGCTGGTGCGGCTGAACTTCTGCAAGGTTTTCGCGTGGACGGGCGAGCTGCAAATGCGCGAGGGCCAGTCGTTTGCCTGGCAGCGGCTGCCGGTGCGCGTGGCGCCCGTGCTGGTCGGCACAGTGCCGGTGCTGGGCTGGCTGGCGCACGAGCAAAAATTCGAAGGCGCTACGTATCTTGTAGCTGACAGCCAAGACCCATAAAGGGTTACAGCCAATTTTTTATCAAGAATCGTCGCGCCGGGCATCGCCAAAGACGGCATCGTCCGGCGCGTCTGGCGTCGGCATGCGAAAGCGCTCGCTGGCCCAGGCGCCCAGGTCCATGTTTTTGCAGCGCTCGCTGCAAAAGGGCCGGTACCGGTTGCTGGGCGCGTAGATGCTGTCGCCACCGCAGGTC
>SCRR01000306.1 GCA_004322085.1 Burkholderiaceae bacterium
CGCGCGCAGTAAACGCCTTCGGCCACATGCCCGAGCGAATCCACGGCCTGCTGCAACGTCCTGCCCTGCGCCAGCAGCAGCCCGACCTTGCGATTGCGCGACAAATCGCCGGTGGCGGTAAGTACCAGGTCGCCCAGTCCCGACAGCCCCATGAAGGTGTCGTGGCGCGCACCCAACGCCACGCCCAGACGCGTCATCTCGGCCAGACCCCGCGTAATGAGCGCAGCGCGCGCGTTAAGCCCCAAGCCCAGACCGTCGCACAGGCCGGTGGCGATCGCCAGCACGTTCTTGACCGCACCACCGACCTCCACACCCGTGACATCCTCGTTCACGTACACGCGCAGTGCAGAACTGTGGAACGCCTCGACCAGCGCGTCGCGCACGCTCGCATGCTCGCTGGCGGCCACCAGTGCAGTCGGTTGACCGCGCGCCACCTCAAGTGCGAAGCTGGGGCCACTCAATGCTCCTGCTATCAAATCAGGGGCAACCTGTTCCCGTATTTCATGGGCCAGCAGTCCAAATGACTGTGCATCCCCACTCTCGAAGCCTTTGCATAGCCAGGCCACGGGCGTGGTGTAGTTGCGGAGCTGCGCGAGCAAGCCGCGCAAGCCCGACATCGGCGTCGCGATGACGATCAGGTCCTGTCCCTGCACGGCGGCGTCCACCCGCCCCGCGCACACGTTCAGAGCGTCCGGCAGCGCGACGCCTGGCAGGTAGCGGTCGTTCAAGCGCTGCGCCTGCAGGCTCGCGGCCTGCGTTGCGTCGCGCGCCCACAAGCTGACTTGGCGGCGCGCCAGCGTGTTGTTGCAGGCGCTGATGGCCAGCGCGGTACCCCAGGAGCCAGCACCGAGAATTACTATTTTCATAGCATCTCGTGTAGATGGGGTAACGATTACAAGTCGAAATTGCTTGAGAACTACTGCGTGACTGCCGCCGGCGCATGTTCGGCGCCATTGGTTTGTTCCGTCTGCCGCTGCTCGTACATCGCCTGGAAATTGATTTCCGACAGATGCACCGGTGGAAAGCCGGCACGCTGGATCAGGTCCGCCACATTGCCGCGCAGGTACGGATACACGATTTGCGGGCAGGCAATGCCCAGGATCGGACCGGTCTGCTCGGCGGGCAGGTTGCGTAGCTCGAAAATGCCGGCCTGGCGGGCTTCGACCAGGAACATGGTTTTCTCCTTGATCTTGGTCTGCACGGTGGCCGTCACGGTCACCTCGAACAGGCCCTCGCCCACAGGAGAAGCGTCCACGCCGAGCTGGATATCCACGGTGGGCTGCTCCTGCTCGAGCAGGATGGCCGGCGAGTTCGGCTGCTCCAGCGAGGCCTCCTTGAGGTAGACGCGCTGAATCTGGAATACGGGGTTCTGGTCGGCCATGGGTTTCTTTCAGGTCAAAAAATAAGGCCCACCGGGAACGTTCTCCCCGGCAGGCGGTGAAGTGCTACGGGCTATCGATGCAATTATCTCAGGTGAGCCCCCGGACTCAGGCGGCGTTGAGCAGCGGCGTCAGGCCGCCGCGGCCGTCGAGCGCCATCAAATCGTCGCAGCCACCCACATACGTCGATCCGATGAAGATCTGCGGTACGGTACGCTGCCCGGTGATGTCCATCATGACCCTGCGCTGGCGCGGATCGTGGTCGACGCGGATTTCTTCAATCTGCGCGACGCCCCTGGACTGAAGGATCTGTTTGGCCCGAATGCAGTAGGGGCAGACGGCGGTGGTGTACATCTTGACGGATTGCATGGCGCTGTTTTCGGGTTTTCAGGTGTTTTGCACAGGCAGGTTAGCGTCTTTCCAGGCTTTGAGACCGCCGCTCAGCGCTTGAGCCTGCTCATAACCGAGTTTCTTGGCCGCAACGATGGCACGGTTGGAGCGCGCGCCGGTGGCGCATACCAGGATCAGCGGCAGGCTCTTGTTTTTTACGGTCTCGGTCAGTTTCTTCTCAAGCTGGCCGAACGGCACGTTTTTGGCGCCACCGATGTGGCCTGCAGCAAATTCTTCGGGCTCGCTCACATCAACCACCACGGCGCGCTCGCGGTTGATCAGTTGCACGGCGCTCGCCGGGTCCAGTTTGCCCCCCGTAGCGCCCTTGAGCAAGGGCCACAGCAGCATGCCGCCCGAGCCGAGCGCCACGCACAGCAGCATCCAGTTGTCGATAATAAATTTCACTTGAGTCCTTGTTGGTCGCCAGGGGTTTGGCCCGTGATTTTAGAATGTAGGGCTGTGCGCCGGAATTCCCGCAGAACTTACAAGGGCCCCATGTACAAACTGGTACTCCTTCGCCATGGCGAATCCACCTGGAATCTTGAAAACCGCTT
>SCRR01000307.1 GCA_004322085.1 Burkholderiaceae bacterium
GCCGAGGTCCAGGTTCGGTTGCGGCACGCCGGGCAGGCCATTCTCTCCGCCAGTGTAGGCCGACAGTGGGTTGAACTCGACGAAGAAAAACACTTCGGCGATTGCCACGGTGATCATGGCGAAGTAAATCCCGGTGCGCCGTAACGCAACCAGGCCGACCAGATAGCCGATCACGCCCGCCACGAGCGTGCCTAGAATGACGGCCGCGATGGTATTGGTGAACGAAGTCTGTGTCAGCAGGTAGGCCGCGAACATGCCGCCGGATCCGAAGAACGCGGACTGGCCGAAGGAGAGCAGACCGGTGTAGCCGAACAGGAGGTCGAAGCCGATCCCGACCAGGCCCCATATCAGGATGCGATCGATCGTGGTGGGTGAAAAGCCGAGATGAGGCAGCACGAAGGGCGCAGCGATGAGCGCGACGGCTGTCAGGATTTCGACGAGAAAGCGACGTTGTTTGAGCATCGGAGGATCGCGTTTATTCGCGGCCCGCCGCGCCGAGAAGCCCGCGAGGACGGAACACCAGCACGAGCGTCATCGCGATGAACAGCATGACATAGGAATAAGCGGGGTTCACCATCGAGGTGAGGCTGATGATCTCACCGGCGATCAGGCCGCCCAGCACCGCGCCGGGGAAAGAGCCCACGCCCCCGATGACGACGACCACGAAGGTCTGCACCAGGATGGCTTCGCCGACGTCGGGCGCGATGGAGACTACTGGCGCATTCACGACGCCCGAGAAACCAGCTGCCATCGCGCCGATACCGAACACGAGCATGAAGACCTTGTAGACGTTGATACCCAGCGAGCTGACCATCACCGAATCCTCGATGCCGGCGCGCACGATCATGCCCAGGCGCGTGCGGTAGAGCACAAAATACAGCAACAGCAGTGCAACCGTAATGATGCCGAGCAGACCCAGTCGATAGGTCGGGTAGATCATGAAACCCAGGTTGGTGATGCCTGCCAGCGGTGCGGGCGGCGGAAGGGTCTCTGACAGGCTGCCGAAGAAGAAGCGGACTGCTTCGACGAACACGATGCCGAGACCGAACGTGACCAGAAGCTGATCCTCAGGCGGTCGCGAATAAAAGTGGCGCATGATCAGTCGCTCGGTCACCACGCCGACCAGCATGACGAACAGCGAGCCGGCAATCACCGCAATGATGAAAGAGCCCGAATGGGTGTAGGCCACCCAGCCGGCATAGCCCCCCAGCATGAACATCGCGCCGTGCGCGAGGTTGAGCACGCCGAGCGTGCCGTAAATGATCGTCAGGCCGGAAGAAATCAGCGCCAGCAGAGCGCCCAGCACCAGCCCGTTGAAGAGTTGCGAAATGAAGTTAGCCCAGTTGATCACTCCGGCCTGCCCTGATTCTGGATTGATTCAAACATTTCGACGGGGGCATCCCTGCTGACCAGCAACGAGTTGCCAAGAAGAAGGATGCCCGCCGCCGGACAACAAGATGGCTTACACACGGCACGCACCCTCGGTACTGGGGACCTGCAGGGTGCCTTGGTGTGTCACGTGTAATCACCGAGCTTGCAGCCAAACGCGTCAGGCGCCTGCATCAGCTTCTCGCCGGGCACGACCTCGAGGACTTCCCAGTAGTCCTCGTCGTTCTTCATGTCCTTCTTGGCCTTGCCGCGAACGATGACGACCGGGCGCACGCACTGGTGGTCCTGCGGCCGATAGTGGACATCGCCGACGACCGACGGAATGGTTTCGCCTTTTTCGTATTGCCTGATGACGTCGGGGGGATAGAACGAGCCCGCTTCCGTCACCATCCGCGCCCACTGGGAGAAACTGCTGTAGCTGTTCTCCGCGCCCCATTCCGGCCGGTAGCCGTACTTCTTGTGGAACGATTCGACGAACAGTTTGGCCAGAGGGTACTTGTCCTCCATAGTCCACCAGAAATCAGTCGCCGCAAAAACGCCTGCAGTGATGTCCGGACCGACTTCCTTCGCAAGGAACGGAATCTGGTACGGAATGACCAGCGTCATCTTCGGCAGCAGGCCGAACTGCTTGGCCTGCTGACACGACAGCACGGCGTCGCGGCCCCAGTTGACGTTGATCAGGAATTCGGCGCCGGAGTTGGCGATGTTGGTCAGGTACTGGCTGAAGTCCTGCGTGCCAAGCGGCGACACCTGATTCGTCACCATGGTCCAGCCCGCGTTCTTGGCCAGGTACTCGCTCACCGACTTGGTCACGGTGTGGCCGTAGGTGTAGTCCGGTGTCATGAACGCGGCCTTGCGGTTCTTGCCGAACTGCTTCACCAGCACCGGGCCGATTGCATTGGCCGCGGTCTCACCGTAGAAGTTCTGCCGGAACCCGTAGCGCACGCAGTCCTTGCCGGTCGTGTCGTTGGAGCCGGAAATGCCCGCCAGATAGAGGATCTTTTCGCGATCCGCGAACTTGTTCATCGCGACCGCCACGGCCGACGAGGTCGAGCCGGTCATCATGATGATCTTGTTCTGGTTGATGAAGGTCTGCTCGACCTGCAGCGCCTGGTTCGGCTTGGCGGCCGAGTCAGCCGAGAGCAGCTTCACTTTCTTGCCGAGCAGGCCGTTGTTCACCTTCGGCGCGATCTTCTTCATCAACTCGTGGTTGGTGTTGATGTGCTCGACCGCGAGTTCCATGCCCTTGCGCTCGTCTTCGCCCTGCACCGCGTAGGTGCCGGTGAGCGGGACGGCGGCGCCGATGTAAACCGTGTCGCCTTGTGACCCGGCCGGCCAGGTGCCAATCGCCGGCTTGTCTGCGGCATAAGCCCAGCGGACGCCGCCGAAAGTGGCGAGCATCGTCGCGCCGGCACCACCGAGACCGGCCTTCAGCAGCGACCGGCGGCCCATTGCATCGCGGCCATCATTGCGATCTTCCATCACGATTCTCCTAAGTTCATTAATGAGACGTTGCCGAATGTATCCCTGCGCGATACATTAGTCCATACTCGAAAACCCCGAGCAAAATCTTGGCCTGAAGGTCTCTGTTGTCAGGCGGACGTAAGACAACGGAGGAATGGTGACGTGTAGCATGACGATGAACAACGACGAGTTCCGGATGCTGGCGCAGTTTCGGGCCGACTTGCGCCAGTTCGATTATTTCAGCGAACAGCAATGTGCGACGCTCGGCCTGGCCTCGCAGCAGTACCGGGCGTTGCTGACAATCAGGGGCCATCCCGGTCCTGAGCTGATCACGATCACCGAGCTGGCGCAACTGGTAATGATCAAGCACAACAGCGCGGTCGGCATGGTGGACCGTCTGGTGGAGGAAGGGCTGGTGCGGCGCCAACCGTCGAAGGCGGACCGTCGACGCGTGGGCGTCAAGCTCACACCGCATGGCGAGAAGGTCTTCAAGCGCCTGGCGCTGGCGCATCGCGTGGAACTGCACCGCATCAGCGCCGAGTTTCGGCGCTACTTCAGGTATTTTTCCAGGCCGGTGGATTAGACCCGACAAGTGGCCGGTGCGGTTCGTGGCCGACAGGGACAAAG
>SCRR01000024.1 GCA_004322085.1 Burkholderiaceae bacterium
TCGATGGACGCGAGGTGTGTGGGCTCGTGCGGGCAACGGCTGCCCAGCATGCGCTGGGTGTTGCGGGCAATCCAGAACTCGGCAAACCAGCCGATATGACCCGCCAGCCAAAGCAGCGGTTCAACCTCTGCAGGCTGGGGGGCTGCAATCTTTATAGCACCAAGCGCTTTCTCGTAAAGAGCCAGGAGGTACAAGGTGTGATTGCGCGCATCCATCAGCGCGAGCGACAGCAACTCGCGCCCGGCGCCACGCATGTCGGGCGAGTCGATCGAGGCGGGGCTGGCCCGTGGATAGGCAAACGTCATCGCCTATTATTCACCCATGTCCGGGATTTCCATCACCGACGCGCGTCTGACTTCGCTACGCTAGCCTGCCTCGGCCACGGAGCAAATGGCTGATTTTGAGCCCCCTGAGTCTCGCCGGTCCAGAACGGGGGAGCGTTGTTGCGAGATGTAAAATCGACGGCTGGTCTTTCAATCTGCATTCATAAAGGATATTGAAATGAGACAAAAAGTCTTCGTAAATTCGCTTCTCGCCCTGGCCTTGGCCGCGGGTTTTGGCGCCAGTGCCTACGCTGCGGACATCAAGCTCGGCGTGGCCGAGGCCCTGTCGGGCGGCGCTGCCCAGTACGGCATCTCCATCCGCAACGGATTCCAGCTGGCCGCCGATGAGATCAACGCCGCGGGCGGGGTCGATGGGGACAAGCTGCAACTCGTCATCGAAGACGAACAGGGCAAGAAGGAAGAAGCGATCAATGTCTTCAAGAAGCTGATCTTCCAGGACAAGGTCCTGATGGTGTTTGGCCCCACGCTGTCCAACTCGGCCCAAGCGGCCGATCCGATCGCCCAGTCCGCCAAGACGGTGGCCTTCGGCACCTCCAATACGGCCGACGGCATCACATCGATCGGTGACTACGTGTTCCGCAACTCCGTGACAGAAGCCGACGTGCTGCCCGAGACCCTGCGCGTGGCCATCAAGCATGCCCACATCAAGAAGGTCGCGGTGATGTACGGCAATGACGACGTGTTCACCAAGAGCGGCTACGACAACTTCAAGAAGGCGCTCGCGGACCTGAAGATCCCGGTCACCACCACCGAGACCTTCGCCAAGGGCGATGTCGACTTCAAGGCCCAACTGACCAAGATCAAGGCCACCCATCCGGACGCGATCGTGCTGTCGGCGCTGCTGGCCGAAGGCGCACCCATCATGGTGCAGGCACGTCAGCTCGGTATTACCGTGCCGTTCATCGGCGGCAACGGCATGAACTCGACCAAGGTCTTCACGCTGGCCAAGGGCGCCTCGGATGGCCTGTACGTGGGCAGCCCGTGGTCTGCCAGCAACGACAGCCCGGAAAACACCAGCTTCATCAAGGCCTACCAGGCCAAGTTCAACACGTCCCCGGACCAGTTTGCCGCCCAGTCCTTCGACGGGCTGCACATCCTGGCGCAGGCGCTCAAGCAGGTCAAGCTCACGGGCAATCTGGCAGCCGATCGCAGCGCGCTGCGTGATGCATTGCCCAATGCCAAATGGACTGGTGCCACCGGCGCCTTCCAGTTTCACCGCGCCGTGGACAAGGACGGCAAGCCGGCCGGTTACGACGCGCAGCAAAAGGCCATCGTCAGCGTGACGAAGGATGGCAAGTTCGTGATCGAGAAATAATTGCATTGATCCGTCAGGCGGCGCGACTCTTCGCGCCGTCTTTTTTCATGCCGGCGCCCTAACGCGCCTTGCCCGAGGCACCCCATCGTGCTGGAACAGCAACTTGTCAACGCCTTGTCACTCGGGAGCGTTTACGCCCTGTTTGCGTTGGGCTTTACTCTTATCTTTGGTGTACTAGGCGTCATCAACCTGTCGCACGGCGCTGTTTTCATGGTGGGCGCCTACGCGGCCGAACAAGCCGTGGTGCACCTGGCCTTTCCGCTGTGGGGCGCGCTGCTGTTCGCCTTCGCATTCAGCGGCGGCGTAGGCTTGCTGATCGACGTCCTGGTGCTGCGCCCGCTGCGCGCACGCAATGTTCCGCACCTGATCCCGATGATCGCCACCATCGGTGTGGGCATCATCCTGACCAACGGTATCCAGGGAATCTTTGGCGCGCAGAACCTGCGCTTTCCATCGGGCATGGTGCCGGACAGCACCTTGAACCTGGGCAACCTGAACCTGACGGCACTCGAACTCGGCATCATCCTGCTGTCTTTCGTGCTGATGGGCCTGTTACTGCTCACGCTGAAGAAAACCCAGCTTGGGCGCGCACTGCGTGCGATTGCCGAATCGCCCCGGGCCGCCTACCTGCTGGGCATCAATGTCGAAGGCCTGTTTTACCTCACCTCGTTTGTCGCGGCCGGGCTCGGCGGTGTCGCGGGCGTGCTAATCGGCCTGTATTCGAATGCACTATTTCCCCTGATGGGCAAATCCATGCTGGAAAAGGGCATTGCCGTGATCATTCTGGGCGGCATGGGAGACATCCGCGGCGCACTGATTGGCGGCCTGTTCCTGGGCTTTGCCGAGGTGCTCTCGGTCGCCTACATCGGCTCGAGCATGCGCGACGCCGTGGCTTTCGGGCTGCTTTTCCTGATCTTGCTGGTGCGGCCCAAAGGGCTGTTCGGCACTCTCCTTGAACGCAAGGTTTGAGCGCGATGGACTGGTTCAACAACTTCTGGGCGGTCTACAGCAACCTGGTGCTCACACTGGGCACCAACGCACTGCTGGCACTGTCCATTTACCTCACGCTCGCGTGCGGCATGCTGGCCATCGCCAATGCGGCGTTCATGGGCATCGGCGCCTATGCGTCGGCGCTGCTGACCATGAACTACGGCGTGCCGTTCCCCCTGGCACTCGCGGCCGGCATGGCCGCGCCAGCGCTGATGGCCTTCATCATCGGCAAGCCCACGCTGCGCCTGTCGGGCGTGTACCTGGCCATGGCGACGCTGGCATTTGGCGAGGTGGTGCGCATCGTGCTGCTCAATGCCGACTCGATCACGGGCGGCGCGCTTGGCCTGAACGGCATCCCGCAATTGACGCAGTGGTGGCACGTCGCGCTGGCCCTGGTCGCGACACTGGCCGTGCTCTGGCGCATGCGCCGCTCGCGCGTCGGGCGCGCCTTCGAATCCATCAAGGAGGATGAGACCGCGGCCGGTCTGATGGGAATCAATGTCGGCGCCTACAAAATGCTCGCGTTCGTGCTGGGCGCGGCGATCGCCGGCCTGGCCGGTGCACTCAATGCCCACCTGACGTTCTTCATCGGCCCCGGCGAATACGGCTTCGACCGCGCGGTGGAAATCCTCACCATGGCCATCCTCGGCGGCATCGGCAACCTGACCGGCCCGGTCGCCGGCGCCGTGATCCTGACACTGCTGCCCGAGCTGCTGCGCGCCTTCAAGGACTTCCGGCTCGTGATCAACGGCTTCATCCTGGTGCTGATCGTACTGTTCCTGCCCGGTGGCATCTGGGACCCCGCGCGCGTGCGCCAGTGGTTCGGCAAATCCGGGAGGCGGGCATGAGCGAGCGTGGGGGCGAAAAGCCGGCCTTGCTGCAGCTGGACACCCTGTCGCGCCACTTCGGTGGCCTCAAGGTGCTGCAGGAAGTCAACCTGGAAATTCCGCAGGGCGGCATCTTCGGCCTGATCGGGCCCAACGGCGCCGGCAAAACCACGGTGTTCAACCTGATCACCGGCCTGCTGCCCCTGACCGGCGGGCGCATCGAGTTCAACGGCCAAAGTCTGGCGGGGCTCGCGCCGCACGACATCACGCGCCTTGGAATCGCGCGCACCTTCCAAAATATCCGCCTCTTCAAGGAAATGTCGCTGCTGGAGAACGTCATGGTGGGCTTCCACGCCCAGCTCAAGTACGGTTCGTTCGGCCTGCTGGCCAGCTCCAGGCTGTTCCGCAGCGAAGAGCGGCGCGCGCAGGAGCGTGCACATGAGTTGCTGTCTTGGGTCAAGCTCGACCACAAGGCCAGCGACAAGGCCGACAACCTTTCCTACGGCGAGCAGCGCAAGCTCGAACTGGCACGCGCGCTGGCCACGAATCCCCGGCTGCTGCTGCTCGACGAGCCCGTGGCCGGCATGAACAGCAGCGAAAAAGTCGAGCTGATGGTGGTCATCCGCAGCATCAGCGCACGCGGCTACACGATTTTCATGATTGAACACGACATGCGTTTTGTGATGGGGCTGTGCGAGGACATCGCCGTGCTGAACTTCGGTCGCATCATCGCGCGCGGCACGCCCGATGCGATCCGCAACGACCCGCAGGTGATCGAGGCCTACCTGGGCCGCGAAGAAGATGAAGCCAGCCTGGACGACGCGGGAGCGCAAGCATGAGCGCCGCGCCGGGCCGCCCCAAGCAAGCTCGCACCGCAGTGCCAGGCACGGAGGTACCCCAATGAGCGCCGCTCCGCTGCTGCAGGTCAGCGGCCTGAAGGTCTCATACGGCAAGATCGAAGCGGTCAAGGGCATCGACCTGGAACTGCTCGACGGCCAGATCACAACGCTGGTGGGCGCGAACGGAGCGGGCAAGTCAACCACGCTGCTGGCACTCTCGGGGCTGGTCAAGAAAGCCGCGGGCCGCGTCATGTTCGATGGCCGAGATCTGACACGGCTGGCGCCATACAAGATCGTTGCCAGCGGCGTGGTGCAGGTGGCCGAAGGGCGCGCCACGCTGACCACACTGACGGTGCGCGAGAACCTGGAACTCGGCGCCTACACCCGCCATGACAAGGGCGGCCGCGCGCACGACCTCGACTACGTCTTCAACCTGTTCCCGGTCTTGAAGGAGCGCGCCGATGGCCTGGCGGGCAACCTGTCGGGTGGTGAGCAGCAGATGCTGGCGATTGGCCGTGCCTTGATGGCCAAGCCGCGCGTGCTGCTGCTGGACGAGCCGTCCATGGGGCTGGCGCCGATCATCGTGCAGGATATCTTTCGCACGCTGCGCGAGATCAACCAGGCCGGCCTGACCATTTTCCTGGTCGAGCAAAACGTGCGCCAGGCGTTGAAGATCGCCCAGCGCGCCTACGTGATCGAGACCGGCAGCATCGTCCTTGCCGGCAGCGGCCGCGAGTTGCTGGTCAACCCCAAGGTGCAGGAAGCCTACCTGGGCAGTTGACCTCACGCTACCGATTTAAGAGCTGGCCGCCCAGACACACAAAGGGTTGGGAAGCGATTTTGTATTGATTTCGCGATACCCTCGGCATCCAGCCCCTGCAGCGCCATGAGTTTGACCGGGTCGCCGTGCTCGACGAACTTGTCGGGCAGGCCCAGTTGCAACACGGGCTTCGTCACGCCGGCCGCATTCAGCGCCTCGGTCACGGCACTGCCCGCGCCGCCCATGATGGCGCCATCTTCCAGCGTGACCAGTGCCTCGTGCGCGCTGGCAACCTGCAGCAGCAGCTCGAGGTCGAGCGGTTTGGCCCAGCGCATGTTCACCACCGTGGCATTGAGCTTCTCCCCCGCCTGCAGCGCCGGATACAGGAGTGTGCCGAACACGATGATGGCGATGCCCTTGCACGCAAGCGCCGGTTTGCCCGTGGCCGCACGGCGGATTTCGCCCTTGCCGAATGGCAGGGCTTCCAGCCCCGGCTCGGTGGCCACACCGACGCCGGCACCGCGTGGATAGCGCACGGCCACCGGATGGTCTTGCCCGAACGCGGTGGTGAGCAGCTTGCGGCATTCGTTTTCGTCGGCCGGACAGGCCACGCTCAGGTTGGGAATGCAGCGCAGGAACGCGATGTCGTACGCGCCCGCGTGCGTCGCACCGTCGGCGCCCACAATCCCGGCACGGTCCAGCGCGAACACGACCGGCAGGTTCTGGATCGCCACGTC
>SCRR01000308.1 GCA_004322085.1 Burkholderiaceae bacterium
GAGCCCGGATTGTCGCAGCATGAGGTGCAATCTCCCGCGCGGTGGTGTGGCATGTGCGGCGGTGCCAAAATGAGCCTTTGTTCAACCTGAGCCTTGCGGGACAGGCCGCGGCGCGAAGCGCAAGCTCTGTCCTCAACTGATTAAAGGAGACGCCATGGCCTACCAGGACTTCAACATGGACAACCACTGGTTGCCATTCACCCCGAACCGCAGCTTCAAGAAGGACCCGCGCGTTTTCGTGGCTGCCGACGGCATGTATTTCACCACGCTCGACGGTAAACGAGTGATCGACGGCATCTCGTCCATGTGGTGCACCGGCGCAGGCCACAACCGCAAGCCCATCAATGACGCGGTCAAGCGCCAGGTCGATACGCTGGACTACGCCACCGCATTCCAGGCCACCAACGACAAGGCCGCGCGGGCGGCCCAGATGATCGCGGCGCTGGCCCCCGGAGACCTGAACAAGGTGCTGTTCTGCAACTCGGGCTCGGAGGCGGCCGACACCTCGATGAAGGTGGCACTGGCCTATCACCGCGCGCGCGGCGAAGGCCACCGTAATCTCTTCATCGGCCGCGAAAAAGGCTACCACGGCGTGGGTTTTGGCGGCATGAGCGTGGGCGGAATGACGGCGAACCGCAAGGTGTTCGGCACCTCGCTGCTGCCGCGCGTGGACCACATGCGTTTCATTCACGACCCGGTCCATCATGCCTATTACAACGGTGTCGAGCCCGAGTGGCAGGAAGACATCCTGCTGGAGCTGGAAAACCGCATCCTGCCGCTGCATGACCCGAGCAACGTGGCCGCCATCATTGTCGAGCCGGTGGCGGGCAGCGCCGGCTGGTACGTGCCGCCCAAGGGGTATCTGAAGCGCCTGCGCGAGATTTGCGACAAGCACGGGATATTGCTGATTTTCGACGAGGTCATCACCGGCTTTGGCCGCCTGGGCACGCCGTTTGCGTCCGACTACTACGGCGTGGTGCCCGACATGCTGAACTTCGCCAAATGTGTGACCAATGGGGTGATTCCGCTCGGCGGCGTGATCTGCCGTGACAAGCTCTACGACGAAATGATGAAGACCAGCGCGCCCGAGCACGTGATCGAGTTCTTCCACGGCTACACCTACTCGGGCCATCCGGTGGCGTGCGCCGCGGCGATTGCCACGCTGGACCTGTTCCGGCAGGAACAGCTGTTTGCGCGCGCCGGCGAGATGGGCAAGGTGCTGGGCAATGCAATGCACAGCGCGCTCAAGGGCCTGCCCAACGTGATCGGCATCCGTGCCCTGGGGCTGGCCGGCGCCGTGGAACTCGCGCCCATGGCGGGTCTGCCGGGCAAGCGCGCCTACGACATTTTCATCGACTGCTTCCACAAGGGATCACTGGTGCGCCCGGCCGGCGATGTGCTGGTGCTGGCGCCGCCGTACATCGTGGAGAAAGAGCACATCGACACGCTGGTGAATACGCTGGCGGATTCGATCAGGCAGCACGCCTGAGCGCACCCTCGGGCG
>SCRR01000309.1 GCA_004322085.1 Burkholderiaceae bacterium
CTGCTCCGCTGGAGCGATGATCAGCGCACTGCGCCGCCACTGGCACTCACCCAGGTCGACCTTGTCCTGCGCAACAAGGTGCGCAGCCATGCGCTGCGCATCGATGCCACGCCGCCGCCGCAGTGGGGCGAGCGCTTTCATCTGGCGGCGCTGTTTCACCAGCCGCTGCTGTCCGTGCACGCCGGCCAGTGGCAACAATGGGCGGGGCAGGTCTATGGTGACTTTACGCGCGTCGATGTGGCCCAGCTGCACCAGTATCTGGATCTGCCCGACATCGCGGTGCAGCGGGGCAATGGCGCGCTGCGCGCCTGGGTCGACGTAAGCCGCGGCCAGTTCAGCGGCGCCACGCTGGATGTGGCGCTGGCCGAGGTCGCTGCCACACTGGGACCACGGTTACAGCCATTGGCACTGCAATCGATGGTCGGACGGCTCGGTGGGCGGCTGCTCGCGAACGGGTTCGAGTTTTCCACGCAGGGCCTGCAATTCAGCACGCCCGACGGCTTGCGCTGGCCCGGCGGCAATGTGGAGATGACTTACACCCAGGCCGAGGGGCGCGCGCCGGCGCAAGGCCAGGTGCGGGCCGACAAGCTCGATCTGGCGGCGCTGAGCTGGGTCGCCGACCGGATCCCGCTGAGCCCCGCGGCCCACGCGGCGCTTGCGGCGTACGCGCCCAAGGGCCTGGTCGAGCAGGTGCAGGGCAGCTGGCACGGGCCACTGGCGGCGCCCGTCAAGTTCAGTGCGCACGGCCGCGTGACGCAGCTCGAGATCGCGGCACAGCCTGCTGCGAGGCCGCCGGGCCCATCGCCCCACGTTGCGGTGGGCCGACCCGGCGTTCGCGGCGCGACGGTGGATTTCAACCTGACGCAGTCGGGCGGTACGGCCAGCGTTGCGATGCAGGCCGGCGCGCTCACGCTGCCCGGCGTGTTCGAGGACCCGGTACTGCCGCTGGACCAGCTGGCGGCCGACGTGCGCTGGCAGGTGAACGGCGCGCAGATTGCCGCCCAGTTGACCAACGTGAAATTTGCCAACGCCGATGCCCAGGGCGCGCTGCAGCTCAGCTGGAAAACCAGCGACCCCGCGCTGTCGCCCGCGCACTCGCGCTTCCCTGGCGTGCTCGACCTGCAGGGGAGCCTGACGCGGGCACGGGCCGCGCGCGTGTATCGCTATCTGCCGCTGGAGCTGCCCGCGGCAGTGCGTGATTACGTGCGCGATGCCGTGTCGGCGGGTAGCGCCAGCACGGTCAAATTCGTTGTAAAGGGAGATCTGGACGAGATCCCGTTTGCCGATCCCAAAAAAGGCGAGTTCCACATCGCCGCGAATCTGCAAAACACCACGTTTGCATTTGTGCCGCGCAGACTGCAAGAGGCCGGCGAAGTGCCGTGGCCGGCGTTAACCCAGCTCTCGGCCGAGCTGGTGTTTGATCGCCAGTCGATGCAGATCAAGGGCGCAACGGGCAAGTTTGCCGGCGCGCGCGGCCTGCCGGTGGCCAGGGCCGATGCGCAGATCGTCGACCTGACGCACAACGCCACCGTGCTGGTGGATGCGCAGACCAAGGGTCCATTGCAGGACATGCTGGACTTCGTGGCACGTTCGCCGCTGGATGGCATCACCGGACACGCGCTGAGCCACGCCAGTGCCACGGGCACCGCGGAGCTGAAGTTGCACCTGGCGCTGCCGATCGACAAGCTCACCGATTCACGGGTGCAGGGCAGCGTGACGCTGGCCGACAACGACCTGCAGATCTCGCCGGGCACGCCGCTGCTCGGCAAGGCGCGCGGCGTGGTCGACTTCACCCAGGGCGGATTTGCCATCCAGGGCGGGCAGGCGCGCCTGCTCGGCGGTGATACGCGCATCGCTGGCGGCATGCAGGCCGCCAGCGCCGCAAACCCGGACGCGCCGATCGTGATCAAGGCCGACGGCAGCATCACGGCGCTGGCCATGCGCCAGGCAAGCGAGCTTGGGGCCGTCGCGCGGCTGGCGCAAAACGCCACCGGCAGCACCACCTATTCCGCAGTGCTGGGCTTTCGCAAGGGCGTGCCCGACCTGGTGGTGACGAGCACCTTGCAGGGTCTCGCTTTGAATCTGCCGGCGCCGCTGGACAAGAGCGCGGGCGCCTCCCTGCCGCTGCGCCTGGAGAGCAAGCGGCTGGCGTCCGCCGCGGGCGAGCCGGTGCAGGATCAACTGAACCTGGAGCTCGGGCGCATCGCTTCCGCGAGCTTCGTGCGTGACCTGTCCGGCGCGCAGGCGCGCGTCGAGCGCGGCGCCATTTCCGTGGGCCAGGGCGAGACGCCGGTGGTGCCCGAAGCGGGCGTCGTCGCCAGCGTCAACCTCGATCGTCTCGATCTGGATGCGTGGCAGGCCGTGCTGGCCAAGCTTGACGGGGGGGGTGCGGCGCAGAACACGCCGTTGGCCTCCACGGCCACTGTCCCTGTCGCCACCGGCGAATCCGATTACCTCCCCACGAGCGTGGCGCTGCGTGCGCGCGCGTTGACGGTGCAGGGCCGCACGCTGCATAACGTGGTGGTGGGGGCGTCGCGCGACGGACGCACCTGGCGCGCCAACATGGATGCAGACGAACTCGATGGCTATGCCGAGTACCGTCCTTCGTCGAGCGCTGGCGCAGGGCGCGTCTACGCCCGGCTGGCGCGGCTGCGGATCGCCGCGAGTTCGACCAGCGACGTCGAGCAACTGCTGGAGAAACCGACCGACAGCGTGCCGGCGCTGGACATCGTGGTGGACGATTTCGAGCTCAAGGGCAAGCGGCTGGGGCGGGTCGAGATCGATGCGGTCAATCGCGGCCCGGGTGTGGTCGCGCGCGAGGGCGGCATCCGGGAATGGAAGCTCAACAAACTCACCATCACGGAGCCCGAGGCGACCTTTACGGCGACCGGAAACTGGGCCGCGCCGGCCGTGCAAGGCGCTGCGGCGGGCCTGCGGCCGGCGTCTGCGGGTGCTGCCGGGCCGCGCCGCACGACGATGGATTTCACGCTGACCGTCAACGACTCGGGGGGCCTGCTGGCGCGCTTTGGCATGAAGGGCGTGATCCGCGGCGGCAAGGGGACCATGCAGGGGCAGGTGGCGTGGACGGGTTCGCCGTTCACACTGGACTACCCCACGATGGACGGCCAGTTCAAGGTCAACATCGAGAGCGGGCAGTTTCTCAAGGCCGATCCTGGCCTGGCCAAGCTGCTCGGCGTGCTCAGCCTGCAGTCGCTGCCGCGGCGCCTCACGCTCGACTTTCATGACGTTTTCAGCGAGGGCTTTGCGTTCGATTTCGTGCGCGGCGACGTGAAGATCAATCAAGGCATTGCATCCACCAACAATCTGCAGATGAAGGGCGTCAGCGCCGCCGTGCTGATGGATGGCAAGGCCGACATTGACCGCGAAACGCAAGACATCAAGGTGGTGGTGGTGCCCGAGCTCAACGCCGGCACGGTGTCGCTGATCGCCACGGCCATCAACCCGGCCATCGGCCTGGGCAGCTTTCTGGCGCAGCTGTTCCTGCGCCGTCCACTGATGGAGGCGGCGACCCAGGAGTTCCATATCGGCGGGACCTGGAGCGACCCCAAGGTCACCAAGGTGGCGCACCGCACGGGCGCCCCCGATGCCAACCCGGACGCCGCTGCCGACAACAAGCCAGGAGTTGCGCGATGAAAGTGACTGCCATCCAGATGGTCTCGGGCACCAGCGTCGAGCCGAATCTGCGCGCGGCGCATGCGCTCCTGGTGCAGGCCGCAAGCGCGGGCGCCGAGCTTGCGGTGCTGCCCGAGTATTTTTGCCTGCTGGGTCGGCGTGACACCGACAAGCTCGCTGTGCGGGAGCCCGTTGGCGAGGGCGCCATCCAGCAGTTCCTGGCCCACGCCGCACGTGAACTGGGACTGTGGATCGTGGGCGGCACGCTGCCGCTGTCCACCAGCGACCCGGCGCGCGTGCGCAACAGCTCGCTGGTGTATGCGCCCGACGGCCAGTGCGTGGCACGCTACGACAAGATCCACCTGTTTCGCTTCGACAACGGACACGAGCGCTACGACGAGTCGCGTGTGCTCGAGCCGGGGACGGAGCCCGTGCTGTTCGATCTGCCCTCGCGCGACGGCCATCTTTGGCGCCTGGCCCTGAGCGTGTGCTACGACCTGCGTTTTCCCGAACTGTACCGCGCCTGCGCCGCGCGCGGCGCCGATCTGCTGCTGGTGCCCAGCGCCTTCACGCACACCACGGGGCAGGCGCACTGGGAGGTGTTGCTGCGTGCGCGCGCCGTCGAAAACCTGGCCTATGTGGTCGCACCGGCGCAAGGCGGCCTGCACGAGAACGGGCGCCGCACCTGGGGCCATTCCATGGTAGTGGACCCCTGGGGCGTCGTGACCCGGACGCTGGCCGAGGGCGCCGGTGTGGTGCTGGACGAACTCGATGCGGCGCACCTCGCCGCGCTGCGCCGGCAACTGCCCGCGCTGGAGCATCGCGTCCTGTGAGGCGGCCGCTGCGCTCGGCGCTCGACAAGCTGGCGCTGGCCTGGCACCGCTGGTCGCTCTGGGCCTTGTTGGTCGTGCTGGTGCTGGCCGTGCTGGCGACGCTGGTGTTCCTGGCCGGGCGCTACGAGGCCGG
>SCRR01000450.1 GCA_004322085.1 Burkholderiaceae bacterium
CGAGGTATGCACGAACTCGATCGGGTCCTCGATCGTCAGCATGTGGCCGTATTCGTTCTTGTTGATGTGGTCGACCATCGCCGCCAGCGTGGTCGACTTGCCCGAGCCGGTCGGCCCGGTCACCAGGATCAGGCCCTGCGGCTGCTCGATCAGTTCCTTGAACACGCGCGGCGCGCCGAGGTCCTCCAGGGTCAGCACCTCGGAGGGAATGGTGCGGAACACCGCGCCGGCGCCACGGTTCTGGGTGAATGCGTTGACGCGGAAACGTGCCAGGCCGGGGATCTCGAACGAGAAGTCGGTCTCGAGGAACTCCTCGTAGTCGCGCCGCTGCTTGTCCGACATGATGTCGTAGACCAGCGAGTGCACCTGCTTGTGCTCGAGCGCGGGAATGTTGATGCGGCGCACGTCGCCGTCAACACGGATCATCGGGGGCAGACCGGCAGAGAGGTGCAGGTCCGAGGCCTTGTTCTTCACCGAGAAAGCAAGCAGTTCGGCAATATCCATCTATCGTTTCCCTCAATCCGATCGTCTGGATGGCGTGAATTCGCGCACCACACCGGGGTTTCGATGGCATCCGCGGGCCTGGTATGCCGCAGCGCATGGCGCAGGCGCCAGCGAACCACCTGGACGAACGGCCCGAATCCCCCCGTAGCCGCGCCGATACTACTCGCGCGAGCGGTCGTGCGACCAGTCTTGACCGGGGCGATGACGGAAACTGTCGACCCGGTTTGCAGAGCGGGTCGTGAAAACATCATCCGGCGACCTGCCGAAGCGCACCCACTGGCAAAAACCCTCACCGAGACGCCGGCTCCGGTAAGGTAAGCGGCCTGGACGGACGAGGAGCCCCTGCATGACACGACTAGCCTTCATCGGCGGCGGCAACATGGCGCGCAGCCTGATCGGTGGCCTGCTGAAAACCGGTGTGGCGCCGGCCACCCTCAGCGTGGCCGAGCCGCTGGCCGAGGCACGCCAGGCGCTGGGCCGCGAATTCGGCATCGCCTGCTACGCCGAAAACCGGCTGGCCGTGGCAGAGGCCGAGGTCATCCTGCTGGCGGTGAAGCCGCAGGTGATGCCGGCGATCCACGCCGACCTGCGCGACATCCTGCAGCGCAACCGGCCGCTGCTGATCTCGATCGCCGCCGGCGTGCGCCTGAACCAGCTGGAGCGCTGGTTCGGCAGCGGTCTGCCGATCGTGCGCTGCATGCCGAACACGCCCGCGCTGATCGGCGCCGGCGCCACCGGCCTGTGCGCGAACAGCCGGGTCAGCCCCGCGCAGAAGGCGCAGGCGCAGCACATTCTCGATGCCGCCGGGATCACCCGCTGGATCGACGACGAGACACTGATGGATACGGTCACCGCGCTGTCCGGCTCCGGCCCGGCCTACTTC
>SCRR01000025.1 GCA_004322085.1 Burkholderiaceae bacterium
GCTGCGCGTGCACGGCATGGCCGGGCTGCGCGTGGTGGACGCCTCCATCATGCCGCGCGTGGTGGGCGGCAACACCAATGCGCCGACCATCATGATTGCCGAGAAGGCCGCCGACATGATCAAAGCCTCGATACAGCTTGCATGATATTCCTGATCCGCCAGAACCAGCACTTGGTGATGACAGGTTCTTGCGCGATTTCAAGGTTTGAGGCCAAAGAGATGATGGATAAAGACCGCCGAAGGCACGACGAAGTGCGGGCCAGACGTTTGCGGGACTCCAGCTGGACTTACCGGCAGCTTGCGCCTATCCTTATCTCACTTCCTTGGCTGCCAGCGGCAGCGGCGAGGCCCAACGCACTTTTTAACTATGTCTACCGCCCCGCAAGGGCAAACCCAAAAGGAAAAACCAAATGTCACGATCCCTCTCGAAACGCGCTTTCATGGTGTTCGGTAGTCTGGCCCTGGCCGGTACGCTGAACTTCGCGCAAGCGGCACCGGTCTCGTTTGCCGTGCCGCTGACAGGTGCCCAACAGGTTCCGCCAGTGCAGACCTCAGGCAGCGGCAGCGCCGACCTCACGTACGACGCCAGCACGCGGGCCGTCAGCTGGAACATCACCTTCAGCGGACTGTCGAGCCCGGCCACGATGGCGCATTTCCACGGGCCCGCCGCGGCCGGCAAAAACGCCGGCGTGAAGGTCTGGCTCTCCGAGAAAGGCAGCATGGACGTGACGAGCCCGATCAAGGGTCAGGCCACGCTATCGCCGGACGAAGCCAAGATGTTCGAAGCCGGTGAAATGTATGTCAATGTTCACACCAAGGACCATCCGACCGGCGAGATCCGCGGCCAGGTGGAGCCGCCGAAGAGCAACTGACACTCCCACTGAAGCGGTGCCCTGAAACCAGGCGCGCGGCAGGCTCAGAGACAAGCCGCGAGCAGCATCACAACGCCGGCGCCAACGCCAAGGGCCAGTAACGCCCGCAGCGCTGGTGTCTGCCGCGGCGCGTCGATGGACGGGGGCAACAGCTTGTAACCGGTCAGCATCGGACGCAACAGGTTGTGTCCCTTCGCTACTGCGTAGAGAGCAATCACGAGCACATGCAGTGCCGCTGCGGCGAGCAGCACGTCCCAGGCAAGCCCGTGCAACGCCGAGATCGCGTTGGCAAGCCACGCTGGCACCACTTCGCTGAGCGGCCCTTCGTTGGCGATGTCGTTGTTGACGTAGAGCCCGCTCAGCGTCTCGACCAGCAGCAGCGCGAGCAGCAGCAGGACCATCCAGCCGCCGGCCGCATTGTGGCCCACCTGCACATCGGGCTCGCGGCGAAACAGGTGGCGCAAGTGGCGAAGTGCAGCCGTGGGTGACGCCACGAAACTGTGAAAGCGCGCGGTCTCGCTGCCAAAGCAGCCCCACAGCAGCCGGGAAATAAGCAGCGCGAGCAGCGCCTCGCCGACCCGCACGTGCCAGTCCATCCAGTTCAGCTTCAAGGTGACCCAGGCCGCCGTGACCAGCACGACCACGAGCCAGTGAAACAGTCGCACCGGCGCGTCCCAGACCAGCACCGGGCGGCGAACAGGTTGTGTTGGCCGCGTGACAAGTTTGTGAACATCCATGTGTCGCGTGCGTCCGCTCGTTGTGAGCGGCAAAACAATCACTGTACTTCAGAAGCGGCTGTTGAATTCCCACCCCGCCGGAGGGCTCGATGGCCCGGCCATTCGGACTCGATGATGCGCGCCAGCGTCTCGCCTTGGCACTGAACGCCGTCATCCCGGTTCGGGTGGATCAGGTGATAAAGAGGCGCCAGCTCGGCGTAAAAGCTGATGGCGATTCTGAGAGAAAAGTGCCTAAAACCCATACCGATGTTCGATTGATCACTATCGAAACAGTAGTTCTGGCGTCAACCCCGAAACCGCCTGCGCGTGAGCGCCAGCGCCACCCAGAACGTGACCAGCGCATAGCCCGCCAGCACGCCCAGGTGCAGCAGCGGCTGTGCCGGCCACTGACCCATGAACAGCGGACGCACCAGCTCCACCGCATGCGTCAGCGGCAGCAGGCTGGACAGCGAGTACACCAGTCCCGGCAGTTGCTCGCGCGGAAAGAACACGCCGCTGAGGAACATCATGGGCGTGAGGAACAGCGTGAAGTAGTAGGTGAAGAAGTCGTAGCCCTGCGCCAGCGCGTTGAAGATCAGCGCAATGCAGCTGAAGGTGACGCCCACGCACAGCAGCACCGGCCACGCCACCAGCAGCAGGGGGCTGTGGCTGATGTGCAGCGCCAGGATCACCAGCAGGATCGCCGTGACGCTGTACAGCGCCTTGAAGGCGGCCCACAGCATCTCGGCGAGGACGATGTTGTCCAGGTTCACCGGCGCGTTCATGATGCCGTCCCAGGTCTTTTGCACCTGCATGCGCGAGTAAGCCGAGTACAGCGCCTCGAAGCTGGCCGCGTTCATGGCGCTCATGCAGACTGAGCCGCTGGCCAGGAACAGGATGTAGGGCACCGGGGTGCCGCCTACCGTTACGTGCCCCACCAGCGCACCCATGCCGTAGCCGAAGGCCACCAGCCAGAACAGCGGCTCGACGATGTTGCCGACCAGACTCGGAATGGCCAGCTTGCGCCAGACCAGCAGGTTGCGCAGGAACACGGGCCACCAGCGCCCCGACAGGTCGGGAATCCGCCAGATGCCGGTGCGCATCATCAACCGTCCTGCCGGATTTGCCGGCCTGTGAGTTTGAGGAACAGATCCTCCAGATTCGCCGGGCGGTGCAGGGTGCGCAATTGCGGCCAGGCGGCCAGCGCGGCCAGCATCGGCTGGCCGTCCTGTGTATAGAAAAACACGGTCTCGCCGCTGAATTCGACACGCGCCGCCATGGCCTTGAGCGGCGAGTCCAGCAGCGCCGCAGCGCCCACGCCATAGACCTCGATCACCTCGGGCTCCAGATGCCGGGCGATCAGCTCGCGCGGCCGCCCTTCGGCGATCTTTCGGCCATGGTCCAGCACCAGCAGGCGCGAGCACAGGCGCTCGGCCTCATCCATGAAATGCGTGGTCAGCAAAATCGACTTGCCCTGTTGCAGCAGCAACTGCAGCCGCTCCCACATCAGGTGCCGGGCCTGCGGATCGAGCCCGGTGGTGGGCTCGTCGAGCAGCAGCAGGCGCGGGTCGTTCACCAGGGCGCGGGCCAGGCTCAGGCGCCGGCGCATGCCGCCCGAGAGCTCGCCGGGCTTGCTGTCGGCCTTGTGCGCCAGCGCAGCAAAGTCCAGCAACCCCGCAATGCGTGGGCGCACATCCTCGCTGCGCATACCGAAGTAGCGCCCGTACACCAGCAGATTCTCGAAGCAGCTGAAGTCCGGGTCCAGCGTATCGGACTGGCTCACCACGCCGAGCTGGGCCTTGATGGCGAGCGCATCGCGCGGCATCTGCAAGCCGCGCGCCGTGGCGCCGTCCGGGAAAAAGGCGATGTCGCCGGCATCGGGCGTCGTCAATCCCAGGCACATGCGGATCGTGGTGGTCTTGCCGGCGCCGTTCGGGCCAATCACCCCCAGGCATTCGCCCGGCGCAATGGCAAAGGACAGGTCATCGACCACCACGGCACTGCCATAGCGTTTGGTCAGGCCCTTGACGGCAACGAGAGGATGGCTCATGAGTCTATTGTTGTCTATTGTTGCCCATCTCCAGCCGGCCTCTGCATCGCCAAACAGGGCCGCCGCTCGCGTGAAGTAAAGTGTTTGGCATGAGTTTTCCTGAACTGGGCGCGCTGACCGCGTGGGCCAACGATTCGTCGCTGCGCATCCTGCTGGTCGCAGCCATCGCCTTGGTGCTGGCGCTGCTGGTGCACCGGATCGGCTCGGTGCTGGTTCTGCGCCTGACGCGTTCCATGCCGGTGGCGACCTCCGCGGCGCGCCAATGCAATGCGCCTGCCCGGGTGCTGCTGGCGGTGCTGGCGCTGCAGGCGGTGTGGCAGGGCGCACCCGATGAATTTCCGCTGATCGCCGCTGTCCGCCATGGCAACGGTCTGCTGTTGCTCATGGTGCTGACTTGGCTGGGGCTGCGCGCCGTGCGCGGAGTGGCGCAGGGCCTCATCGGCCTGCACCCGATCGACGTCGAAGACAACCTGGCCGCGCGCCGCATCCACACCCAGACCCGCATGCTGGCGCGCATTGCGATGTTCATGGTGCTGCTTGCAGGATTGGCCCTGATGCTGATGACCTTTCCGGACGCGCGCCAGTTCGGTGCCAGCTTGCTGGCCTCAGCCGGCGTGCTCGGCCTGGTGGCCGGCATTGCGGCGCGCCCGATTTTCAGCAACCTGATCGCCGGGCTGCAGATCGCGCTGGCGCAGCCGATCCGGCTCGATGATGTGCTGGTGGTGCAGGGCGACTGGGGCCGCGTCGAAGAAATTACCGGCACTTATGTGGTGCTCAAGATCTGGGACGAACGCCGGCTCATCATTCCGCTG
>SCRR01000310.1 GCA_004322085.1 Burkholderiaceae bacterium
AAGCCGCAATGAAAAACCTGCCCGCCAATGTGCATCCCTATCGCCGCACACCCGACTTCACCGAATCCACGATTCCGGCCGGCCTGCTCAGGGATCACACCACCAAGTCCGGCGTGTGGGCCGTGATCCACATCACCCAGGGCTCGCTGGAGTATCACATCATTGAGCCCGCCGAAGAGCGTCACCTGCTCACACCGGACAAGCCAGGCATTGTCGAGCCGACGATGCGCCACCAGGTCGTGCCGCTCGGGCCGGTACGTTTCTATGTCGAGTTCCATGCCGCCGCGTCCGAGGCGGGCGATCCCCATCATTGAGCACGCTGCGTCCGGGGCCCCTATCCGAACAATCCCGCATCGTCGCCCGCGTAGCCTCCCCGTGCGCCAGTCCGTACCGACCCAGCTGGCCCAGGCGCCGGTGGAGTCTCAGGTTGAGTAACACGATGGCCCGGGCTCCCGAGTCTGCCAACAGTGGCAGAGAAGCAGCATCAAAGTCAAGATGGGAAAATTTGAAGGATCGGGGGCGAAACGTTCCCGCCAATCAAATCATTGCGTGGCGAGTAGGATTCCGGCGGCCCCCGCTACACTGGTTCGGCGTGCGTGCGTCAAGATTTATGGGAGGGCCTTCAAATGATGATGGCAAGTTTTTCAATGTTCCACGGGCTGTTCTTCGTGATCATGATCCTCATCTTTGTGGTACCGATGTGGAAGATCGTCAGTCGAACCGGCAACCCCGGGATCGCCACGTTGCTGTTCTTCATCCCGCTGGTGAACATCATTGCGCTCTGGTGGCTGGCCTATGGCAGGTGGCCCGCCATGGACGAACACCGCGTCTGATACCGAATTGCGTTCGTACTATTGACGCGAAACCGTCTCAGGGATTGCCGAGGTAGTCGCGCTTGCCAATCTCCACGCCGTTGTGGCGCAGGATGTTGTAGGCGGTGGTGATGTGAAAGTAGACGTTCGGCAGGGAATGTCCCAGCAGAAGTTGCATGCCCTTGTAGCGGGTTTCCTTGCCCGTGACTTTGAGCACGATCTCCTTGTCTTCGGTGCCGTTGATCTGCGTCGGCGACACGCTTTGTATGAAGGCAATGGTCTTGGCAATACGAAGCTTGAGCTCCGCCAGGGTCTTTTCGTTGTCGTCGTAGACCGGCACATCCAGCCCCGCCAGCCGTGCCACGACGCTCCTGGTCTTGTCGCAGGCGATCTGCACCTGCTTTGTAAACGGCAGCATGTCGGGGAATAGCCGGTAGTTCAACAGCGTGGACGCATCGAGCTTCCTGGCATCGACGTGAGCCTGCGCCTTGTCCAGGATGTTTGACAGGTTGCCGAGGATGTTCGCCAGCCGCGGCACACTGGCCTGGTACATGGAAATCGTCATGGTGCAATCTCGAATTGGGGCGGGCGAAGGTCGCGGGCCTGCCTCGTTGAAGTGTAATCCCCGAGCCCCGCGCGATCAGATTGCCCCCGCCGCGCGTGGAGGCATACAATAAATTTCTCAATAAAAAGGAGAATTCTTTTGAAAAATAAATCACTTCTCGCCGCATTTGCCGCTCCCTTGATCGTCGGGCTGGCGTTTTCCGTTTGTGCCACCGTCGCCACGGCCGCCGAAAGCGCCGGTGGCAAAACTTCGATCGTCGTCGGTGCCGATACTACGTTCCCGCCGTTCGAGACGGAAGTGAACGGCAAGGTATCGGGCTTCGACATCGACATGATCAGCGCCATCGCCAAGGCCGAAGGCATGACGATCACACTGAAAACCATGCCGTTCAACGGAATCATCCCGAGCCTGCAGGCCGGGTCGATCGATGCCGCGGTCGCGGGCATCACGATCAAGAAAAGCCGTATGCAGAACGTCGATTTCAGCGATGCGTACTACAAGTCGGGCCTGTCGGTGCTCGTCAAGAGCGATTCCAAGATCAAGAGTTTCGCCGACCTGAAGGGGCACGTCGTCGCCACGAAGAAGGCCACGTCGTCGGTCGACTACATGACTGCGCACGGCATCAATCCCGAGTACATCAAGCAGTTCCAGGATATCGACACCGCGTACCAGGCGCTTGCAACCGGTGGTGCGGACGCGGTCGTGTTCGACAATCCGGTCAATGTCAACTTCAAGACATCGCATCCTGGCATGAAGGTCGTGGGCGACTTGCTGACCGGCGAATATTACGGCATTGCCGTGAGCAAGAAGGATCCGGCACTGGCCGGCAGGATCAATGACGGTCTGGCCAAGATCAAGAAGAGCGGCGAGTACCACCAGCTGTTCGTGAAGTACTTCGGCGGTGACGTCAGCGGTGCGGTCAACAGCGTGATGAAGCCGGCCGACGTTGCCGTGACAGACTAAGCCCTGATTCATTTGCCGGGCTGGCACAAGGCGCGCGCGGTGCGAATATTGCACTGCGCGTTTTGTTTCCAGCCACACCGGAACCGGTGGCACACAAAGCAAGAAAAGGCCAAGGCTTATGAATGTGATCTGGCAAAATCTTCCCGTCATTCTGGACGGTCTGCGCCTGACGATCCAGTACTCGATCGTGGCCATCGTGCTCATGGTGGCCATCGGCCTGGTCGCGGCGCTGATGCGGCTGTCCCGGTTCGGTATCCTGAATTGGCTCGCGGCGGCATACGTCGAGATATTCCGCTCCACGCCGCTGCTGGTCCAGCTGTTTTTCATCGTGCTGGGGCTGCCCGCCATTCTGCCGGTCAACGAATGGTTCGGGCAACTGACCTATCCGATTTTGGCCGCCGCGCTCACGCTCAGTCTGAACGAAGGCGCATACGTCACGGAGATCATTCGTGCGGGCATTCTGGGCGTCGATCGCGGCCAGAAGGAAGCTGCGGGGAGTATCGGCATGACGGGCTTCCAGACCATGCGCTACATCGTGTTGCCGCAGGCGTTCAAGCGGATGATCCCGCCGCTGGTCAACCAGGCGGCGCAAACGATCAAGGACACCTCGCTGCTCGCGCCGGTCGGCATCATCGAACTCGTCTACAAGGGCGAGATCGTGATCGCGTCCACTTTTGCCTCGTTCAAGATCTGGGGCCTGATCGCCATCCTCTACTTCATCATCATCTTTGCAGTTTCGCAGTGGGCGTCGTATCTGGAGAGGAGGCTTCAAGTTGATAAACGTTAACAATCTCCACAAGTCTTTCGGCGAGCACGAAATCCTCAAGGGCATCAACAATCAGGTGCAGGAGAAGGAGGTCGTCGTCGTCATCGGCCCGTCGGGCAGCGGCAAGAGCACTTTCCTGCGCTGTCTGAACGGACTGGAAGAGGTCACGAGCGGCGAAATCGAAATCGCCGGCATGAAGCTGACCCACTCCAGGAAGAACATCCACAAGCTGCGCCAGCATGTGGGCATGGTGTTTCAGCAATTCAATCTGTTCAAGCATCTGACCATCCTGGAGAACATCACGATCGGCCCGCGCAAGGTCAAGAAAATGTCGGTGGCCGACAGCAACAAGATTGCGCGCGCGCTGTTGGCAAAAGTCGGTTTGTCAGGCAAGGAAGACAGTTACCCCGATCAGCTCTCGGGCGGCCAGCAGCAGCGCGTGGCGATCGCGCGGGCGCTGGCGATGGAGCCCGCCGTCATGCTGTTCGACGAACCGACCTCGGCGCTCGACCCGGAAATGGTCGGTGAGGTGCTGCAGGTGATGAAGGCGCTGGCGGTCGAAGGGATGACGATGGTGGTCGTCACCCACGAGATGGGCTTTGCCCGCGAGGTCGGGCATCGCGTCATCTTCATGGACGACGGCTACATCGTCGAGGAAGGAAAGCCGCAGGAGATTTTTTCGAATCCGCAGGCCCAGCGCACTAAGGACTTCCTGGCAAAGATCCTGTAGCAGCCGCTATGACGGCGCGCCGCTGTGCGGACGGGCGCCCTCGGCGATCTGCTTGCGCCGGTATTCATCCTGGCGCTCGAACATCCAGCCCGGGTACTCGGGCGGCAGGTGGCTGACCTTGCCGATCTGGTCGAGTTCGCCCGCGCTCAATGTCACTTGCGTGGCCGCGATATTGTCGGCCAATTGGTCGGGGCGCTTGGCGCCGACGATGACACTCGTGACCTGCGGCTGATGCAGCAGCCAGGCCAGCGCCACCTGCGCAATCGATACGCCGTGCGACTGCGCGATCGGACGCATCACGTCGATGCAGTCCCAGGCGTGGTCCTTGTTCAGCGGCGGAAAGTCGAAGGCGGTGCGCCGGCTGCCGTCCTCGGGATTGCGGTCTTGTCCGCGCCCGTACTTGCCGCTCAGGAAGCCGCCCGCCAGCGGGCTCCACACCATCAGGCCGAGCCCCTCGCTGCGCAGCATGGGAATGAGCTCGCGCTCCAGGTCGCGGCCCGCTACGGTGTAGTAAGCCTGCAGCGATTCGAAGCGCGCCAGGCCCAGCCGCTCACTGATGCCCAGAGCCTTGGTGATCTGCCACGCGGCCCAGTTGGAGACGCCGATGTAGCGCACCTGGCCGTGCCGCACGAGTTGATCCAGCGCGTGCAGGGTCTCTTCGATCGGGGTGGCGGGATCGAAGCCGTGCAGCTGGTACAGGTCGATGTGATCAAGCTGGAGCCGGCGCAGGCTGGCCTTGACGCCGTCCAGAATGTGGCCGCGCGAGGAGCCACGTGCGTTCGGGCCCTCGCCCGTCTGGCCGAATACCTTGGTGGCGACAATCACGTCCTCGCGCGGCACCTTCAGGTTCCTCAAGGCCTGGCCCGTCATTTGTTCGGACATGCCGCCCGCATAAACGTCCGCGGTGTCGATGAAGTTGATGCCAGCGTCCAGCGCCTGGCCCACCAGCCTTTCGGCATCGGGCTGCTGCAGCGCGCCAATCTTGCTCCAGATGCCTTCGCTGCCGCCGAAGGTCATGGTGCCGAGGCAAAGCTCGGAGACGAAAAGGCCGGTGTGGCCCAGTTGACGATGGCGCATGGGGACGGACTCCTGTAAAGAGCACCAGCATACGCGCCGAAGCCGGCCTGCTTCAAGGGCTCAGGGCGATGGCAACGGCTCGGCGTGAACGATATCAGCGGTATGCACCGTGAAGCGCCCCAGGCGGCGGTCCTCGAAGTAGAACCTCAAGGTTTCCTTGACGGTGCGGAAGGCGATCTCGTCCCAGGGGATTTCGGCCTCGGTGAACAACCTGGCTTCGATCGTTTCATGGCCCGGCTTGAACTGGTCGCTGAGCAGGCGGGCGCGGTAGAACAGGTGCACCTGGCCGACGCGCACCACGTTCAGGACGCTGAACAGCTCCTGCATTTCGAACTGCGCACCGGCTTCCTCATCGGTTTCGCGCGCGGCGCCCTGCGCCGTGGTCTCGTCCATTTCCATGAAGCCGGCGGGCAGAGTCCACTTGCCCCAGCGTGGCTCGATATTGCGCTTGCACAGCAGCACGAGGTCGCCGAATGCGGGCACGGTGCCGACCACATTGAGCGGGTTTTCGTAGTGGATGGTGCCGCACGCCGGGCAGACCGCTCGTTCGTGCGTGTCGCCATCATCGGGTAGGCGGTACACCACGGCCGCGCCGCAGTTCCTGCAGTGTTTGATGGGGCTGCGAAAGAGCATCCTGTGAGTGTACGGGGAAAGGGCTCAGGCGATTTTGACGCTCAGCTTGCCCAGACCAGCCACCTCGCCCACCAGGGTGTCGCCCGCCGCCACGGCCGCCACGCCCCGCGGCGTGCCGGTGAAGATCAGGTCGCCGGGTTGCAGTTCCCATGCGCTTGAGAGGTGCTCGATGGTCTCTGCGATGTTCCAGATCAGCTTGGACACGTTGCTGCGTTGGCGGTCCGCGCCGTTGACCTTGAGATAAATCTCGGCTTGCGCCACGTCGCCGGCCTGCGCCACCGGCGTGACCGGGCCGATCGGCGCGGAGTGGTCGAAGGCCTTGCCGATGTCCCAGGGGCGGCCCTGCTTCTTCATGTCGTTTTGCAGGTCGCGGCGCGTCATGTCCAGCCCCACGGCGTAACCGTAGATGTGTTTGTGCGCATCGGCGGCCTTGATGTTCTTACCACCCGTGCCGATCGCCACCACCAGCTCGATTTCGTGGTGCAGGCTTTGGGTCAGGCTGGGGTAGGGCATGGAGCCGGTCTCACGGGTGTTGACAACGACCACCGCATCGGCGGGTTTGAGGAAGAAGAACGGCGGCTCGCGGCCCGTGAAACCCATTTCCTTGGCGTGTTCCTCGTAGTTGCGCCCGACGCAGTAGATGCGGTGCACGGGGAAGCGTTCGGCCCGGCCATTGACGGGCAACGAGACGGCGGGGGCGGGATTGAAAACGGTGTTCATGAGAGCCTTTCTTCGCGGTGGATGCCGAGCGCCTGATACACCGGACGATCGGAAAAACTGAACAGCACACAGCCTGCTGACGACTTGAGGCGCGCGGTGTGCCACGACGGGATGACGAAGTGATCGCGCGGGCCGTATTTGAAACGCTGGCTTGGCCCGTCGCGCTCGATCAGCACTTCGCCGTGGCCTTCCACCACGCTGAACACGGCGCCGTCGGTCTGGCGCCACGGCCTGCCGTCGAAGCCGGCTGGCAGCCGCTGCATGAAGGTTGCCATGGTCGGCATGGGCGAGCCGCCCGTGAGCGGGTTGATGTAGCGCAGTTTGACACCGTCCCAGTCGTCCACCGGCGCATCGCGCTCCAGTCTTTGCAGCGCCTCGCGACTGCGCTCGTAGGGGTAGCTGAAGATCGGCGAGGTCAGGCCAAAAGGCCCGTCGCCGCGCACCGGGGCCATGTTGTGGCCGTAACGCGCCAGGCTGGTGCCCTCGGCACGCATGACGGTTTGCGACTTGCGCGTGTCGTTCTCGGCGAAGCCGGCGTCGAGGAAGCGCACCAGCGGAATGTCGAGCCCGTCAAGCCAGACCACGGGCCCGGCGGCCTTGCTGCCGTGGTCGTGAAAGGTCCAGCTCGGCGTGATGATGAAATCGCCGGGCCGCATGGTGGCGCGTTCCCCATTCACCGCGGTGTAGGCGCCTGTGCCCTCGACAATGAAACGCAGTGCGCTTTGAACGTGGCGATGGCTTGGCGCCACCTCGCCCGGCAGGATGAGCTGCAAACCGGCGTAGAGCGACTGCGTGATGCTGGATTGCCCGGGCAGGCCGGGGTTTTCGAGTACCAGCACGCGGCGCACCGCCTCCTCGGCCGTGATGGCCTCACCCGCACGCATCAGGAAGGGTCGCACATGCTCATATTTCCATAGTGTCGGAACACACGGGGATGCGGGTTTGAGCGGTACCAGTGCATGCAAAGACTCCCACAGCGGAGTCAGGTTGAGGGGCGCCATGTCGCTGTACAGCTGCTGGCGCATGGCGGCGTCGGGGTGGGGAGCATTCATGATTTCTCCTGCCAGATCAAATCACATGGGGTGGGTGCCGAGCCAGGCGCCCTCGGCCTCAAGGCGTCCCTGTAACGCTGTGGTGTCAACTTGGGCGGCCGTGGTGTCTGACTTCAACGCAAGGTCGGCTGCGATGCCCGCCGCTTGGCCCATGACGAAGCAGGCGCCCGTGACGCGCGCGGCCGATTGGGCTTCGTGCGTCATGGAGGCGCAACGGCCCGCGACCCACAGGTTGTCCAATGTCACAGGAGCCCCCACGCGCTTCGCGCTGCCCCCCGAGGGGGCGTCGCCGGCTTGAGGCGGCTCGGCGCCGGCGAGCGGCACGAGCATGCGGTAGGGCAGCTGATTGAAGCCACGGCTTGCGGGAATCGGGGGCCAGCGGAACTCGACGTCGCCCTTCAGGTGCAGCTCCAGCGGCCAGCCGTTCACACCGATGCTGTCGTCGAAACTGGCGCAGCCCAGCACGTCGGATTCGGTGAGCTGGTAGC
>SCRR01000026.1 GCA_004322085.1 Burkholderiaceae bacterium
TGGTAGCCCGCCATGCCCAGCATGGTGGCCGCCATGCCGACGCCGATGCGCGCCTCGTTCATCATGTGGAACATGCAGTGCAGTCCCTTGCCGGGTTGGCCCACGAGGTAACCCACGGCACCCGCCTGGCCAGCTACGGGGTACTTGCCTTCACCAAAGTTGAGCAAGGTGTTGGTGGTGCCGCGCCAACCCAGTTTGTGATTCAGGCCGGCCAGCGCCACGTCGTTGCGTTCGCCGGTCAGGCGGCCCTCGGTGTCGACCATCTTCTTGGGCACGATGAACAGCGAGATGCCGCGCGTGCCCGGCACCAGCTTGCCGTTCTCGTCGGGGATCTTGGCGAGCACGATGTGCACGATGTTCTCGGTCAGCTCGTGGTCGCCTGAAGAGATCCACATCTTGTTGCCGGTGAGTCGATAGCGCGGGCCGAGCGGGTCCTGATCCCACGGCACGGCGCCGTCGGCGGCCACCGAAGGGGCCTCGTCGGGAACGGCGCGCGTCGCGACGTCGCTCAGGCTGGAGCCGGCCTGCGGCTCCGACAGGCACATGGTGCCGGCCCAGCGGCCGGAAAACTCGTTCTTCGCGAACACGTCTTTTTGCATTTCGGTGCCGTGCACCAGCAGCAGGTTCGCGTTGCCGCTGGTCAGCATGTTGGAGCCGATGCTGACCGAGGCCATCGCGAAGAAGCTGTTGGCCGCCGCCTGCACGGTGTAGGGCAACTGCATGCCGCCGATGTCGTAACCCTGCGCGGCGCTCATCATGCCGGACTCGACGAAGGCCTTGTGCGCGTCGTGTGTGGCCTGCGGCAGGATCACCTTCTCGCCGTCGAAATGCGGCTCCTGGGTGTCCACGACGCGATTGAACGGCGCGTACTTTTCGCGCGCGATGCGCTCGCAGGTGTCGAGCACGGCGTCAAAAGTCTCGCGCGAATGGTCGGCAAAACGCGCGCGCTGGCTCAGCGATGGCGCATCCAGCCAGTGGTACAGAAGAAAATCGAGAGTGGGACGAAGGGACATGGAATTTCCAATCAAAACAGCCGCCAGCCCAACACCCACTTTCGACAGTAGCTATAAGGTTTGAAGCAGCCTGAGCAAACCGCCGGCATTGAGGCCACCGGCTTCGCTCATCATTGCACCGGTCGCCCCAGTGGATTCAGTGCGTCAGAGCACTTCGAAAACACCTGCCGCGCCCATGCCCCCGCCAATGCACATGGTCACGCACACACGCTTGGCACCGCGGCGCTTGCCCTCGATCAAGGCATGGCCGGTCAGGCGCTGGCCGGTCACGCCATACGGGTGGCCCACGGCGATGGCACCGCCGTTCACGTTGAGGCGCTCGTTCGGGATACCGAGCTTGTCACGGCAGTAGATGACCTGCACGGCGAACGCTTCGTTGAGTTCCCACAGGTCGATGTCGGAAATTTTCAGGCCCAGGCGCGCCAGCACCTTGGGGATGGCAAAGACCGGGCCGATCCCCATCTCGTCGGGCTCGCATCCCGCTACGGCAAAACCGAGGAAACGCCCGAGCGGCTTGAGGCCTTTTTTCTCGGCCAGCGTCTCGTTCATGAGCACGCAGGCGCCTGCGCCGTCGGAGAACTGGCTGGCGTTGCCGGCTGCGATCAGTCCACCGGGGAGCGCAGGCTTGATGCCGCTGATGCCTTCCTTGGTCGTGCCCGGGCGGATGCCCTCGTCATTGCTGACGGTGACTTCCTTGGTGCGCAGGCCCATGACCGGGTCCGCCACGCCGGCGGTGACGGTAATCGGCGCGATCTCGTCCTTGAACATGCCTGCCTCCAGCGAGGCGGTAGCCTTCTGCTGGCTCGCAGCGCCGTACTCGTCCATCGCATCACGCCCGATGTGGTAGCGCTTGGCGACCTGCTCGGCCGTCTGCAGCATGCTCCAGTAGATCTCGGGCTTGTTTTTCACGAGCCAGGGGTCGGCCAGCATGTGATGATTCATCTCGTTTTGCACGCAGGAGATGCTCTCCACGCCGCCCGCGACGAACACGTCGGCCTCGCCGGCAATGATGCGTTGCGCCGCGAGCGCAATGGTCTGCAGGCCGGACGAGCAAAAGCGGTTCACCGTGGTGCCCGACACGGTCACGGGGCAGCCTGCACGCAGCGCAATCTGGCGCGCGATGTTGGCGCCGGTTGCGCCTTCTGGGTTGGCGCAGCCCATGATCACGTCTTCGACTTCGGCGGGCTCGATGCCGGCCCTGCTGATCGCGTTCTGCACCGCGTGGCCACCCAGGGTGGCGCCGTGCGTCATGTTGAAGGAACCTTTCCAACTCTTGGCGAGCGGCGTGCGGGCGGTGGAAACAATTACGGCTGAGGTCATGATGGTCCTTATGGGTTGAACGTCTTGCCTTCGGCAACCAGCCTGGCGAGCAGCGGCGCGGGTTGCCAGAATTTGGCATCGTCTAGCGGGTTCTGGGCGAAGCGGTGCATGGACTGCACCACGTTGAACAGGCCGACCTGGTCGGCGTACTGCATGGGGCCGCCGCGCCACAGCGGGAAGCCGTAGCCGGTGAGGTAGACCATGTCGATGTCGCCGGCCTTGGACGCGATGCCTTCTTCGAGGATGCGGGCCGCTTCGTTGACCAGCGAATACACCAGGCGCTGCACGATTTCCTCGTCAGAAATCTTGCGCGGCGTGACGCCCAGTTCCTTGCGGTGT
>SCRR01000311.1 GCA_004322085.1 Burkholderiaceae bacterium
TGCAGCGCATGATGGCCTGGCTGCTGTTTGTCGATCCCGCCAGTGTCGCCAAACGCCACGCCATGCAGCTCGGCCTGGGCGCCGCCACGCTGACCAAGTTCTGCCGCAAGAAGCTGCGCATGAAGACCACGGCGATCGAGCTCAATCCGCAGGTCGTGGCGGCCTGCCGCCTGTGGTTCAAGCTGCCGCCCGACGATGCGCGGCTGCAGGTGGTGCTGGGCGACGCGGGGGAGGTGGCACGGCACCCGCACTGGCACGGCACGGTGGACGCGCTGCAGGTGGACCTGTACGACCACGAGGCCGCCGCGCCGGTGCTCGACGGCGAGGACTTCTATGCTGATTGCCGCCGCCTGCTCACCGAGGACGGCTGCATGACGGTGAACCTGTTCGGGCGCTCGTCAAGCTTCCAGCGCAGTCTCGAAAAGATCGCGTCGGCCTTCGGTGCGCCGGCGGTCTGGGCCTTCAAGCCGACGCGCGAGGGCAACACCGTGGTGCTTGCGCTGCGCACACCCCAGTTTCTCAAGCGGGCGCAGCTTGCCGCGCGTGCCGAAACCATCCAGACTCTGTGGCATCTGCCCGCACCCAAGTGGCTGCGGGTGTTCAAACCCCTGCAACCCTGACCCAACCGAACCCCCTCCATGAGCGCCACCCTGCAACCTGCCAAACATTCGCCTTCCACCAAACCCGTCCCGGCAGGGCCGCTGGACTGGCGCCGCATGGTCGAGTGGCTGAACGCGGACGGGGTGATTTCCGCCGAGGAAGCGCGCCGCACCATCGCGCGCTGCTCGCAGGCCGAGAGCGCACAGCATCCGCTGGTGCGTCTGGCCAGCGTGGCGATGCAGCGTAGCAGCGACGGCAAGCCGCTGGACATCGAAGCGCTGACCCAGTGGCTGGCCGGGCGCGCCGGGTTTGATTACCTGCGTATCGACCCGTTGAAGGTGGATGTGGGCAAGGTGGCTGATGTCATGAGTGCGGCCTACGCCGAACGCCATCGCGTGCTGCCGGTGCAGGTCACGGCGACCGAGGTGGTGGTCGCCACGGCCGAGCCCTTCATCACCGACTGGGTGGCCGAGGTCGAGCGCCAGGCGCGCCGCGGCGTGCGCCGGGTCGTCGCCAGTCCGCAGGAGATCCAGCGTTTCACGGCCGAGTTTTTCGCGCTGGCGAAATCCGTGCGCGCCGCGCAAAAAGCGGGCTCCGGCAACGGTGCGGCCAGCTTCGAGCAACTGGTCGAACTCGGCAACACCAGCAAGCAGCTCGACGCCAACGACCAGGGCGTGGTACGTGTGGTGGACTGGCTGTGGCAGTATGCGTTCGACCAGCGCGCCAGCGACATTCACCTGGAACCGCGCCGCGAGCAGGGCGTGATCCGTTTCCGCATCGACGGCGTGCTGCACCCGGTGTACCAGATGCCCATGGGCGTGCTCAACGCCATGACGGCGCGCATCAAGCTGCTCGGACGCATGGACGTGATGGAAAAGCGCCGCCCGCTGGATGGCCGCATCAAGACGCGCAACCCGCGCGGCGAAGAGATCGAGATGCGCCTGTCCACCTTGCCCACCGCGTTCGGCGAGAAGATGGTGATGCGGATTTTCGACCCCGACACCACCGTCAAGGATCTGGATGCGCTGGGCTTCTCGTCGCACGATGCCGAGCGCTGGGAAGCGCTGGTCAAGCGCCCCAACGGGGTGATTCTGGTGACCGGCCCGACCGGCTCGGGCAAGACCACCACGCTGTACTCCACGCTCAAGCGGATCGCGACCGAAGAGGTGAACGTCAGCACGATCGAGGACCCGATCGAGATGATCGAGCCGTCGTTCAACCAGACGCAGGTGCAGACGCAGCTCGATTTTGGTTTTACCGAGGGCCTGCGCGCGCTGATGCGGCAGGACCCGGACATCATCATGGTGGGTGAAATTCGCGATCTCGCCACCGCCGAGATGGCGATCCAGGCCGCCCTGACCGGGCACCTGGTGTTCTCCACGCTGCACACCAACGACGCGCCCTCGGCGATCACGCGGTTGATGGAACTCGGCGTGCCGCCGTACCTGGTCAACGCCACGGTGTTGGGCGTGCTGGCGCAGCGGCTGGTGCGCACGCTGTGCAAGCAGTGCCGGCAAAAGGACGACGCGACCTCGCGCGAGGCGCTGGCGGCGATCGTCAAGCCCTGGAAGATCAACGGCGGTTACCGTCCCTACAAGCCGGTAGGGTGTGTCGACTGCCGCATGACCGGTTTCATGGGGCGCATGGGGCTGTATGAGTTGTTGACCGTCAGCGAAAGCTTCAAGGGGCAGGTCACGCAGGCGCCGGACCTCGGTGCGCTCAGGCGCCAGGCCGTGACGGATGGCATGCGCCCGCTGCGCCTGGCCGGCGCGCTGCGCGTGGCCGAAGGTCTGACCACGGTGGAAGAGGTCCTGAGTGCCACGCCGCCGCTCGACTGAGCGCCGCGCGGCGCACGTTGCATAGAACACACTTTTCGCCAAAAGATCAGAATCGGGCATCATGAAATTCGATTACACCAACCCCTATCCGTCAACGCGCATTCCGGTGTTCGCGCGCAATGTCGTCGCCACCTCGCATCCATTGGCGGCTCAGGCCGGGCTGCGCATCCTGCAGCAAGGCGGCAACGCGGTCGACGCCGCGATCGCCACGGCCGCCTTGATGACGCTGGTGGAGCCGACCGGCAACGGGCTTGGCAGCGATGCCTTCTGCATCCTGTGGGACGGGCACAAGCTGCACGGCCTGAACGGCTCGGGTTGCGCGCCGCAAGCCTGGACGCCCGAGTATTTCAGGAGCAGGTACGGCGTTGGCGCA
>SCRR01000312.1 GCA_004322085.1 Burkholderiaceae bacterium
ATCGCGGGCGGCTTGCGCTGGCGCGATGCCGACAGCGGCAATGCCTGGCGAAGCGTGGCGAAGAACCGCGACGATCTGCCCGAAACCGCCGAGCTCGAACTGCTGGACGCCGCCGAGGCGCGCTACGTCTCGCGCGGCGGTCTCAAGCTCGAAGGCGCGCTGCGCCAGACTTATCTGAGCGTCACGGGCAAGCGCTGTCTGGACGTCGGCCAATCGACCGGCGGCTTCACCGATTGCCTGCTGCAGCATGGCGCGGCCAGCGTGGTCGGCGTGGACGTCGGGCATGGCCAGTTGCATCCGACCTTGCGCCGCGAGGCGCGCGTGGTCTGCATCGAAGGGGTCAATGCCAGAACCTTGAATACTACTGACTTAGTAGCGCATTGTGCAGATGAGGAAAAGGTTGTAGCCTCATTTGATGCGGATTTCGAGGTGATCGTGGGCGATCTGTCGTTCATCTCGCTCACGCTGGTGCTGCCGGCGCTGGTGCCCCTGCTGGCGCCGCAGGGCGCGCTGCTGCTGCTGGTCAAGCCGCAGTTCGAGTTGCAGCCGGGCCAGGTCGGCAAGGGCGGCATCGTGCGTGACGCGGCGCTCTACATGGTGGTCGAGCAGCGCCTGCGCGATTGCCTGGCAGGCTTGAGCATGCAAGTGCTGGGCTGGTTTGAGAGCGCCATCACGGGCGGCGACGGCAACCGCGAATTCTTTGTCTACGCCACTAAGTCATCGGCCACGAATCCAGCAGGGACCCCATCATGAGCCAGTCATCTCCGTTACCGGTCAGTTTTGAATTCTTCCCGCCCAAGACGCCCGAAGGCGTGCAGAAGCTGCGCGTGGTGCGTCAGGCCCTTTACGCGCAAAAGCCCGAGTTTTGCTCGGTCACCTACGGCGCGGGTGGCTCCACCCAGGAGGGCACCTTTGCCGCGGTGCGCGAAATCCTGGCCGAAGGGGTAGCGGCCGCGTCGCATTTCTCCTGTATCGGTGCGACGCGCGCCTCCGTGCGTGAGCAACTGGGTCAACTCAAGGCGATGAAGGTGCGCCGGCTCGTGGCCCTGCGCGGCGACCTGCCGAGCGGCTACGGCACTGGGAGCGAGTTCCACCATGCGAGCGACCTCGTCGCCTTCATCCGCGCCGAGACGGGCGATCACTTTCATATCGAAGTGGCCGCCTATCCCGAGGTCCACCCGCAGGCCAGGTCCCCGCAGGCCGATCTGCAGGCCTTTGCCGCGAAGGTGAAAGCGGGGGCCGATTCGGCCATCACGCAATATTTCTACAGCGTGCCCGCCTATCTGCGCTTCGTGGACGAGACCCGCAAGCTCGGACTCGACGTGCCGGTGGTGCCCGGCATCATGCCGATCACCAGTTCGACGCAGTTGATGCGGTTTTCCGATGCCTGCGGCGCCGAAATTCCGCGCTGGATCCGCCTGCGCCTGCAAAGCTTTGGCGACGACAGTGCCGCCATCCGCGCGTTCGGCCTGGACGTGGTGACCGAGCTATGCGCCCTGCTGCGCGGCGCCGGCGCGCCGGGCCTGCATTTCTACACGATGAACCAGTCCACTGCCACGCTGGCGATCTGTCATGGCCTCGGGTTATGAGCTTGTAACCTTTTAGTTGTCGACACGGGGCTGCAGGCGCTCTACGATCCTACGTTTTGCTGGAGCGCAACCAATGAAGATTGAAACCCTTGCCGTCCATGCCGGCTACAGCCCCGATCCCACCACCAAGTCGGTGGCCGTGCCGATCTACCAGACCGTGGCCTTTGCGTTCGACGATACGCAGCATGGCGCCGACCTGTTCGACCTCAAGGTGGCGGGCAACATCTAT
>SCRR01000313.1 GCA_004322085.1 Burkholderiaceae bacterium
ATGTTTTCGACTACCACAATCGCGTCGTCGACCAGGATGCCGATCGAGAAGATCAGCGCGAACAGTGAGACCCGATTCAGCGTGAAACCCCAGGCCCAGGAGGCAAACAGCGTCACCGTCAGTGTCAGAACCACCGCGCTACCGACGATGGCCGCTTCGCGCCAGCCCAATGCGAAGAAAACCAGCGCCACAACCAGCGCGGTCACGAACAGCAGCTTGTGGATGAGTTTTTCGGCCTTGTCGTTCGCGGTGGCGCCGTAGTTGCGCGTCTCGTCCACGGTCACATCGGCCGGAATGACCGTGTTGCGCAGGACATCCACACGGCGCATCAGCGCGTCGGCCACGTTGATGGCGTTTTCTCCCGCCTTTTTGGTGATCGCTATCGTGACCGCAGGATATTCGGTGGCCGCCGCTCCATCTCTGGCGGGCGAGCCGAACCAGACGTAGCGACTGGGCGGCAAGGGCCCGTCGCGTACGCTGGCCACGTCACGCAGAAAGACCGGTTTGCCGCCGTGAACGCCAACCACCAGGTCTGCAACCTCGCTGGCTTGGCGCAGGAACGGACCCGCGTCAACCGCGAGCGCACGGTTGCCGCTGATCAGGTCACCGATCGGCAACCCGAGGTTCGCTGACTGCAGGGCCCGGCGCAGGTCCGGCACCGTGACGCCAGCGCTCGTCATGCGTGCCGGATCAATCTCGACCAGCACCGCGCGCCCCGGTCCACCGATGGTCGTCACCTCGCGCGTGCCCGGCACGCGTTTGAGGTCCGACTCGATGCTGTGCGCGACGCGCTCCAGGTCGAAAGCGCCCGTAGCGGGGTTTTTGCTGAACAGCGTGAGGGTGACGATGGGCACATCGTCGATGCCTTTAGGCTTGATGATCGGATCGAGCACGCCCAAGCCCTTGGGTAGCCAGTCGGCGTTCGAATTGATGGTGTTGTACAGACGCACCAGGGCCTCGGTGCGCGGCACCCCGACCTTGAATTGCACGGTGAGCAGCGCCAGGCCCGGCTGCGAAACCGACATCACGTGCTCGACACCCTCCATCTGGGACAGCACCTGTTCGGCTGGCCCCGCCACCATTTGCTCGACGTCGGTCACCGCCGCGCCCGGGAATGGAATCAACACATTGGCCATGGTGACGTTGATCTGCGGCTCTTCCTCGCGTGGTGTCACGAGCACGGCAAACAGTCCGAGCAGCAGCGCCAGCAGGGCCAGCAGCGGCGTGATCTTGGCACTCTGAAAGCGTGCGGCCAGGCGGCCGGCGATTCCCATGGCGGATGGCTCGGTCATGTCAGTTCGCCCGGGCTGCCGCCTGCGGATCGGCGGCAACTCTTTCACCTTTTCCGACGCCGCTCAGCACCTCGATGCGGTCGCCGTCGAGCGGTCCCAACCTGACTTGTCGCAGGAGCGCGCGTCCCTGGGCATCAACCACATACAGCCCGGTCATCTCCGCGCGCCGAACCACGGCACTCGCGGGAACATACAGGCGAGCGCGCCCGCTGCTCGCCGCCGTGGCCGGCAGCCACACCCGTGCAAACATGCCTGGCACCACGTCTTTCACGCTCGCGGGCAAGCCGAGACGTACCTGCAGCGTGTGGGTGGCCGCATCGGCCGCCGGCAGAATTTGTACCGAAGCGGGCTCAAGCCGGCTCTGGCTGGCTGGTGCTCCGGGCAGTTGGAGCCGCAGGCCTTTGCCGTCGGGAGCACCTGCAAGCGCTGATTGAGGTATGGCGGCCGTCACGCGCAACGCCGAGGGGTCGTACAGGGTCACCAGCAAACGACCGGGGGTGGCCATGTCACCCAGCGAGACCGGTACAGCACTGACCACACCTGCGTAGGGGGCTGTGACGACAAAAAAACTCGATTGAGCATGAGTTGCACCGGCTTGCGCTTGTAGTGCCCACACCTGGGCTCGCGCAGCCTCGAATTGGCCCCTGGCCCGGTCCAGCGCAGACTGGCTGATGTACTGCCTTTGGAACAGTTGCTTCTGCCTTTCATAGTCGGCAGACGCCACACTCAGGGAGGCCTGCGCGGCGCGGACCTGGGCCGCACTCGCGGCGGCCAGTTCGCCCGCGGCGCGGGCGTCGATGCGCAGCAACTCC
>SCRR01000314.1 GCA_004322085.1 Burkholderiaceae bacterium
CCGTTCGCCACTCGCCACCAGGATTGCTCCCGTGCTGCCGTTCGACTTGCATGTGTAAGGCATGCCGCCAGCGTTCAATCTGAGCCAGGATCAAACTCTATAGTTCGATCTTGAATTTTTAGCCTGATTTCTCAGGCTACTCATAAAAACGGAATTGAAGTGAACTTCACTTCTATTCTCATGAGCGTTTGCAAGTCAATTAAGACTTGGTTCCGAAGAACTTGGCAATCGCCTTCAAACGCCCACGCTTATCGGCTGTATGTTTTTAACGAACCTCGCAAAGCATCATCTGTTTTGCGTTTTGCTGTGATCAGCATAGCCTCGAATTATATACCGTTTTTTCAACCCGGTCAACTTAACGAAACTTTTTTGTCCCCTTCGCTATCGCGCCTGCAGATCAATTCAGTACCTGACTTGTCCTGCTTGCTGCGTTCAGCGGAGCCTTGAATTCTATACCGGATTTCTCACTCCTGTCGAACTTCAAGTTTTTTCTCTGCTCTTTCCGCTTGTCGCGGCCCGCACCAAGTGGCGTCGGTTTGTGCAGAGCCGGGAACTATACCACGGAAACATCAGTTGGCGGCCGGCGCGGTGTTCCAAGGCGTGCCGGCGCCAGCGAGTGGCCGGTTGTCGGCCTACGCCCCTGGCAGCGGCAGCGAGCGGCTGCGTTTTCCGGTGAGCAGAAACAGGGCATTGCCGACCGCCGGGGCCAGCGGCGGCACGCCCGGTTCACCGACGCCACCGGGCGGCCGCTCGCTGGGCACGATCCAGCTCTCGACCTGCGGTGCCTGTGCCAGCCTGACCATGGGATAGTCGGGGAAATTGTGCTGACGCACCTGGCCGCCCTCGATATCGATCGTGCTATACAGCGCTGCCGTCAGGCCAAAAATGATCGCGCCCTGCAACTGCTGCGTCACGATGTTGGGATTCACCACGGTGCCGCAGTCGATGGCGCAGACCACGCGATGCACGCGCGGCGCGCCCTCCTGCAGGGACACCTCGACCACTTGCGCCACGATGGAGCCGAAAGACTCGTGCAGCGCGACGCCGCGCGCGTGCCCGGACGCCAGATTGCCGCCCCAGCCCGCCTTCGTGGCGGCCAAGTTCAGCACCGCCAGATGCCGCGGCGACTGCCCGAGCAAGCCGCGCCGAAACTCGACCGGATCCTGGTGCGTCTGCACCGCGAGTTCGTCCATGAAGCTCTCGATGAAGAATGCGTTGTGCGAATGCCCGACCGAGCGCCAGTAGCCCACCGGCACGCCCATGCGCGTAGCAACGTGCGCCATGTGCTGGTGCGCGAAGCCGTAGGGCTGATCGAACAGACCCTCATCGGTGGTCTTGTCGGGCAGGTCGAACGGGCCCGACAGATAGGGAATGGCGCGCTGCATCCAGCGCGGCGTGATGGCGTCACCAGCCGAGTGGACGCGCAGGCTCTGCACCTGGCCCTGCCCATCCAGCGCCGCCCGCAGATGGGCCACATTCATCGGCCGGTAAAAATCATGCGTTGTGTCTTCCTCGCGCGACCAGGCGAGCTGCACCGGGCGCCCGCCGCACGCCACCGCCACATGCACCGCCTGCGCGACGTAGTCCACGTCCAGTCGGCGGCCAAAACCGCCACCCAACAGCGTGACATGCAGAGTGACCTGGTCGGGTGACACACCGGCCACCTTGGCCGCGATCGCGCGCGCCGCGCCCGGCGCCTGCGTCGGCGCCCAGACTTCGACCTTGCCGCCTTGCACCTGCGCCGTGCAGTTCATCGGCTCCATCGTGGCGTGGGCCAGATAGGGAGCGTGATAGGACGCCTGCACCAGGCGCGCCGCGCCGGCTTCCGCCGTGTCGATATCACCCTGGCTGTAGAACGTGGTGCCCTTTCCCGCTTTGAGGGCGGCCACCAGCTCGTTCTCGATCTGCTTCGAATCCAGCGCCCCAGCTGCACGCTGCTGCCATTGCACACTAACGGCCTGCACCCCCTGGCGCGCGTGCCAGGTGGTCTTGCCGACTACCGCGAACCCCGCGGTCGAGCCGGCAAAGGCGGGCAGCGGCACCAGTTGCTGCACCCCGGGCAATGCCAGCGCCGCAGCGGCATTGACGGTCCCGGGCGTGCCGCCGAGCATCGGGCACAGGCGGATAGCGGCGTACAGCAGGCCGGATGGGCGCGCGTCCAGTCCGTAGCGCGCGCTGCCATTGACCTTGGCGGGCACATCCAGGCGCGGCGCGGGCTGGCCGATCAGCGCCCAGTCATTGCGGGCCTTGAGTGTGACGTCGCCCGGTGGCGTGGCAGCCGCAAATTTCGCCAACTCACCGTAGCTGGCAGATTTGCCGGACGGGTGGGACACCACGCCGTCCTTGACCGATAGCTCGGCCAGCGGCAGCTTCCACTGCAGCGATGCCGCCCCGAGCAGGCTGGACCGTGCCGAGGCCGCCGCCAGGCGCAGCACGTCCCATAGATCGGCCACGCTGGACGAGCCGCCGGTGGCGTTGATACCCAGTTCGCGCGCCACCTTGCCAACCATCCACCGCGCGGCCCGGACCTTCAACGGCTCGGCGCCGGGGGCCAGTTCGTTGGGATGGAACGGCAGGCTTTCCTCCAGCATGGCGACGTTGCCATAAATCGAGTCAAAACCCGCCTGCTCGATGCGCACGCGGCTCAAGGGCACGTCCAGTTCTTCTGCCGCGAGCATCGGCAGCGCGGTGTACACGCCCTGCCCCATCTCGCTGCGCGCCATCGCCACCACAACGCTGCCGTCCGCGGCAATCTTGATCCAGCCGTTCAGCGCCACATTGCCCGCTGCGGCCAGCATTAAATGGGGCGAGCCCAGGCGCGAGCGCGCGGGCAGGACGCCCCAGCCGACCACCAATGCGCCGGCGGCGCCCGCCGCACTCAGCAGCCAGGCGCGGCGCCTCATGCGCGGCTCCCGGCATCGGCCAGCGCCCAGGCTACGGGACGCAAACTCGCAGGATCATGGGCTGGCTCACGATCCCCGGCCGCGCGGTGGATCGCGGCCCGCACGCGCTGGTAGGTGCCGCAGCGACAGATGTTGGTCATGACCTCATCGATGTCCGCATCCGTGGGATGAGAATTCGCCTGCAAAAGCGCGGCGGCGGCCATCAGCATGCCGCTCTGGCAGTAGCCGCATTGCGGCACCTGTTCGGCAATCCACGCAGCCTGCAGCGGATGCGGATGCTCGGGTGTGCCCAGCGCCTCGATGGTGCGGATGTGCTTGCCCTGCGCCGCCGCCGCCGGCAACACGCACGAGCGCACGGCCTGGCCGTCGATATGCACGGTGCAGGCGCCGCACGCCGCCACGCCGCAGCCGAATTTGGTGCCCGTCAGGTTCAGCACATCGCGCAGCACCCACAGCAGGGGCATGTCGGGCTCGGCATCTACCTGCACGGGTTCACCGTTGATTTGCAGTTCCACAAAATCTCCTTGAAAGTGGGCGCGTTGCCGCCGGCGCTCCACTATAGAGCCGCGATGACGCGCGCGGCAGGGATGGCGTCCGCTCCACGCGCAGGATAATCGCTGCCTGCATGGCACTCATCACCCTTCTCGACGCCCAACTGGCATTCGGACATGTCGCACTGCTCGACAAGACCGGTTTTTCACTCGAATCCGCGGAACGCGTGGGCCTGATCGGGCGCAACGGCGCGGGCAAGTCCTCGCTGCTCAAAATCCTGGGCGGGCTCGAAAAACCCGACGACGGCACGCTGCAGGTCCAGAACGGGCTGCGCATCGCGTTGGTCGCGCAGGAACCCCAGCTGGACCCGGATACTACCGTTTTTATAGCGGCAAGTGCAGGGCTGGCCGCGGCAATCACCCTGCGGGAGCAATATCTGTCGGGCGCCGACGGGGTCGACCTGAACGCCTTGCAATCGCAGATCGAGGCCTTCGATGCCTGGAACTGGGAGCAGCGCGTCGAAGAAACCCTGCACCGGCTGCACCTGGACCCGCAGGCCATCATCGGCACCCTGTCGGGCGGCACGCGCAAACGCGTGGCACTGGCGCAGGCGCTGGTGGCCAAGCCCGATGTGCTGCTGCTCGACGAGCCGACCAACCACCTGGACCTGGACTCGATCGAATGGCTGGAAGATCTGCTGGTCGATTTCAAGGGCAGCATCGTCACCATCACGCACGATCGAACGTTTCTGGACCGCGTGGCCACGCGCATCGTCGAACTCGATCGCGGCCTGCTGCGCTCGTACCCCGGCAATTTCGGCCAGTACCTGCTGCAGAAGGAAGAGCAGCTGGCACAGGAGGCGGTCCTCAACGCGCGCGCCGACAAACTGCTGGCGCAAGAAGAGGTCTGGATTCGCAAGGGCGTGGAGGCGCGCCGCACCCGCGCGCAAGGCCGCATCACGCGGCTCGAAAAGCTGCGCGAGCGCCGTGCGGCACGGCGCGAGGCGCTGGGCAGCGTCAACCTCGATGTCGCCATGGGCCAGTCCAGCGGCAAGATCGTGGCCGAGCTGACGCGCGTGAGCAAGGCCTTCGGCGAAAAGATCATCGTCAAGGACTTCAGCGCCACGATACTGCGCGGCGACAAGGTGGGCCTGCTGGGCCCGAATGGCGCGGGCAAGACCACTCTGCTGAAACTGATCCTGGGCGAACTCGCGCCCGACAGCGGCAAATTGCGCCAGGGCACCAATTTAAAAGTCGCGTACTTCGACCAGATGCGCAACACGCTCGATCTGGACGCCACGCTGGAGGATTTCATCAGCCCCGGCAGCGAGTGGATCGAGATCGGGGCCAAGCGCCAGCACGTCAAGAGCTACCTGGGCGACTTCCTGTTCTCGCCGGCGCGTGCCAACTCGCCAGTGCGTTCGCTCTCCGGCGGCGAGCGCAACCGGCTGCTGCTGGCGCGCCTGTTTGCGCGCCCTGCCAATGTGCTGGTGCTGGACGAGCCGACGAACGACCTGGACATTGACACGCTCGAGCTGCTCGAAGACCTGCTGCAGAACTACGAGGGCACGGTATTCCTGGTCAGCCACGACCGCACTTTTCTTGACAACGTGGTGACCAGCATCATCGCCTGCGAGGCCGAACCTGCGCGCCCCGGTTTCTGGCGTGAATATGAAGGCAGCGTGCAGGACTGGCTCGTGCAGTCCCGGCGCACGCGCGAACTGGCGCCGTCGGCGCCCGCTGTGTCCGCAGCGCCAGTACAGAACAAAATCACCGCCAAACCCAATATGGACGGGCGCACTTCGCTCTTAAAAAAGAAGCTTAGCTACAAGGAGCAGCGCGAACTCGACGGCCTGCCCGCGCACATCGAGGCGCTCGAAGCCGAGCAACAGTCGATTGCCGAACAGCTCGCCGACGCCAGCCTGTACACGCGCGATGCCGCACGCGCGGCCGAACTGCACGCGCGAACGGCGCAGATCGAGCAGCAGTTGATGAACGCGCTCGAGCGCTGGGAAGCGCTGGGCAGCGCCGCATAGCGTGCGGCTTCAGGATGTGTGGCAAAGCTGCTGCAGCGCCAGCACCGTGCGCCAGTTCCGGGTGGTGGCGGTAACGCCCAACGCTCTTTCAAAGTAGCTGTTGTTCAGCTTGGTTTTGCCGTAGCCGTGAGGACAGTGGAGC
>SCRR01000315.1 GCA_004322085.1 Burkholderiaceae bacterium
GCTCGAATCGAACCGGATCGAGTGGAAGAACGGTGCCACCGTGCCGTTTCTGGGGGACCGCGTCGTGATCGTGCTCGATCCGCGCCACGCCTTCAGCGAAGCGGGCGCCGTGCTTCACACTGGCACGAGTGCTGGCGCGGCGCACCTGGCCCTGCACATCGGGTTGCCGCTCAGTGCCACGCCTGCGCAGATCCGCGATGCCGTGCAGGCCTGGCTGATGCGCCAGGCCAAGCGTATCTTCACCGAGCGGTTGAACCACTTTGCGCCGCCGCTGGGCGTGCAGTGGCGCCGCCTGAGCCTGAGCAGTGCCGGTACCCGCTGGGGCAGTGCCAGCGCCGATGGCTCGATCCGCCTGCACTGGCGCCTGATCCATTTTCGCCAGCCTATCATCGACTACGTCGTCGCGCACGAGCTGAGCCATCTGCGCGTGATGAATCACAGCCCGCTCTTCTGGGACACGGTCCGCACTGTCGTGCCCGACTACGCCGAGCTGCGCGGCCAGCTTAAGGACGAGGCACTGCCGCGCTGGAGTTAGACAAACACCCCCAGGCTGCGCGCATTGCGTGTCGCTTCGCCACCCCCTTGCAGGGGGCAACACCAGTGGCCCGGCGGAGCCGGTTCCACGGTGTTTCTGGCGTGGGAGGCGGCTCGCTCAGACGGCGCTGAAGCGGTAGATGCCGTCGCCGCCCAGCGTGCGGCGCAGTTGGCCGCCGTACCACAGCGCGTGAAAATGCGCGACCGCCTCGCCCATCGCGAAGGTGGTCTGGTGCAGGTCCAGCGGGCGCTTGAACATGATGGGCAGGATTTCGGCGGCGTGGCAGGGCTTTTCCCGGCACGCCTGCATCACCTCCGCCAGCCGGTCGCGGTGGTGGTCGTGCAGCTGCGCTATGCGGGTGTGCAGGCCCTTGAAAGGTTTGCCGTGCGAGGGCAGCGTCAGCGTGTCCTCGTCCAGTGCCTTGAATTTGTCGATGGAGGCCAGGAACAGCGTCAGCGCATTGCTTTCGGGCTCGACGTCGTACACGCTCACATTGGTCGAGATGCGCGGCAGCATCATGTCGCCGCCGATCAGCACGTTCAGCTCGGCGCAGTGCAGTGCGATGTGCTCGGGCGCGTGGCCGTAGCCCGCGATGCAGCGCCAGTCGCGCCCGCCGATGCGCACCCTATAGCCGTCCATCAGACGATGGAAACTGCGCGGCATGTCGGGCACCATGCTGGGGTAGTAGTTGGTGCGGGCGCGGATTTTTTCGAGCGAGTCGGGATCCGTGAGGCCGTGCGAGGCAAAGTACCTCGCGGCGCTCTCTCCGCCGAAGCCGGTCGTGCTCTGGGTGCTCAGGCGCGCCACGTTGTAGTCGGTCGCGCTGATCCACAGCGGCGCCTGCCAGCGCTCGCACAGCCAGGATGCCAGCCCGATGTGGTCCGGGTGCATATGCGTCACGATCACGCGCAGGACCGGCAGACCTTCAAGCTGCGTCGCAAAAACAGCCTCCCACTGGGCCCTGGATTCGTCGCGGCTGATGCAGCAGTCCACGATGGTCCAGCCCTGTACCGGGCCGTTCGGGCCGTCCATCTCGTCGCGCAGCAGCCACAGGTTGATGTGGTTCAGCGCAAAGGGCAGACTCATGCGGATCCA
>SCRR01000316.1 GCA_004322085.1 Burkholderiaceae bacterium
GGAGACCGTCACCATGACACCCGACCGCGCCACCCTCCCTGCCGGAACCAGGACAGCCCTGACGGCGTTGCCACTTCGACATCATCGGCCATCGTCACTGCGCCGCTGGCGTCGCTGGTGCGCGCTGAGCGCGGTCAGCGCCGCAACCGCACTGGTCGCCGGCTGCGGCGGTGGGTCGGGGCCTGAGGCCAACGCGCCGCTGGATCCCGCACTGGTCGCGCAGGGGGAACAGGTGTTTCGCTACGACACCTTCGGCGACGAGACGCAGTGGACCGACACCCTCAAGATGAACCAGGTGATCAGCGCCGCGGTTGACCCGACGACGGCGCTGGCTGTCGGCCTGAAAGTGGATTCGCAGGCCTTGCCGGCGGCGCTCATACAGGGAATCCAGAACGGGGCCGTCGACCTGAAAAGCCCGGACACCACGATTGCGCTGATCAAGCTCAACGCCGTCGTGGGTATCAAGGGCACGGTCGAGACCGTCGGCGGCAAGGATATGCTGACGCGCGTGGGCGTGACCTGCGCGCTGTGCCATTCCACGGTCGATAATTCATTCGCGCCCGGCATTGGCAAACGGCTCGACGGCTGGCCCAACCGCGATCTCAATCCAGGGGCCATCATTGCGCTGTCGCCGGCGCTCACTGCGTTGCAAAAGGCGGTCTACAACTCTTGGGGGCCAGGCAAGTACGACCCGCGCTACAACCAGGACGGCTTGAACGGGCCGCAGGTGATTCCGCCCGCGTACGGTCTGTACGGCATGCACAGCATCATCACGACCGGCGACGGCAGCGACCTCGCCTACTGGAACCGCTACGTCGGCGTGACCCAGATGGGCGGCCACGGCACCTTCGTCGATCCGCGCATTGGCACCAAGGGCGTGAACGTGACCAACGGCACCGACGACCTGATCACGGCCGTGCTGCCGGCCCTGCAGGCGTACCAGCTCAGCATCGCTGCGCCACCGCCGCCCGCGGGCAGCTTTGACCCCGCGGCGGCCGCGCGCGGCAAGCTGATATTCAATGGCCGCGGGACCTGTGTCACCTGCCACAGCGGGCCACTGTTCTCGGACGGCAATATCCGGCTGCACCTGGTCAGCGAGACGGTAGGCGAACCCGAGGCTCCCGGCGTTCCGAGCTGGGCCTCGCGCAGCGCGACCAAGATGTACCGCACGACGCCGCTGGCCGGGGTCTGGCAGCACCCGCCCTATTTCCACAACGGCAGTGCCCCGACACTGGAAGCGGTGGTGCAGCGCTACAACAGCAGAAAGGCGCTGGGGTTGTCGCCGGCCGAAGTGTCGGATCTCACCGAGTACCTCAAGTCCCTGTAGCAACGAGTGTGTGTTGGCGGGCCGACGCGGCCGCCCGCTCAGCCACGGTCGTAGAACAGCCCGGCGCACAAGGCCGCGCCGACGGCGTACAGCAACCAGGTCCGGGAGACCGCATAGGGGTAGAACATCAGCGCCACGCCGAGCCACTGGGTGAGCGGGCGCCGCCCCTTCCTGCCGTAGCGCCAGGCTACAAAGCCGATGAGGCCGAAGACGATGGCGCCGAAGAGATAGGCCGGACTGGGCAGGGTGAAGCCGAGTGACTGCAGGCCGGGGAGCGTGTTCATGCGCCCCCATTGTCGCGGTTTGCGCGGCCCAGCCCGGCAAACCCCGATGGCGACCGCCTTTCTCCCTACGATGGACAATCGGATCGAGGCGTCGAGCGCGCGTGTCGCCGGTCGACGTGCCGGCCGGCGCCTTCAAGCCACGCTGGGCGATGGCCCGGCGGCATGCACTACATTGCGGAGCGCGCGACGCTTCGCGCGGCTCAACCCCTCATCCGGGGCTGATCAAAACCTGATTTGGAGGATCTCATGAAAACCT
>SCRR01000317.1 GCA_004322085.1 Burkholderiaceae bacterium
GCCACGATCACGTCGCCTTCGCGCAAGCCCGCGCGTTGCGCCGCATCGGTCACCGCATCGACCTTCACGCCGCCCTTGAGTTTGAGCTCTTTTTTCTCATCCGCGGACAGGTCACTGACCGACAGGCCCAGTGATTGAGCGATGTCGGGTGGCTTGGGTTTTTCATCGCGGGCTGCCGTCTTGACGGTCTTGTCGGGCTCGATCTCCGCGACCACGATGCCCAGATCCTTGGTCGCACCACGGCGGAACACGGTCAGCGTGCTGTGCGTGCCGGGCTTGGTGTTGCCCACCAGGCGCGGCAGGTCGCTCGCCTTGTCGATGCTCTTGCCGTCGAAGCGGGTGATGACATCGCCTGGCTGCACGCCGGCCTTGTCGGCCGGTGAGTCACCCTCGACGCCGCGCACCAATGCCCCGACGGGTTTGCCCAGACCGATAGCGTCGGCCACATCCTTGCTGACATCGTCGATCTGCACGCCGATGCGCCCGCGCGTGACGCGCCCCGTCGCACGCAACTGGTCGCTCACACGAATCGCCTCGTTCACGGGAATTGCAAACGAAATCCCCATGAAGCCCCCCGAGCGCGAGTAGATCTGGCTGTTGATACCCACCACTTCACCGCGCATATTGATCAGGGGCCCGCCCGAGTTGCCCGGATTGATCGCCACATCGGTCTGGATGAACGGCAGATAGTCGCCGGTGTCGCGCTGCTTGGCACTGACGATACCGGCTGTCACGGTGTTGTCCAGGCCGAACGGTGAGCCGATCGCCATCACCCACTCACCGACCCTGAGCTTGCTCACATCGCCGATTTTTACTGCCGGCAATCCGGTAGCGTTGATCTTCAATACCGCAATGTCGCTGCGCTTGTCGGCACCGATGACCTTGGCCTTGAACTCGCGCTTGTCGGTCAACGTCACCATGACCTCGTCGGCGCCATCGACCACGTGGGCGTTGGTCATGATGTAGCCGTCTGTCGTGAGGATGAACCCGGAGGCAACGCCACGTGGCTGCTCTTCTTGCGGTTGCGATGGGTTCGCGCGCGGTGCCGGTGCCCGGCGCGGCGTGCCGGGCAGGGGTACGCCAAAAAACCTGCGGAAAAACTCCTGCATGTCCGCGTTCGGGTCACCGCTTGCATCGCCGTCGGCAGGAATCTTCTCGAGCGTGCGGATGTTCACCACCGAGGGGCCGACCTGTTCCACCAGGTCGCTGAAGTCGGGCAGCGTACGTGTCTGGGCCATCGCCGGCCCGGTCGGCACCAGGGCCACCGTGCCAGTCGCGAGCGCGAGCGCACCGGCCAGCGCCAGCGAGCTGGTCCTGACGCGCATCTTTTTCCACTTGATCTGAAGCATTACAGGCCTTTCAAGGGTTCATCGAGGTAGTCAATCGGATTGGAGGTCTATTTTGTACGTTCCAGGCCATCCACAAACGCTTTGAGGGTCTGCAGCGGTACTTCGCCCACGGCGGTGATCCACCAGTCACCTGTCGGCTCGCTCAAATGCCTCGTCAACATCTGGGTCGCTCCCATGGCCAAATGGACCTCCTTCGCGTGGCGCTTGGGGTCGTAGGCTTCGACAAAGAGGGAAACCGACGCCAGTCCATCCGAAAAAACCCACTGCAAGGTGTTGGCCGATGCGCCGCCTGCGCCGCCATCTGCGGCCATCGGTCGGTCATAGCAGTTCATCGATTTGAATCCGGCCACCGGGTTTTTGAGGGCCCAGCCCTCGGCTGCTGGCGTGGTCTTGACAAGTTCGGTGGGAATGACTTTGTAGCCCGCGGTATCACCCATCATCTGGGCCAGCACGCTCATCTTGACCGGCGCATCGATTTGCAGATCGGAAAAGGCGGACTGCTCGAGTACCCGGCCATTGGTGTCGAGCGTCTGCAGCTTGACCACCAGGCCGGATTTCTTTTCACTCCAGATTCGATAGCCAAAGCGTAACTTGTCCCTGGGATTGAGCTGCACCACGCTGGCATCAAAACCGGCCACGCGGCCACTGCCTGCCGGCTGTGCGGAATAAAACTGGTCGAGCGCCGAGTCGTCGGACTTGAGCAGGTTGGGAAACAGGCCGAGCGACTCGCGCCGTTCGGTCTTGACAATGTGCGCCTTGGGGAAAAACGTGACCACCTGATCGTTGCGTCGAAACGTGGATCGCGGTACGCCGGTCAATGCCTCGACGCGCTCCATCTGCTGGTCGCCTTCGCAGACGTGCCAGATGCGCGCGCTGGACAGGTTACCCGATGAGGATGACACCACGAAAGTTCCGGTATAAGCGCGCTTGCGCGAAGCCTCGTGCATGCGCATGAGCCAATCGCCGACGCTGCGCTGTGCCAACGCGCTGTCCGGCTGGCGCACGGGGGCGGCGATCGAAGGAG
>SCRR01000318.1 GCA_004322085.1 Burkholderiaceae bacterium
TCGCTGGTGGAGAGGGCTGGATTCGAACCAGCGTACTCGTAAGAGGGCAGATTTACAGTCTGCTGCCATTAACCACTCGGCCACCTCTCCTTTGGCGAACCTCAGATTATGCCATGAAAAACCACGCGAGGCGCCTCTTGCAGCCCGGGCTTACCACACCACCGGTGGCTCGCCCAGCCCGCGCAGGAAGGCATTTGTGCGCCCGAAATGACCACAACCAATGAAGGGCTGTGGCGGACGCAACGCCGCCAGAGGCGAGGGATGGTTGGCCTCGAGCACCGGGTGGCACGAACCCGCACCCGCGGCCATGCGGTCGCCCGCGATCAGCGGGTGTTTGGCCTGCGCATGTGCGCCCCACAGCAGGAACACGACCGGTTCCGTCTTTGTGGCAACCAGCTTGATAAGTTCGTCAGTGAGTACTTCCCAACCTCTCCTGGCGTGACTGGCGGGCTGGCCATTCTCGACCGTGAGGCTGGTGTTGAGCAGCAGCACGCCCTGTTCTGCCCAGCGCGCCAGGGAACCATTGACGGGCAGCGCCAGCCCCAGATCACGCTGGAGCTCCTTGAAAATGTTGCGCAGCGACGGCGGCAGCTTGACGCCCGGCGCGACCGAGAAAGCCAAGCCTTCGCCCTGCCCCGGCCCGTGGTACGGATCCTGGCCGAGGATCACGACGCGCACCGCGGCCAGCGGCGTCAGTTCGAGCGCGCGAAACGGCTGCGGCGGATAGATCACGGCGCCATCGGCCAGCCTGCCCTGCACGAAGGCGGCCAGTTGCCGCCCCGACGCGCTGGCCAGAAACCGCTCGACCGTGGGTTGCCAGCCCTCGTCCAATGGCCACTGGCTGGGCGCCCATTCCAGAAGCCGGCTTGGCGGCCGCGGATTCAGCGGGCCGGACGCGGTCGCCACGGGCGCTGGCGCCATTTCAAACGCCAAATCGGCCTGTAACCCTTGTTTCATCAACTCAGTTTGCTATCAGAAAATGATCTGATCAACCCCTCAGGCACCGAACAGCTGCGCCAGTGCCTCGCCGGGTTCGGCGGCGCGCATGAACGCCTCGCCGACCAGGAAGGCGTGCACGCCGGCCGCGCGCATTTTCTGCACGTCGGCCTTCGTCAAGATCCCGCTCTCGGTCACCAGCAGCCGCTCGGACGGCACCTCGGCGCGCAGCGCCAGCGTGGTGTCCAGCGTCACCTCGAAGCTGCGCAGGTTGCGGTTGTTGATACCGATCAAGGGGGTTTTGAGCCTGAGCGCGCGTGCCAGTTCGGGCGCGTCGTGCACCTCGACCAGCACCGCCATGTCAAGGGAGCGCGCGACCGCCTCGAACTCGGCGAGCTGCGCGTCGTCGAGCACGGCCGCGATCAGCAAAATGGCATCGGCGCCGATCGCGCGCGACTCGTAGATCTGATAGGGATCGACCATGAAGTCCTTGCGCAGCACCGGCAGGTGGCACGAGGCTCTGGCCTGCTTGAGGGTGTCCACGCTGCCCTGGAAAAACTGCCGGTCGGTCAGCACCGAGAGGCAGGCGGCGCCGAATTCCGCGTAGCTCTGTGCGATGTCGGCTGCGATGAAGTCCTCGCGCAGCACACCCTTGGACGGACTGGCCTTCTTGACTTCGGCGATCACGGCAGCCTCGCCCGCCCCGATTTTGGCGCGCAGGGCGCCGACAAAATCGCGCGTGAGGACGCGTGATTCGGCATCCAGGCGCATGGCCTGCAACGAGGTGCGTTTGACTGCGGCCGCGACTTCCTCGCGCTTGACCGCAACGATCTGCTTCAGGATGTCGGACATGGGCGTTCCATTCAGTGCTTGAATGATTGGGAAACCGCGATCAGTTTTTGCATTGTGGCCATCGCCGCGCCCGATTCAACCGCGTTGCGCGCCTGCTCGATGCCGGCCTTGATCGAATCCGCCACATTGGCGGCGTACAGCGCCGCGCCGGCGTTGAGGATCACGATGTCGCGCGCGGCGCCATGGTTGTTCTCCAGCACGTTCATGAGCATGGCGCGGGACTGATCCGGCGCCTCGACCTTGAGCGCACGGTTGCTCGCCATCGGCAGGTCGAAGTCCTCAGGGTGAATCTCGTACTCGGTGATCTCGCCGTTGCGCAACTCACCCACCAGCGTGCCCGCGCCCAGCGACACCTCGTCCATGCCGTCCTTGCCGTACACCACCAGCGCATGGTCGGCGCCCAGGCGCTGCAGTGCGCGCACCTGGATGCCGACCAGGTCGGGATGGAACACGCCCATCAGGATGTTCGGCGCACCGGCCGGATTGGTGAGCGGCCCGAGGATGTTGAAAATGGTCTTGATGCCCAGCTCCTTGCGCACCGGCGCCACGTTTTTCATGGCCGGGTGATGGTTCGGCGCGAACATGAAGCCGACGCCGACCTGCGCGATGCACTGGGCGATCTGCTCGGGCGTCAGGTTGATGTTCAGGCCCAGGCTCTCGAGCACGTCGGCGCTGCCGCTCTTGCTGCTGACGCTGCGCCCGCCGTGCTTGCTGACCTTGGCACCCGCCGCCGCCGCGACGAACATGGAGCAGGTCGAGATGTTGAAGGTGTGCGAGCCGTCGCCGCCGGTGCCCACGATGTCCACCAGGTGCGCCCGGTCGGCCACATGGACCTTGGTGGAAAACTCGCGCATCACCTGCGCGGCCGCGGTGATCTCGCCGATGGTTTCCTTCTTGACGCGCAGGCCCGTGATCAGCGCCGCCATCATCACGGGCGACATCTCGCCGCTCATGATGAGTCGCACGATGTGCAGCATCTCGTCGTGGAAGATTTCGCGGTGCTCGATGGTGCGCTGCAGTGCTTCCTGCGGGGTGATTTTGCTGGCCTGGGTCATGACGGGATCTCCTCGTGGTGCGTGATCGTGAAAGTTTTCAGTGAACCGGATTGTCCGACAGCGCGAGGCGCACGCCAAAGCCGATGAACATGACGCCGGCCGTGCGCTGCAGCCAGTGCATGCCGCGCTGCACCGCGGCCACGCGACGCGCCAGCCAAGCCGCCGACAGGGCCCAGCCGATATCGACCCAGAGCCCGTTGAAGTTGAACAGCAGACCCAGCAGCACGAAGGCCTGCGTCTTGTGCGGCGCGCCCGGGGCGATGAACTGCGGCAGGAAGGCCAGGAAGAACAGCGCCACCTTGGGGTTGAGCGCATTGGTCCAGAACCCCTGGACAAACACATCTTTCAAGGATTTTGCGCCCTTAGCCTTTACCGGGTCTTCGGTTTTAGCTATCAATCCAGGGGCGTCTGGCTGGGAACCGGCGCCACGCTTTGCCAGCAGCAGGGTGGCCCCGACATACAGCAGATAGGCCGCGCCCAGCCATTTGAGCAATGCGAACGCGGTGCTCGAGGCCGCCACCAGCGCGCTCAAGCCAATCGCCGCCGCCGTGATGTGCACGAAGCAGCCGGCCGTGATGCCCAGCGCCGCCACCACGCCGGCGCGCCAGCCGCGGCGCAGCCCGTTCGCAACGATGTAAAGAACGTCGGGCCCCGGCGTCAGGTTCAGCAGCAGGCCGGCGACGATGAAAAGGCCGAGATGCTCAATGCCGGTCATGCGGGTCGCGCCTCAGGGCTCAAAAAACTGCCGGATGGCGGCGCCGGCGCGGTCCACCCCCGCGGCATCCACATCCAGGTGCGTGACGAAGCGCAGCCGGTACAGGCCGACCGCGAGAATCCCGTTCGCCGCAAGGTGCGCCAGCAGCGCGGCCGAGCGCTCGCGCGCTGCACCGACCAGGTCCACGAACACCATGTTGGTCTGCGGCGGCTCCACCTGCAGGCCGTCGATGCCCGCCAATGCAGCCGCGAGCCGGCGCGCCAGTGCGTGATCCTGCGCGAGGCGCTCGACGTGGTGGTCCAGCGCATACAGCGCGCCCGCTGCCAGCAGCCCGGCCTGGCGCATGCCGCCACCGGCCATCTTGCGGATGCGGTGCGCGCGCACCAGAAAATCGCGCGAACCACACAGCGCGGAGCCGACCGGCGCACCCAGGCCCTTGCTGAAGCAGACCGAGACGCTGTCGAAGCACTGGGCGATGCGCCGCGCCTCGCTCAGGATGTCGACGCGCGAGGCCATTGCGCCCCCACGCTCCCCCACTGCGTGTGGCTCGCTGCCCCCCGAGGGGGCTGGCCTGGCTTGGGGCGGCCCGGCGCTGCGGCCGCTGGCGCCCCCATGCTCGCCACCGGTTTGCGCGGCCTGCGCCACCGCCGCATTGAACAGCCGCGCGCCGTCCAGGTGGCGGGCCAGGCCGCGCTGCGCGGCCAGCTCGGTGGCCTGGCGCACATAGCCGAATGGCAGCAGCTTGCCGCTCCAGGTGTTCTCCAGTGCCAGCAGCCGGGTGCGCGCAAAGTGTGCATCGTCGGGCTTGATCGCCGCCTCGATATCGGACAACGCCAACGTGCCGTCGCCCTGATGCGCCAGCGGCTGCGGCTGCACGCTGCCGAACACCGCGGCGCCGCCGCCCTCCCAGCGGTAGCAGTGCGCCAGCTGGCCGACCAGGTATTCGTCGCCGCGCTGGCAATGCGACAGGACTGCGCACAGATTGCTCTGGGTGCCGCTGGGCACGAACAGTGCGGCCTCGAAACCCAGCAAGGACGCGATCCGGTCCTGCAAGGCATTCACGCTCGGGTCGTCGCCGAACACATCGTCGCCCACCTTTGCTTCCAGCATGGCGGCGCGCATGGCCTTGGTGGGCTGCGTCACGGTGTCGCTGCGCAGGTCCACCACCGGCAAATCGGAATCAAGCGTCATATCGGCCTCCAGACCTCATGAAATATAAGCAATCAGCTATCGTTTCAGTAGTATACGAGGTCATCCACGTGGCGTTAGAAAGTTCTTCAACAGCGCATGGCCGTGCTCGGTCAGGATGCTCTCGGGATGGAACTGCACGCCCTCGACATCCAGTGTCGTGTGCTTCACGCCCATGATCTCGCCATCCATGGTCCAGGCCGTCACCTTGAGGCAGTCGGGGCAGCTCGCGCGCTCGATCGCGAGCGAGTGGTAGCGGTTCACCGTGAACTGCGCGGGCAGGTCCGCAAACACGCCCTCCTGGGTGGTCGTGATCACGCTGGTCTTGCCATGCATGAGCTGCTGCGCGCGCACGACCTTGCCGCCAAACGCCGCGCCGATGCTCTGGTGTCCGAGGCACACGCCCAGGATCGGCAGCTTGCCGCCAAAGCGGCGGATCGCCGCAATCGAGACACCCGCTTCGGCCGGCGTGCACGGACCTGGCGAGAGCACGAGGCGATCGAGCTGGCCGGCCTGCAGGCGCGCGTCGATCTGCTCCAGCGTGATCTCGTCGTTGCGATACACCTCGACCTCGGCGCCCAACTCGCCGAGGTACTGCACGATGTTGTAGGTGAACGAATCGTAGTTGTCGATCATCAACAATTTCATAGAGCCCCCACGCTTGTCACTTCCCCGGGATCGGTGGCATTCATTCCAGCCCCTCCTCGACCAGCTCGCTGGCACGCAGCAGCGCGCGCGCCTTGGCCTCGGTTTCCTTCCATTCGAGCTCGGGCACCGAATCGGCCACCACGCCGGCGGCGGCCTGCACATACAGCGTCTGGTCCTTGATGATGCCGGTGCGGATCGCGATCGCCACGTCCATGTCGCCGGCGTAGCTCAGATACCCGCAGGCGCCGCCGTACAGGCCACGCTTGGTCGGCTCGAGCTGGTCGATCAGTTCCATCGCGTGCACCTTGGGCGCGCCGGTCAGGGTGCCGGCCGGGAAGGTCGCCTTGAGCACGTCGATGGCGGTCATGCCCTCGTTCAAGGTGCCTTCGACATTGCTCACGATGTGCATCACATGGCTGTAGCGCTCGACCGCGAACGCCTCGGTGACCTTGACCGTCCCCGTTTTGGCGATGCGGCCGATGTCGTTGCGCGCCAGGTCGATCAGCATCACGTGTTCGGCGCGCTCCTTGGGGTCGTTCATGAGCTCGACCTCGGCCGCCTTGTCGCGCTCGGGCGTGGTGCCGCGCGGTCGCGTGCCGGCGAGCGGGCGGATCGTGACTTTCTGCTGCAATTCATCCGCCACGCCCGGCAGTTGCTCCTGGCGCACCAGGATCTCGGGCGAGGCGCCCACCACGTGGAAATCGCCAAAGTGGTAGTAATACATGTAGGGGCTGGGATTGAGCGAGCGCAGCGCGCGGTACAGCGACAGCGGCGACTCGGTGTAGCGCTTCTTGATGCGCTGGCCGACCTGCACCTGCATGAAGTCGCCCGCCTCGATCAGTTTCTTGGCGCGCTCCACCGCGGCGATGTAGTCGGCCTTGGCGAAGTCGCGCTCGGCCGGGTAGCCCTGCGTCGGCTTGACCACAGGCGCACTGACCGAATACTTGAGCTGCTCCTTGAGTTCGCGCAAGCGCTTCTTGGCGCCGGCATAGGCCTCGGGCGCGCCCGGATCGGCATACACGATCAGATACAGCTTGCCCGAGAGGTTGTCGATCACGGCGAGCTCCTCGCATTGCAGCAGCAGGATGTCCGGGCAGCCCAGCGTGTCGGGCGGGCAGGTGGACTCCAGTTTCTTCTCGATGTAGCGCACCGTGTCGTAGCCGAAATAGCCGGCGAGCCCGCCGCAAAAGCGCGGCAGTCCCGGGCGCAACGCGACCTTGAAACGCTTTTGGTAGGCGGCGATGAAATCGAGCGGATTGACACGGGAGGTCTCCACCACCACCCCATCGCGCAATACCTCGGTCTGGGCATCAAGCCCGAAGCCGCTGGCGCGCAACAGCGTGCGCGCCGGCAGGCCGATGAAGCTGTAGCGGCCGAAGCGCTCGCCGCCCACCACCGATTCGAGCAGGAAGCTATATTTGCCCCCGCCCTTGGAAAATGCCAGTTTCAGGTACAGCGAGAGTGGCGTTTCCAGGTCGGCAAACGCTTCCAGCATCAGCGGAATGCGGTTATAGCCCTGCGCCGCCAGACTTTTGAATTCAAGTTCGGTAATCACGATTTGGAGCCTCCTGCAGCCCGGCCCCGCTGATTGCGGGGCCTTCATTCAAAACCAATGCCTCAAGAACTGAGGCGCACGGGGCGCGGTGCTACCGGAAGCTGAGGCCGCGCCGGTCAGGGTCGCACGAACGTTGGCTTGCGCCAAAGCCAGGCTCCCCGGCCTTGCGGGCCCGGGCGGCAACCTGTCGAAGTGGTGCGCTGAATGAACATCGTGGCTGCAGTGTAGCAAAGCCGGACGGGTGGCCTCATGAACGGGTCAGGCGGCCGGCTGAAACTCACCCAGGACGCAATCCAGCTCCGCCAGCGAATCCAGGAACCCGTCGGCGTCCACGGCGCGCACGGGCTCCCCATGGTTGTAGCCATAGGTCACCAGCAGCACCGGGCAGCCGGCGCCGCGGGCCGCCCGCGCGTCGTTGCTGGAATCGCCGATCATGAGCGTGCGCGCCGGCAGCGTGCCCAGCGCCGCGCAGGTCTTGACGAGCGGCAACGGATCGGGCTTCTTGCGCTCGAACGCATCGCCGCCGAACACCTGGCTGAAAAACCCGCTCAACCCCTTGGCGCGCAGAAGCGCACGCGCATGCGCGGTCGGCTTGTTGGTCAGGCAGGCCAGCAGCAGGCCGCGCCGGCGCAGCGCCCGCAACCCATCCTCGACACCCGGAAACACTCTGGCGTATTGGCCATTGATGAGCCCGTAGTGCCTTTGGTAACTGTCCCAGGCGCGTGACAGTGTCGCTTTCGATCCGATAGCACTCCGTCCATGACCATCAATGTCCAAAGCATGATTTAACGTGCAATCGATCAGATGTTCCGAGCCCTTGCCGACCCACCGCCCTGCCAAGGCACGATCGAGCCACGCTGGCGTTACGCCAGGTTCTGCCAGATCCTGCAGCATCAGGTTCAGCGCTGCCACGAAATCATCCAGTGTGTCGATCAGCGTGCCGTCGAGGTCGAGGATGGCGGCATCAATATTGTTCGGGTGATACGGGTTCATGGGGTTGACAACCAGGGGATGCAGTCCGCAGAGTTTGCACCAGTTGGACTGCAATCACCGGCAACCGGATACAGCGGAAAATGGTCAGTCACACCGTGTCGCAGGGCCAGTGCGTTTTTATTCGTTCACGTATGCGGAGAAAATCATGGACCATGTGCATTTGCTGGACCGCCTGATCGGCGCCGAGCTGCCGCCGCTGCGCAGCGCCGCCGAGTTGCAAGCGTTCGAGGCAACGCCTTATGACGACCGCATCATCCCGCAAAGCACCTACGAGGCGCTGCAGCTCGGCGCGGCGCACAACCCCGGCGCACCTGCGTTCCAGTTCCTGAAGAATGCCGACCCCGACGAGACGCCGCTCACCGTTTCGTACGCCCGGTTCATGGCCCGCGTGACGCAGTCGGCCAATTTGTTCAACGACCTTGGCATCGGTCCGAACGATGTGGTCAGCTTCCTGCTGCCGCTCGTACCGCAAGCCTTCTTCGCGCTATTCGGTGCGCAGGCGGCGGGTATTGCGAACCCGGTGAACCCGCTGCTGTCGGCCGGGCAAATTGCGGAAATCCTGCGCGCCGCCAACACCCGTGTGCTGGTCGCGCTCGGCCCGGTGCCCGGCTCCGACATATGGAACAAGGTGCAGCGCGTCAAGGATGACCTGCCGAACCTCAAGGCCATCGTGGTGGTGCATGGCACGACCGACGAGGCCAGCGCGGTGTACAGCTTTGAGGCCCTCATCGACAAATACCCGGCTGACCGCCTGACCAGCGGCCGGCGCATCGGCGCGAATGACACGGCCGGCTACTTCCACACCGGCGGCACCACCGGTACGCCCAAGCTGGTACGCCACACGCACCGCAACCAAGTGTACCAGGCCTGGGCCGTGAGCCTGATGCTGCCCTCGGGCACCGGGCGCGCCCTGCTGTTCGGGCTGCCGCTGTTCCATGTGGGCGGCGCCCTCACACAGGCCCTGGCCCCGCTATCAGGTGGCAGCACGCTGGTGGTGGTGGCGCCGGCAGGCTGGCGCGAGCCGGCCGCGATCCGCAACGTCTGGCGGCTGGTCGAGCGCTACAAGCCGAGCGTGTTCGGCGGCGTGCCCACGGTGCTGGCGGCCGCAATGGGCGTGCCGGTCGCCGGCGCGGATGTCTCCAGCATAGCCTTCGCTTCCGGCGGTGGCTCGGCCATTCCGGTGGCGGTCGGCAAGGCGTACACCGAGCAGTTCCATGTGCCCGTACTGGAGGTCTACGGCATGACCGAAACCTCCAGCGTGCTCACCATGGGTTACGCCAAGCGGCCGGTGCGGCTGGGTTCGGCGGGCCATGCCGTGCCTTACAGCCGGGTGCGCATCGTGAAGGTCGACGCCGAGGGGCGCTACCTCGGGGACTGCGCCGTGAACGAGATCGGCGTGGTCGCCATGGCCGGGCCGGGCGTGTTTTCGGGCTACCTCAGCGAGTCGCACAATCGCAGCGCCTTCGTCGAGCCGGGCTGGGTCAACTCCGGCGACCTCGGGCGGCTCGACGCCGAGGGCTATCTGTGGATCACCGGCCGCGCCAAGGACCTCATCATTCGCGGTGGCCATAACATCGACCCGCTGGCGATCGAGGAGGTCTTCTTCGGGCACCCGGCCGTGGCGCTGGCCGCCGTGGTCGGCCAGCCCGACGCCTACGCGGGCGAACTGCCGGTCGCGTTCGTGCAACTCAAGCCGGGCCAGCAGATCGACGCGGGCGAGTTGCTGGACTACGTGCGCGAACGCACCCCCGAACGCGCTGCCGTGCCGGTACACCTGTACTTCATCGACGCGATCCCGCTCACGGGCGTCGGCAAGGTCTTCAAGCCCGCGCTGCGCTGGGATGCGACGGAGCGCGCCGTCAGTCTGATGCTGGCCGATCTGCAGCCGCGCAGCGGCCACCTGACCGTGGAAGTGGGCGTCCATGCGTCGTACGGCAGCCTGATCACGGTCGCCATCACGGGCGTAGCGGAGCCGGCCCGGGCGCTGCTGGTGCAGCAGGTGCACGAGCGACTCAACCCGCTGGTCATGCGGCACGAAGTGGTGTAGCGGGAGTACTTGCCTAACGCGCTGGCGCGGCAGGCCCGCCAGTGAGCCTCATACCCTGGCGAGTTGCGCCCGCATCGCGGCAATCGTGGCTTTGTAGTCCGGCTTGCCGAAAATCGCGCTGCCCGCGACAAAGGTGTCGGCACCGGCGGCCGCGACACGCGCAATGTTGTCCTCTTTGATGCCGCCATCGACCTCGAGCCGGATGTCGCGGCCGCAGGCGTCGATGCGCCGGCGCACCGCCTCGATCTTGCGCAGCACCGAATCGATGAAACTCTGGCCGCCAAAACCCGGGTTCACGCTCATGATCAGCACCAGGTCGATCTCGTCAATCATCCAGTCCAGCACATCCAGGCTGGCCGCCGGGTTGAACACCAGGCCGGCTTGGCGGCCCCTGGCCTTGATGGCCTGCACGCTGCGGTGCACGTGGGGGCCGGCATCGGCATGAAAGCTGATGCTGTCGGCGCCGGCGTCGGCAAACGACGCCGCCAGCGCATCGACGGGCTGCACCATCAGGTGCACATCGATCGGCACCGGCGTCCCGTCGGGCTTTTTCGCATGCGGCCTGAGCGCCTCGCAGATCATGGGTCCGAAAGTCAGGTTGGGCACGTAATGGTTGTCCATCACGTCGAAGTGGATCCAGTCGGCGCCGGCCGCGATGACGTTCTTGAGCTCCTCGCCGAGCCGCGCGAAGTCAGCGGACAAAATGGACGGGGCGATGCGGAAATGGCGTGGCGGGGTTGGGCTCATGGCCATATTGTCGCAGTTGACGAATGCAGCGACGGGCCGTCCCAAGCAAGTTCAGCCTCTTCGGGGGCAGCGCAGTACGCGAAGCGAAACGCCCGAAGCGCGCGGAAGCGCGGGACGCATGGGGGCTAGCAACATAGTTACCATGACCTCATGCCCAAATATCAGATCATTGTGGATGTGCAGCCACGCTACCTGCCCGAACAGTCTGCGCCCCTGGACCACGTCTTTGGCTTCGCCTACACCGTCACCATCACCAATGACGGCGAGGTGCCGGCACAGGTGATTGCGCGCCACTGGTTCATCAGCGACGCCGACGGCCACACCGAGCAGGTCAAGGGACTGGGCGTGGTGGGCCACCAGCCATTTCTCAAACCGGGCGAGTCGTTCCAGTACACCAGCGGTTGCCGCCTGCGCACGGCCAGCGGCACCATGCACGGAAGTTACTTTTGCGTGGCCGAGGATGGCGAACGCTTCGACGCGCCCATCGCGATGTTTGTGCTCGAAGCGGGCAGCGGCGGTGCCCCGGCGCACCGCGTGCTGCACTGAACCCGCAAATGCATGACCGCAAGCTCATGGTCTGTGCTGCAAGCCGGCGCATTCAGCGCCGAGGCGCCACCGCGCCAGACGCGGCGGCTTGACGCGTTATCATGCCCCGAATCTGCCTTGCGCCAAACAGCGCACGGCGTTCCCGCAGACCACCGGGCGCGCCCGGGGCTCGACTCCGACACAGCGCCGGATCGAAGACGATGCTGATCGAACCGCTACCCGTCACGGTACCGGTATTCGCCGAGCTGGCGCCGCGTACACCCGCCATAGGAGAAGCCCACGTATATGAATGAAATCATGACTCTCTGGGCGCAATGGCTCAAGCCCTCGGCCGGTCTGCCCACCGTGCAGTGGTCGATCCTGCTGGCACTTGCCGCCGCCGCGGGCCATGTGGTGCAACGTTACCTTGGCCTGCCCAAGGTACTGGGCTACTCGGTCGTGGGGGCGTTCGCCGGTCTGGTCGGCTTCACGGGCGCGGTCTGGCCGCTGGAGGGCATCGGGCTGTTCCTGGTCGAGCTGGGCGTGGCGGTGGTGCTGTTCGAGGCCGGCGGGCGCATTCCGCTGCGCTGGTTCCGCCACAACCCGATGGTGCTGGTGCAAAGCCTGCTCGAATCGTTCGGCACGCTGGCGCTGGTGTTCTGGGTGTTGCGGCTGCTGAATGTTCCCGAAGCGGTGGCCGAGCCGCTGGCCCTGGTGGCGATGGCGGCCTCGCCGGCGGTGCTGATGCGGGTGATGATGGACACGCGCGCATCGGGCCCCATGACCGAGCGCTCGATGGTGCTGAGCACGCTGAGCACGCTCTATGCGCTGATCCTTGTCAGCGCCCAGGCCGGCCTGATGGACCGGCCCCATGTGGGGCTGATGGACACGATCTACCCGATCCTCGTCGTGCTCGGCCTGTCCTTGGTCGTGGGTGCCATTCTGGCGCTGGCCTTGCGCTCGGCCCTGCGCGTGATGAGCCCCGACAGCGAGAACACCTCCATCCTGTTGCTGGCGCTGATCGCCGTGGGCAGCGCACTGGCAGCGCACCTTGGCGGTTCGGCGCCGCTCGCGGCGCTACTGGGCGGCATGCTGCTCAAGCACCTCAATCCGCGCCCGTGGGCCTGGCCGCGCCAGTTGGGGACCGCCTCATCCCTGCTCACCATGCTGATGTTCGTGCTGGTGTCGGTCGTGGCGGCCCAGGCCAACTGGAACAAATCGGTCGTCACGCTGGTGCTGGCGCTGGTGGCCGCGCGCGCGCTGGCCAAGATCCTGGGGGTGGCGCTCGGCAATGCAGGCAGTGGCGCCAGCTGGACGCAGGCGTTGTGGGTGGGCTGCGCGATGTCGCCGATGTCATCCATCGCGCTGCTGCTGGTGTCGCAGTTCGTCGCCGCATCGCCTTTGCAGGGGCCGACGATTGCGGGCATCGCCCTGCCCGCGATCCTGCTGATGGAAATGCTGGGTGCCGTGATTGCCACCGTGGCCATTCATCGCGCCAGGGAAAGCTCGCAGCCCTGGGCTCCGGTGCTGTTGGGTTCCACCGCGGGAGATCGCCATGAGTCTTGAACCTTTTCAGCAGTCGGCCGCACTGTCGCTGGGCGTCGAACTGGAGCTGCAGCTGGTCAACACGCACGACTACGATCTGGCGCCGTATGCCGAAGACATGCTGCGCATGATGGGCAAGTACAAGCTGCCGGGCAGCGTGGTGCCGGAGATGACATCGAGCATGATCGAGATCTCCACCGGCGTGTGCCGCTCCTCCTCCGAGGTGCTGGGTCAGCTCTCGCAGATCCGCGACGCGCTGGTGAAATGCGCCGACAAGCTCAACATCGCCGTGGTGGGCGGGGGCACGCACCCGTTCCAGCAGTGGCACGAGCGGCGCATCTACGACAAGCCGCGCTTTCGCGAGCTGTCCGACCTGTATGGCTACCTGTCCAAGCAGTTCACCATCTTCGGCCAGCATGTGCACGTGGGCTGCCCCGATGCCGACGCCGCCCTGCTCACGCTGCACCGCATGTCGCGCTACATCCCGCACTTCATCGCGCTGTCGGCGTCCAGCCCCTATGTGCAGGGGCAGGACACCGCGTTCGACTCGGCGCGGCTCAACTCGGTGTTCGCGTTCCCGCTGTCGGGCCGCGCGCCGTTCGCGCTGACCTGGGACGAGTTCACCGTCTACTTCGACAAGATGACGAAGACCGGCGTGGTCAAGAGCATGAAGGACTTCTACTGGGACATCCGGCCCAAGCCGGAGTTCGGCACCATCGAGATCCGCGTGTTCGACACCCCGCTGACCGTGGAACGCGCCGCCGCGCTGGCTGCCTACGTGCAGTCGCTGGCGTCCTGGTTCATGAACGAGCAGCCTTTCATGCCCACGGAAGACGACTACCTGGTCTACACCTACAACCGCTTCCAGGCCTGCCGGTTCGGGCTCGACGCGGTGTATGTGGACCCGGCGAGCGGCGAGCACATGGCGCTGCGCGAGCACATCCTGCTGACCATGCACCAGGTCAACAAACATGCCGAAGCGGCCAGCGCCAGCAGCGCCCTCAAGATGCTGCGCGGCGACATCAACCGCAACCACAACGACGCACGCTGGCTGCGCGAGCGCCAGGGGCAGGAGCGCCTGCTGGCCGAGGTGATTCGCCAGGCGGCAGGGCGCTTTCGCGGCGACGCATGACGCTCGCTCCCAGGCTGTATGCTCGACGCCGACATGGGTGAATTCGACCTGATCGAGCGCTATTTCACACGCCCCGCGGCGCGAGCGGCGTTGGGTGTGGGCGACGACTGTGCGCTCCTTGAGCCCGGCCCCGGCATGCAGCTGGCCGTCTCCAGCGACATGCTGGTCGAGGGCCGGCACTTCCTGTCCACGGTGGACCCTTGCAAGCTCGGCCACAAGGCGCTGGCCGTGAACCTGAGCGACCTGGCCGCCTGCGGCGCCGCGCCGCTGGCCTTCACGCTGGCGCTGGCGCTGCCGCGCGCCGATGACGCGTGGCTGGCGCCGTTTGCGCGCGGCCTGCTGGCGCTGGCCGACCAGCATGGCTGCGATCTGATCGGCGGCGACACCACGCAAGGGCCGCTCAACATCTGCATCACGGTATTTGGTGAGGTGCCGCGCGGCCAGGCCCTGCTGCGCTCGGGCGCCCAGGCCGGGGACGACGTTTACGTCAGCGGCACGCTGGGCGACGCGCGGCTCGCGCTGGAGGTGTTTCGCGGCACGCTCGATGTGCCTGCCGAGGTGTTCCGGCAGGCTCGCGCGCGGCTGGAGCAGCCGACGCCGCGCGTGGCGCTCGGCCTGGCGCTGCGCGGCGTGGCCAGCTCGGCCATCGACGTGAGCGACGGACTGCTGGGCGACCTGGGCCACATCCTGAAGGCGTCCGGTGTCGGCGCGGTCATCGACACCTCAATGACTACGAATCTGATAGCTGCATATCAAGGACCAACAAAGGCCAAGGCCGGATTTGATTCCGATAAGCAGCTGGACTACGTGCTCGCGGGCGGCGACGACTACGAACTGGTGTTCACCGCGCAGGTCGCCAGACGGCAGGCGGTGCAGGCGGCCGCCGCGCACGCGCAAACGCCCGTCACGCGCATCGGGTCCATCGAGGCGCAGCCCGGCTTGCGGCTGGTCGACGCGCAGGGCGCGCCCGTGTCGGTGCAACACCTGCGCTCCTTCGACCACTTTGCCTGACGCCCATGACCGCCGATACCCCGAGCCGCCCCGTTCGCGCCAGCGCGAAATTCATGTTCTCGCACCCCGCGCACCTCCTGGCGCTGGGCTTTGGCTCGGGCCTGTCCCCGGTCGCGCCCGGCACGGCCGGCACGCTGTGGGCCTGGCTCGCCTATCGGGTGATGGAACTGTGGCTGTCCCCGATGCAGATTGGCCTGGTGATTGCGGGCTCGCTGCTAATTGGCTGGTGGGCTTGCAGTGTCACGGCGCGCCACATGCAGGTGCAGGACCCCGGCAGCATCGTGTGGGACGAGGTGGCGGCCTTCTGGCTCGTGCTGTGGCTGATCATGCCGGCGGGATTCTGGGGGCAACTGGTGGCCTTTGCACTGTTTCGCTTCTTCGATGCGGTCAAGCCCGGTCCGGTGGCGTGGGCCGACCGCGCGTTCAAGGGCTGGGGCGCGCGTGGCGGCTTCGGCATCATGTTCGACGACCTGGTGGCCGCGTTTTGCAGTCTGCTGCTGATCGCTGCCTGGAGGTTCCTGCTGTGAATCCTGAGCCGCTATCAAAACAAGACCAGTCAATCCATGGCCTATGCGGGCTACTGGCCGATTTGCTTCAAGAAAAGCACTGGCGGATGGCGACCGCCGAGAGCTGTACCGGCGGCCAGATTGCGGGCGCCTGTACCGACCTGGCCGGCTCCAGCGGCTGGTTCGAGTGCGGCTTTGTGACCTACTCGAACGAGGCCAAGACCGCGATGCTGGGCGTCGATGCGGCCTTGATCGCCCGGCACGGTGCCGTCAGCGAGCCGGTGGCGCGTGCCATGGCGCAAGGGGCGCTGGCCCACTCGCGCGCGCAGGTGACCGTGGCCGTCACGGGCATTGCCGGACCCACCGGTGGCAGCGCGGCCAAGCCGGTGGGCACAGTCTGGTTCGGCTGGTGCGTGCAGGGCCAGCTGACGTCGGAGGCCCGGCATTTTGACGGCGACCGCGCCGCCGTGCGCACGGCCACGGTGCGCCACGCCCTGCAGCGTCTGCTGGCGCTGGCGACCTGAATCACGCCCCGGCGCGACTCAAGGCGCCGAAGCCGCCAGGCCAATCCGCTCGATGGCGCCGGCCAGCCAGTCGTCGCGCAACCGCGGCGCAGCGCCGGACGCACCCATGCTCACGGCCCAGCCGCCTGGCGCCTGCTGCATCTGTACCGGCTCGCCCCACCACAGCAACCACGCAAGCCACGCCGCGTCGGCCGCGGCAGGGGTCTGCTGGGCCGGGCTGTCGAGCAATCCCGTCAACGTGGCGCGCTCCGGCACCACCAGGCTGTCACCGCCGGCCTGCGCCGGTGCGGACAAGGCAGCGGCCAGGATGGAGAGTGCCTGCGCCGGTGTTTTGCCGGCCTTCGCGCCAAAGTCCAGTTGCCACTGCGCGAGCAACCGCCCGATCGCAATGCCGCGCTCAGCCTCCGACTGCATCAGGTCGGCGTGATCGATGCGGCGCCAGTCGACGGCTGGCGCAGCGCACCCCACGCCCTCTGCGGTGTCCAGGAATATGGAAAAGCCGCTGGCATAGTCACCCGCCACGAAGCCCGCGCAGACCAATGCGAGCTGCGTGATGCGGCTGGCCAGCAATTGTTGTTGCTGCACCAGCATTTTTTCGCGCACCAGGCTGTCGCGCTCGTTGCGCAGTTCGGCCAGCTCCAGCGCGTTTTTCAGGTCGGCGCGCAGGCTCTCCAGATCCCAGGGCTTGGTGATGTAGCGGTAGATTTCGCCCGAATTGATGGCCTCGATCGCCTCGCCCATTTCGGAGTAGGCCGTGGTCAGCATGCGCACGATGGACGGGTGGTGCTCGCGCGCGTAGCTCAGCAGCTCGTTGCCGTGCGCACCCGGCATGCGCTGGTCCGACACGAGCACGGCGATTTCGGCCCCGCGCGTGCGCAGCATTTCCTTGCCCTCCTCCACCGAGATGGCCGTGAGCACCGGCGCAATGGGGCCGACCAGACGCTCGAAGTATTTGAGCGCCATCGCCTCGTCGTCAACGTACAGAATATTCACAGCGGTCATTTGCAGGCCTTCACCAAAATACGGGTCAGTCAGGGTTTGAAATACAGGGACACGGTCGCACCATGGCCTGGTTCGGAGTTCAGTTCGATCGACCCGCCCAGCGATTGCAGCACGCGGCGGCAGAACATCAGCCCCATGCCATTGCCGCCGCTTTGCGCGCGCGTCGTCACGGGCTCACGCGTGAGCTTGGCCAGGACCTCGGGCTCAATGCCGTGCCCGTTATCGATAAAACGGATCCAGGGCCGGGCCCGGCCGGCCGCCCCCGGCTCGCGCCCCAGCACGATTTGCAGGCGCGGCGCGGGACAATCCTGCAGCGCCTGCAGCGCATTTTTGGTCAGCGTGGACAGCACCAGGAACAGCAGGTCGCGCTGGCCTGGCAAGGCAAAGTCGCTCTCGACCTCGCAACTGACCCAGCCACGCTCCTCACGCTCGAACGGGAACTCCTTGAGCAACGCCTGCGCCAGGTTGCTGGCCGTCGCCGTCTGCTCGATGACCCCCGGATAGGCGTCGCGTGCCGAGCGCACGAACGCCGACACCAGCGATTGGCAATACATTGCGCTGCGCTGCGCGCCGGCGAGCGCGGCCATCACCTCGCCCGGCTGGCGCTCGGTAAAACACGCGAAGCGGACCGCCTCCTGCGACCCGGTCGCGTCCGCCGGCGGCTGGTAGCGGTCCGTGATGGCGGACACAAAGCCGCGTATCGTGGTGAGCGGCGTGTTCAGCTCGTGCGCCAGAAAACCAAGCGTTTCGCGCATGGCCAGCATGCGGTTTTCCTGCAGCGCGCGCTCCATCGTCTGGGCCCGGAACAGCGTCATCGCCTCGCGCAGGGTGAGCCTGGTTTGCACCAGATCCAGGGGCTTTTCCAGTATCCGGAAGACATGGCCTTCGTTGATCGCGGCAATGGCGACATCCTTTTCGGCATAGGCGGTGGCCAGCAGCCGCACCAGATGCTTGAAGTCGCGCTTCACGGCCAGCAGCAGATCGAGCCCGTTGCGCTGAGGCATCCGGTAGTCGGTGACCAGCAACGCCACCGATCGCCCGTGCTCGCGCAGCAGCGCCAGCGCATCGTCCACGCCGGTCGCGGTCAGCACATTGAATTCGTCCGCAAAGGTACGGGCAAACCATTTGCACGACTGCGGTTCGTCATCCACAAACAGGATCACAGGCTGACCCGTCCGCCCGCCGGCAGATTCGTCCGCAAGGGGGTCAGGGCGGACTGGCGCGGATGGCAAGGCGGGACTCATATTCAAGCGGCGATGTCGGCGACGGCAAGATCGAAGGCGAACTCGGTCCAGACGCCCACCTCGCTGGTGACGACCAGGGTGCCGCCGTGGCGCTGGATGATCGCGTAGCTCACGCTCAACCCCAGCCCCAGGCCCTGGCCGACGCCGCGCGTGGTGAAAAAGGGTTCGAACACGCGGGTCAGGTTGTCCGGCTCGATGCCGGTGCCGTTGTCGCGTACCGTCACATACAGGCGCCCGTCGCGCCGCTGCCCGGCGACTTCGATGCGTGGTTGTGCCCGCTGCGCCTTGCGCAGGGCCAGCGCCGCGTTGCTGAGCAGGTTGATCATGACGCCGATGACGGCCGGCTCATCGCCGCGCACATGGGTGTCCTGCGGCCAGTGCACCTGCACGTCCACGCCACTGAGCTCATGACCGGTCAGGCGCTGCGCCGACAGCACGGCCTTTTCCAGCAGAAAGATGCGGCTGCTGTCTTCGCCTGGCTTCTGGTAAGCGAAGGTCTTGAGGTCGGAGACGATGTTCTGCACCCGCGCCAGGCCTTCCTTGGCATCGACCAGGCTTTCCTTGAGGTCGGCGCTCTGGCCCACCACCGGATCGAGCAGTGCCATGTTCAGGGCCATCATGCTGTAGTTCACCGGGTTGTTCACCTCGTGCATCAGGCCGGCCGACAGGGTGCCCAGCGCCGCCATCTTTTCCTGCTGGATCATGTGGCCCTTGATTTGCGCGAGTGCCTGGTTGGTGCTCACCAGCGTGGCGTTTTTTTCCGCCACCTCGCGCTGCAGGCCAAACAATTGCAGACGCGCCCTTTCGTTGAAGTAGGTGCAGCCGGCACCGATGATCGCCGAGAACAGAATGAACAACGAATTGCCCATAAATCTTCCCATGTCATTCAGTCCGGCGGAATTCAGAGAGCAAGCAAGCAGATAGACCGCATAGGTGAAAAGACCAAACGCAACGCCTTCGAAAAAAGTGATTGGCATGAGAATGCCTGTCGCGTAGAGCGCCAGTTGCAAGCCGACAAAGTAAATGGAATGCACGCCGTCGGTGACAGCTATCATCCAGGCGATCATGATCTGCGGCAGCGCGAGCCAAAGCAGGGTCAGGTGTTGTACCCACCGATGCCCGTAGGCCGTGTACAGCGCCAGAAAGATCGCCAGCGTGACGAGCGCGATCGCCACACGGGCCACCATGAACAGCCCGAACCGGTCGGGATACACGGCCAGGTCCAATCCCGCTCCCAGCAACACCAACACCAAAGAAGTGATGCTGCCCGCCTTGCTGTACGCAACGCGAAACTCACCCAATTCCCGATGATAGGGCGACTGGGCTTGACGGGTCATGGACAGCAGCCCGGTCGCAGGCTCAGGCGCCACCGGTGACCTGAAACTCTGCAAAAATGTTGGCTCCGGTGTCATCGGTGTAGAGCCGGGTGTTTTCCCGGTTAGTAGGTAATGCGCTTTCCAGCTGGGCCTCGTCGCGGTAGATCAGGTGCCATTCGAGCAGATGTTCCATACCGTTGCGTTCCGGGTTACTAGAATGGACATTGGTGACCAGCACAGTACTGCCCACGCTGCTGCGCGAGACGAAATACTGGACCAGTCGTGAGCAAACCTTGTCCGACAAGTAGTCGAACAAGCCAGCGCAATAGACAAAGTCGAACTTCGTCTGCTCATCGAGCGGGTCGTCTTTCTTCGAGGCGCGCTTGAGCAACTGGTGCACCGACTCGTGGATGTACTCGACGCAGATTTGCTTGCCATGCGCCTGGCAGGATTTCTCGATGCACGAGCGCGTGTAGGCAAGCGTTTCCTCGCTGAAATCCATCAGCTTGAACACCAGTCGCTCGGGATGCGGGTGTTCGGCGATGAAGCGCTGGATTTCCACGGCCGGACCGCAGCCGACGTTCAGGATGTGGATGTCGCGGTGCTCGCGCTCGGCCCGCTCGGCTGCCTTGTTCAGGTAGCCCACCAGGATATCGATCCGGTTGCGGTGCGCGCGAGCCACGATGGCTTGCAAAAACAGCGTGTTGATGATCTGGAAGTAGGTGTTGTTGCCTTGGCGCGGGTCGGACAGGATCTGGTTCACCATCTCATAGTCACCGGCATAACCCATCGGCTTGGCGAACGTGCGGTACACAAACGGTGCGCGCAGCAGCAGCGGGTGCAGCGCCGTCTGGGCAAAATTGCGGTGCGCGACGCTGTCCTCGGGGTCGATCAGCGTCGCTTCTTCTTCCAACCGGACCATGTACTCCTTCATCTTTTGCATGATGGGTGTGGCCAGATCGTAGAAGACATCCTCCCGAATACGTCCCTGTGCATCGCGCGGCAGCACATCCGACATGTCGGCCTGGTCGGCCCAGCGCGAGGTCTCGGACAGGAAGGTTCGCACCTCGCTGATCGCGACCTGGTAGCTTCGGCCGATACGAAACCGGGAATTCCAGTCTTCGACAAAGGTCTTTGCCTCCGCTTCAACCCGCGACAGATCCCCGCGGATGGCGTTGAACTCGGACCAGTCGTCGGTCAGCGTGACGGACACCAGCGCCATCAGGCCCGTGTTGAGCATACTGACGACCACCGCGTTGCCCTTGTAGATGATGCGCTCGCCGGCGCGCACGGTGACCTCGCGCAGCACCTCGCTGACCTGCACGATGGAGTAGGGGTTGTAGATTTCCATCACCAGCGAGTGGCGCTGGTGATTCGTCAGCGTGCCGCGGACGGAGTCGCCCTGGCTGTTGCGGAAAGTGATGACAGGGTCTATTTGGCGAAGAGTCTGCACGGCGTCTGACGATCAGAAATGGGAGGGATTCAAGGTCACAACCAACCCACCAGCGTACCACGCAAGGCAGATCGACCGACGAGGATTAAACGACTTGCCCCCCGTTTTGAATTGGTCAAGCGCTCAACTGCATTCTCTCACCCTTGACGAGGCCTTGATATGGCCTTGATACGACCTTGAACCTGCTACTGCGGCGCGGACGCCGCGCCTGTGGTGTCGCCGCGACAATCGCAATGGCGAGGCCACCCAACCGTTGCCGAGCAGGCCTCCCGGCCAACCGCGAACCGCCCCGCGCCGGGGTCGCGCCTGCGCACTACGCCACGGATTGGTGGTTTTTGTGCGGCCAATGCGCCCCCGTGGCCCGCACGCAGGCTATTATTGTTTGACAGGTATTCCTTCCGCCACGACAACCCCAACCGAAGATTCACGATGCTCAAGTTCCTGCGCTTCGGGCGCTCGCCCGATTCGGTGCTGACGACCATGACGGCGTCCACCGCGGCCGAGATCGAGGCCGAGGTGCGCCGGCTCGACATCGATGCCGCGATTGCGGCCGAAGAGAGCTGGAAGGTTCGGCTGGACGCTTACCTGGCGGGGAAATCCACCGAGGATTTCCGCCCCGAGGTGATCTGCTTCGACGACCGCTGCGAACTCGGCAAGTGGCTGCACGGACCGGGCCGCGCGCGGCTGGGCAAGTACACCTCGTTCAAGCTGCTGGTGGACGAACACAAGAATTTCCACTACCACGCCGCCAACGTGGTCAGCTTTGTCGAATCCGGCCGTCTCGACAAGGCCGTGAATCTGCTGACCACCGATTTTGAGCGCAGTAGCGCGCGCGTGGTGGAGTTGCTGACCCTACTCAAGGAATCCTGAGCGACCCCGTTACCCCGCCCCGTGGCATTTTTTGTACTTTTTGCCGCTGCCGCACCAACACGGCTCGTTGCGGCCCGGCATCGCCGCATTGCGCACGCTCTCGACACGCGGACCAATACTGCGCCACAGGTCAAACAGGTCGTAAACGCTCCACAAGGCGTCGCCGAACGCGTCCACGCGCGCTTCGCTCACAGTCGGGGGGCCGTCTTCGCTGAAAATGCACAGCGCCGGCGGTCCGGTGTCGTCTTCGGTCATCGCCACCATCGCCTGCAGAGACTCATCGAGTCGCGCCGCGAGTTTTTTGTCGCGCGGAGCCACCCATTCCTCGGGCCAGCTCTCCACCGCGAACATGAAGCCGAGTGCCCACACCTGGCCGAAGGATGGCAATTCCTGCTCTTCCATCGCCGCCTGCTCCGCCGGCCCCAAGCTGGCCACGGCGCCGCGCACGTCCATCACCTCGGGCTGGTAGGCGCGCTCGTCGTCGAGTGACTCCACGTCCGCTGCGAGGGCGCCAGCGACCTCCTGCCAACGCTGCAGCCACAGCTGCATGAAGCGCCGCTGCTGCCTTGCATCGGCAAACGAGCCGTCCTGCGCGGCAGCGCCGTCGCCCGTCCCCTCGTCGGTGCCAAGCAGCACCGGCAGGTATTCACTGGCAGGGATGGCGCGCCGGCAACAGATCAGCGCTGCCATGAAGCCTTCACAAAACTCCCATTGCGGGGTCTCGTCGTTGCGCGTGCGCAG
>SCRR01000319.1 GCA_004322085.1 Burkholderiaceae bacterium
AGAGTTCACACAGTTGGACAGCGCAAAGTCGATGATGCGAAACTTGCCACCGAAATAGACCGCCGGCTTGGCGCGACGATCAGTCAGTTGCTTGAGCCGTGAGCCACGTCCTCCAGCCAATACCAGCGCTATCGTGCGCCTCACCAGCATGTGAGGTTGGTTGCGTCGGTCTTGCGTCATCGAGCTGTTTTGATCGTCGTGATTCATGCAGGTCTCCTTCGTGGTTTTACCTCAGGTAACACACAATGGGGTCGGGCCTTCATGCCGGACTCGGTCATGCGCTGCGCATCGGGAGCCCAAACCGCAAAGCTCACACCCGCCACGCCCAGCATCTCGCGCAAATACGCGCCCCTGCACTCATGTCTGCGGTGCTGCGTCGGATTGCCAGCTTACTCTGGAAAGTCACGACAAACTTGTACTCTGATGCAGCGCGGACGTAGTGCTCGCCCTATGCATCGGAGCACCACATCGCTGCTTCCAGACCCCGACTATCGGCACGCCAGCGTGTTTGCCGCATCGCCGGAGTCTGCTGCAATGGCATGGACCACCGGTGCGACCGACTTGAGAAACTGCACCGCGAGCGCGCTGGTGAAGGTATAGCGCTCGGCGTAGGGTTCGTGCACGTAGGCGGTGATGGTGCCAAACACCCGGGGGCCCACAAAGAACACAAAAGTGGCCGAGCGGTTCACCCGGCGCGAGCCGATCAGACGCCCACCGGGGCCGTAAGTCTGGAAACGCTGGTCGCCGGTGCCGGTCTTGCCGCCAACGGCCTCGGTGAACGTGCCGCGCAAGCCCTTGGCCGTGCCGCCTTCGACGACATCCTGCAGCGAGCGGCGCACCACCGCCGCGATTTCGGGCGCGAACAGCCGCCGCTCGGGCTCCACCTGGGTCACAAAGCGGGTTTCATAGGGCGTACCCAAGGCAAAATCCAAGCTCTGCAGCGATCGCGTCGGTTCTTGCACGCCATTGCTCAGGATGAGCCCCATCAGGTCCGCCAGCGATGCGGGGCGATCACCGGACGCGCCCACTGCCGTGGCGAGCGACGGCGTGAGGTTCCCGAACGGGTAGCCGAGCCGGCGCCAGTCCTGCCCGATGCGGGCGAACGCAGCAATCTCGAGTTGCTGGCGGATACGATGGGTCTGGCCGGGGCTGATGCGCGCCCGTGTCAGCCACTCATAAACGTCCTGGCGCACCGTGGCGCTGTCCTGCAGCACCTGTTTGAGCGATATGCCGGGCTGGCGACGCAGGCGCTCCACCAGCCACAGTGCAAGCGGGTGCACATGCGCGAGGTAGCCACGGTCACGCAGCGAGAACTTGTCGATGCCATATTTCACGTACAGGCTGTGCAGGGCGTCATTTGACAGGGCAGGCCCCGCCACCCGCTGGCGCATTTCTTGCACAAACTGCGGCTCTCCCATCAACGGGTCCACGCTGCGCAGCGTCACGGCCAGCGCGACTGGTGACACGCGTTTGCCGGCGAACATCAGATCGAGCGCCTGGTTCACCGTCTTGCCCTGGTATTGGAGGTAAAAGCGCCGCATGAAGGTGCTGCTCTCCTGATCGATGAAGCGCGCCAGGTACTCACGCCGCTTCGGCGAGCCTGGCTCGGCCAGCCACTGATCCACATTCGGCTCGATCTGGTGGATCTCGTAGCGTACGATGTCGCGCATGAGCCGCACGAACACCAGGTTGACCGAGTTCTGGAAGCCGACGCGCACGGTAAAGTCCTGTGTGTTTTCCCAAGGCTCAAAATTCTCGAAGCTTTGCAGGCCACCACCCGTCGCAAAGGCTTCGGCGGCGCTGCCCGAGTATTTGCGCTCCATGGCTGCTTCCAGCATGGCCTGCAGACTGGCCTGCGGCGTACGGGCCAGGTAGTCGACGGCCCAGCGGCTCAGCACATCCTGCGCAGAAATCGGCAGGCGCCGAAGTTCTGCAGGACTCAGGCCGGCCAGGCGCTGGCGCAGCGTGCTGATGATCTCCAGATAGGTCACGATGGTACGCAGCTTGGCGGTGGAGCCGAGGTTGAGCCGTGCACCGCTGTTGATGTCGAACGGCTGGTCCACGCTGTCTGCCTGCATGCGCAGCAGGTTCGCTCCGCCCCGCTGTTCATACAGCGCTACGCTGAATGTCAGCCGGCCCGGATCGTCGCTGGCCTGCAGCATTTGGCGCCCATACAGGCCGGCGGCGCGCGCGCCCTCCGGTGTACGTACGCGTTGCAAAGCATCTGTCATGGCCTGCTGGGCTGCTTGGTCGATGGTGCTGCGCACGCGCAGGTCGAGCCGGTCCAGGTGGTACAGCGAATCGACACCCAGCACCGTCGACAGGTTGGCCCGCAAACTGCTGACGGCCTTGCGCTCGACAAAGGACTCGCTGGCGCGCGGTGCTGGCGCGCGACCCTGTTTGAGCCGAATGGCCAGTGCCGCATCGCGCCAGGCCGGTGGGATGGCTTGCGCCTGAGCCAGCAAGCGCAGGTAGCGGTCCGTCATGATGCTGAGCGCCGCGTGGTTCTGCAACAGGTAATAAGACGGGCGGCGCTGCGCGATCATGAGCGAGAGTGCTTCCTTGAACACCTGCGCCTGCCGCGCTGAAATCCCGGAAGCGTTCATGCCGTGAAGCAAGCGATTGACCTCGGCAAAGTCCTCGCCGTACCAGGTCCACAGCCCGTCCCCCAGACCCTGTATCTCGCCATGGTTGGCGCTGCCTGAAAGCGGTACGGTATTGAGGTACTCCACAACAATGTGCTCGCGCCAGGGCAGCGTGACCTCGCCGCCCAGGTAGGCACGCACCGAGGCGCTGGCCATCTGACGCAGCTTGTCGGCACCCGTACTGGTCTGACCGCCGGGTGAATGGCGGTACTTCTCGATCTGTGTGGCCAGCGTGCTGCCACCGGGCGTGGCCCGGCTGCTGGAGAAAAAATGCAGCACCTGATCGGCACTGGCGCGGCTGAAGCGGCGCCAATCGATGGCCGGGTTGCGCAGCGGGAACTCCGGGCTCAGCAGGTTGTGGTTTTCGATGAACAGCAGGCTGGTCACCAGCACGGGCGGCACCGAACCGAAGTCGGGGTACACCCGCTGCGGGAAGCGCTGGGCGTAAAGCGCGTTGTTGTTGCAGTCGAACAACTCCAGGCCTGCCTGCGTTTTCTCGCGGTACGGTGTGAACAAGCCCTCGTTGACCAGCTCAAGCATGCGCGCCGACATGCGGGCCTGGTCGGCGATCCCAAAGCCACGCTGCTGCAGCCGGGCGGTGAAGTCCGGCAACTGTGCGTAGCCGAGCCGTTCGTCATAAGGGCCCGAACCGGGAAAGCGGATCGCGTTGCTGGGCCCGGGAGCCACTGTCACGGTGAGCTTGCGCCCGAGCTGGGCAAGATAGTGCGCCTGCCAGCGCGACGTTTGCAGTTCGGTGAAAACCAGTTGATAAACGGCATAGGCCAGCGCACCGATGACCGCCAGCAAGACGTATTTGACCCACGCGCGTCGCGCCACTCCAGAGCCCTCCCCGAGCCAAAATTCAAAGCGGCATGAACATTTCTACGTGCGCAATGCCCACTTCATCGAACGGATCACCGCGTACAGCATACCCCGCCCGTGCGTAGAACCCCTCGGCACTGCGCTGGGCGTGCAGCGTGACCTCATGATCACCTCGCGCCCGTGCCGAATCCATCAAGGCTTGCAGCACGCGCTGCCCCAGCCGGGAGCCGCGCAGGCCGCGGTTAACCGCCATGCGGCCGATCCTGCCCACGCCCGGCGCATGCTGCAGCAGCCGCCCGGTGGCCAGCGGCTGGCCCAGCCGGTTGTACGCCACCGCATGTAGCGCATCATGGTCGGCCTCGTCCAGCTCCATCTCGGCGGGAATGCGCTGCTCGTGCACAAACACCTCGGTACGCAAGCGCAACGCATCACGGCCGAGGTCGTTCCAGGAGCCCACCTTCACGCTGGCCACTGCCTGTCCGGCCTCGAACCCGGTCAGGATGTCGCGCAGCGCCGGCGGAACCGGCCTGGAGGTTTGCGTGGCCGGGTCGGCAAACACGTAAATGAGTTCACCGGTGATCAAAAGCGCATCGCCGCGGAAAATCGCGCCGCTGAACAACATGGACGAATTGCCCACGCGCGCGCACTTCAGGGCGACGTCGAGCTGGTCGTCGATGCGCGCCGACGCATGGAACTCCACCGTGGCCTTCTTCACATACAGGTCACCGCCGAGCTGCTGCATGGCCGCCTCGTACGGCAGCGCCAGCGCGCGCCAGTAGTCGGCGATGGCCGTGTCGAAATACATCAGGTAGTGCGCATTGAAA
>SCRR01000437.1 GCA_004322085.1 Burkholderiaceae bacterium
TGTGGTGGGCCTGGACACCATGGCCCACGTCATCAAGACCATGGCCGACACCTTGCCCGATGACCCCTGGCACAAGTACTTCAAGGCGCCGGTATGGCTGCAGGGCCTGATCGACAAGGGCGCGCTGGGCCAGAAAACCCGTGGCGGCTTCTACCAGAAGGTCGGCAAGGACATCGTGGTGCTGGATTTGGAAAAGGGTGATTTCCGCCCGTCCGAGCAAAAACCCTCCGACGAGGTCGCCGCGATCCTGGCGATCAAGGACCCGGCCGAGAAATTTGCCAAGCTGCGCGCCAGCGGCGACGCACAGGCGCAGTTCCTGTGGGCCACCTTCCGCGACCTGTTCCACTACACCGCCTTCCACCTGGCCGACATCGCCGATACTGCGCGTGACGTCGACTTCGCGATCCGCTGGGGTTACGGCTGGAAACTCGGCCCGTTCGAGACCTGGCAGGCCGCCGGCTGGCAGCAGGTTGCCGGCTGGATCGACGAGGACATCGCTGCCGGCAAGGCCATGAGCAACGCGCCACTGCCGAGCTGGGTCACCGACGGTCGCAGCGGCGTGCACGGCAAGGCCGGCTCGTACTCGGCCAGCACCAAGACCGACAAGCCGCGCTCGCAGCATCCGGTCTACGCGCGCCAGTTGTTCCCCGATCCGATCCTCGGCGAGAAATTCGACCAGGGCACCACGGTGTGGGAGAACGAGGGCGTACGGCTGTGGACGTTGGGTGACGACGGCGTCGGCATCCTCTCGTTCAAGACCAAGATGAACACGGTCAACGATTTCGTGCTGGACGGCGTGCAGCAGGCGATCAGGATCGCCGAGGAAAAGCTCAAGGCGGTGGTGATCTGGCAGACCGGTGAGCCGTTCTCCGCCGGTGCCGACCTCAAGGGTGCGCTGGGCCTGATCAAGGAAGGCAAGATCGCCGAGTTCGAGAAGATGGTGGCGAACTTCCAGGCCACCAGCATGGCGATCAAGTTTTCGCTGGTGCCGGTGGTCTCCGCCGTACGTGGCATGGCCTTCGGTGGCGGCTGCGAATTCCAGATGCACTCGGCACGCACCGTGGCGGCGCTGGAAAGCTACATCGGCCTGGTCGAGGCCGGCGTCGGCCTGCTGCCCGCCGGTGGCGGCCTGCATGAACTGGCCGTGCGCGCGGCAAAGGCCAACCCGGGCGATCCGTTCGAGGAGCTGAAGAAAGTCTTCGAAACCGTGGCGATGGCCAAGGTTTCCAGCAGTGCGTTGGAGGCAAAGAAAATGGGCCTGCTGCGCGACAGCGACGTCGTCGTGTTCAAC
>SCRR01000320.1 GCA_004322085.1 Burkholderiaceae bacterium
GCTGCTGGCGCCCGAGGTCATTATCGCGTCCAACACCTCGTCGATCTCCATCACCAAACTGGCGGCGGCCACCTCGCGGCCCGACCGCTTCATCGGCATGCACTTCTTCAACCCGGTGCCCATGATGGCGCTGGTGGAGATCATCCGCGGCCTGCAGACCAGCGATGCCACGCATGCTGCGGTGCACGCCATGGCCACCGCGCTGGGCAAGTCGCCGATCACCGTGAAGAACGCGCCCGGCTTTGTGGTGAATCGGATTCTGGTGCCGATGATCAACGAGGCGTTTTTCGTGCTGGCCGAAGGTCTGGCGACACCCGAGGACATCGATGCTGGCATGAAGCTGGGCTGCAACCAGCCGATCGGCCCGCTCGCGCTGGCCGACATGATCGGCCTGGATGTGTGCCTGGCGGTGATGGACGTCTACCTCACCGAGTTCGGCGACAGTAAATACCGCCCCTGCCCGCTCCTCAAGGAGATGGTGGCTGCCGGCCACTTGGGCCGCAAGAGCGGGCGCGGCGTGTACACGTATTGAAGACGAGGCTGCCCATGAGCATCCCGGAACACATCGAGGGCAGCATCGACTGCGAAGTGCTGGAGCACGTGCTGCTCATCAGCATCAACCGCCCGGCCAAGCGCAACGGATTCACGCCCAAGATGTTCCGCGAGCTCGCCGAGGCCTATACGCGGCTGGACGACGATCCTGCGCTGCGCGTGGGCGTGCTGCATGCCATCGGCGAGCACTTCACCGCGGGCCTCGACCTGCCGACCATCGCGCCGCTGATGCGTCGCGGCGAGAAGGCCATCCCGTTCGGCCTGGTGGAGCCGACCGACCTGGGCACCCCGGGCTACCGGCGCCGCACCAAACCCATGCTGGTCGCCGTCAAGGGCATCACCTACACGCTGGGGATCGAGCTGATGCTGGCTGCCGATATCGTGGTCGCGGCCGACAACTGCCGCTTCTCGCAACTGGAAGTCAAGCGCGGCATCATGGCCACGGGCGGCGCCACGCTGCGGATGGCCGAGCGCGCGGGCTTGGGCAATGCGCTGCTGCATCTGCTGACCGGTGACGAGTTCGGCAGCGCGGAGGCGCTGCGCCTGAACTTCGTGCAGAAGGTGGTGTCCGCGGGCCGGGAGCTGGAAGAGGCCCTGCGCCTTGCACAAGCCATTGCTGCGCAGGCGCCGCTGGCGGTGGTCGCCACGCGCCGCAGCGCGCTCAAGGCGGTGGAACACGGCCCGCTGGTGGCGATGCAGGAGTTCATCGACGTACAGCGGCGCCTGTCCCACAGCGAGGACGCGGCCGAGGGCGTGCGCTCGTTCATCGAGAGACGACCGGCGCGCTTTTCGGGTAGCTGAAAGGGCGTCGCAGCATCGCCGGATTCGTTACAAATAATATATTGCACGCAATTCAATTGTTCAATATGATCCACCCATGACAACGCGACAGATCGATTCCGACCAGGCCCTGCTGCTGGACAATCAGCTCTGCTTTGCGCTGTATTCCGCTTCGCTCGCCATGACGCGGCTGTACAAGCCGCTGCTCGAAGCGCTCGGGCTGACCTACCCGCAATACCTGGTCATGCTGGTGCTGTGGGAGCGTGACGGTCTCATGGTCTCGGAACTCGGCGAGCGGTTGTCACTCGACTCCGGCACGCTTACGCCGCTGCTCAAGCGGCTGCAGGTCACGGGCCTGATCACGCGCCTGCGGGATGTGGAGGACGAACGCCGCGTGCACATTACCCTGACGGCTGCCGGGCGCCGGCTCAAGACGCGCGCCGCGAAGATTCCAGGCTGCATTCTCAGTGCCAGCCAGTGCTCGCTTTCCGAACTGGTCAGCCTGACAAAGCAGGTGCAAGCCCTGCGCCACAGGCTGGCCGCCTGACGCTTTCTCAACCCGCTTCGTTGCCGAAGCATCACTTCCCAAAGGAACCCTCATGACCACAAAACTTGAAAAAGTCCTGTACACGGCACACACCCACACCACCGGCGGACGCGACAACGGCGCCGCCCGCTCGGACGACGGCCGCCTGGAGGTCAAACTGTCCTCCCCCGGCACGTCCGGCACCGGCACCAACCCGGAGCAGATGTTCGCGGCCGGCTATTCGGCCTGCTTCATCGGCGCCATCAAGGCCGTGGCCGGCAAGATGAAAGCGACCGTGCCAGCCGACGTGGCTGTGGATGCCGAAGTGGACCTCGGCCCGATCCCCAATGCGTTTGGCATTGCCGCGCGCCTGAAGGTCAGCCTGCCCGGCATGGAGCGTGCCGCCGCCGAGGCGCTGGTGCAGGCCGCACACCAGGTGTGCCCCTACTCCAACGCCACACGCGGCAACATTGACGTGACCCTCACCGTGGCCGTCTGAGCCATTGAGCTGTCGCCGAAGCGGCCCGCCGGTGTTGAACCGGTGGGCCGTTTCGTTTACTGTCCCCGCATGAACACCACCCTGCTCGTGCGCAAAGACCAGCTCGCCACCACACGCCTCGCCACCACAGCCGAGGCGGAACTCGCGCCCGGCCAGATTCGCGTTGGCGTCGATCGGTTTGCGCTGACCTCCAACAACATCACCTACGCCGCGTTCGGCGATGCCATGAGCTACTGGCAGTTCTATCCCAGCGCCGAAAACGGCTGGGGCATCGTGCCGGTGTGGGGCTTTGGCACGGTCGTGCAGTCGTTGCACCCCGACGTTGCCGTGGGCGAGCGGCTGTACGGCTACTGGCCGATGGCCAGCAGCGCGGTGCTGTCGCCCACCCGTCTTTCGACCGGCAGCTTCATGGATGGTGCCGCGCACCGCAGCACGCTGCACGCGGTCTACAACCAGGTCATGCGCTGCAGCGCCGACCCGTTCTACAGTGCCGATACCGAGGACCTGCAGGCGCTGTTGCGCCCGCTGTTCATCACATCGTGGCTGATCGACGACTTCCTGGCCGACAACGACTTCTTTGGCGCGAGTGTGATGCTGCTTTCCAGCGCATCGAGCAAGACGGCCTATGGCACGGCATTCCAGCTCGAACAGCGCCCCGGCATCGAGGTGGTGGGACTCACTTCCACCGCCAACCGGGCGTTTTGCGAGGGCCTGGGCTGCTACCACCGGGTGCTGACTTACAAGCAACTGGACCAGGTTGCCGCCGATGGCGCCTGCGTGTATGTGGACTTTGCGGGCAGCGCCGGGCTGCGCCGTGCCGTTCACGCACGCTTTACCAACCTCAAATTCAGCAGCTCGATCGGCGGCACGCACGTCGAGCAACTGGGTGGCGCCAGGGACCTGCCGGGCCCGCGCGCAACGCTGTTCTTTGCGCCGGCGCAGATCAAGAAGCGCCAAGGCGACTGGGGCAGCGAAGTTCTGAGTCAACGGTTGCTCAAGGCCTGGCAGGGCTTTGTCCGACAGGTCAGCAATCCGCAGGCGCCGTGGCTCACGGTGCTGCATCATCACGGACCGCAAGCGGTGCAGGCAGCCTACGCGCAGGTGCTGGGTGGGCATGGCGATCCGCGCAGCGGCCACATGTTGTCGATGCGCGCCGGCACCGACTGAGTGTCCGCAGCCGCAGCAGGCATGCCCTCAAATCACCTGTGACGGCGCAGGGCGTGACCGCCGCGGCGACAATCGACGCATGCTGCCTTCCTCTACCGCGACTTCTCCGACCCACCCCTACCAGTCGTTGACGCCCGACGTGGTCATGGACGCGCTGGCCAGCGTGGGCCTGCTGGGCGACGGGCGGCTGCTGGCACTGAGCTCGTACGAGAACCGCGTCTATCAGATCCACCTGGAAGACGGCAGCGCCGTAGTCGCCAAGTTCTACCGGCCAGGACGCTGGAGCGAAGCCCAGATTCTGGAGGAGCACGCGTTCGCGGCCGAGTTGATGGCGGCGGAAATTCCTGCGGTGGGACCGATGCTGTTGCGGGGTGGCACGCTGCATTCGTTCGGTGGTTTCGACTTCAGCGTGAGTCCGCGCCGTGGCGGGCGCCCACCCGAGCTCGACGACTTCGAGGTGCTGGAGTGGATTGGCCGTTTTCTGGCCCGCATCCATACCGTGGGGGCAGCACGCCCATTTCAGCATCGCCCGCCGCTCGACCTGCAAAGCTTTGGCATTGCCTCGCGCGACTGGCTGCTGGCGCACGACAAGGTCCCGCTGGACGTGCAGGGCGCTTGGCAAGCTGCCTGCACCAGGGCTATAGACATGATAGCTAACAGCCCAATGGGGGAGAAGGCTAACAGCGAATTTGATGCTGAGCCCGTGGAATCGATCCGGCTGCACGGCGACTGCCACCCCGGCAACATCCTGTGGACGCCCGCCGACCGGCCCGGAGGCGGCCCGCACTTTGTCGACCTGGACGACGCGCGCAGCGGACCGGCGGTGCAGGACCTGTGGATGCTGCTGAGCGGCGACCGGCGCCAGCGCACCGCGCAACTGAGCGGATTGCTCGACGGCTACGAGCAGTTCCGCGCCTTCGACCGGCGTGAGCTGGCGCTGATCGAGCCGCTGCGCACGCTGCGCCTGATCCACTACAGCGCCTGGCTGGCGCGGCGCTGGGCCGACCCGATTTTCCCGATCAACTTCCCGTGGTTCGGCACCAGCGACTATTGGCAGGGCCAGGTACAGATGCTGGAAGAGCAGATGGAAGCCATGCAGGAAGCACCGCTGATGGCCTGAACAGGCCGTTTCCCCGCCAGTCATTCACTTTTTCGGAGGGCATTCATGAACACCGTCACGATCTACCACAACCCGAAGTGCGGCACCTCGCGCGCCGTGCTGGGCCTGATTCGGGATCACAGCATCGAGCCCGAGGTCATCGACTACCTGTTGCACCCGCCCGGGCGCACGACGCTGGTCGAACTCATTGCGCAGATGAAGCTGCCCGTGCGCGCGGTGCTGCGCAGCAAGGAAGCGCTGTACAAGGAGCTCCAGCTCGACGACCCTGGCCTGTCCGACGACGCGCTGATCGACGCCATGCTGGCACACCCGATCCTGATGAACCGGCCCATCGTGGTGACGGCGCTCGGCACGCGGTTGTGCCGGCCGTCCGATGCGGTCCTGGGCATCCTGCCGTAGCACCTGCCAGCGGTCGCGCATGAGCAAAACGAGCCAGCCACGCCCGGTTGCGGGCCGCTATGCCGTCGCGAGGCGCCATGCCCTGCGCGCCGTTGCCGTTTTCGAAGCCGCCAAGGGCCTGGCGGCTCTGATTGCGATGGTCGGCGTGCTGAACCTGATGCACCGGGACGTGCGGCAACTGGCGATCGAGCTGATCGGCCACTTCGGCCTGCAACCGCAAGGGCACTATCCGTCGCTGCTGCTGCACTATGCAGGGCTGCTGCCGGGCGTCAACCTGCACGCGCTCGTGATGCTGGCCGTGGCCTACATCATCTTGCGCCTGGCCGAGGCTTATGGTTTGTGGAACGACTGGAGTTGGGCGGAATGGCTGGGCGCGCTGTCGGGCTGCCTTTACGTTCCGTTCGAGGTGGGCCACCTGCTGCGTGAGCCATCCCTCATCAGCGGCGCGGTGTTCGCCGCCAACGTGCTGGTGGTGGCTTTGCTGGTGTCCCAGCTCTGGCTTCGGCGCGGCCGGTAAAAGACGCGGCGGCGGGGCTCAGGAGTGGGCGCCTGCCATCTGACGCCGCGGACGCTCGACATTGGGCAGGAACACCGCGAATATGCCCAGCAACGGCAGATAGGCGCACAGGTGGTAGACGTACCCGATGCCGTGAGTGTCCGCCAGAGCCCCCAGCACCGCGGCACCGATGCCGCCCATGCCGAAGGCAAAGCCGAAGAACATGCCCGAGACGGCGCCAATCTTGCCGGGCAGCAGTTCCTGCGCGAACACGATGATGGCGGGGAAGGCAGAGGCCAGGATGAAGCCGACCACGAAGGTGAGCACGCCGGTCCACATCAGGTTCGCGTACGGCAGTGCCAGCGTGAACGGCGCCACTCCAAGGATGGACACCCAGATGACCAGCTTGCGCCCGATGCGGTCACCGATGGGCCCGCCAGCCAGGGTGCCAATCGCCACCGCAAACAGGAACACGAACAGGTACACCTGAGCCGATTGCACGGACAGATGAAACTTGCTCATCAGGAAAAAGATGTAATAGCTGCTGATGCTGGAGAGATAGAAGAACTTGGAGAAGACCAGCACCATGAGGACCAGGAAAGCCCAGATCACGATGCGTCGCGGCAACAGACCGTGCGCGGCCGCGGCGGTTTTCTTCTTTGGGCCGAACCCGGCCAATTGCTGCTGTTTGTACCAGCCGCCGATCTGCCACAACACGCTGATCGCCACCAGCGCGGCCAGGCCAAACCACGCCACCGCGGACTGGCCGCGCGGAATGACGATGGCCGCGGCGAGCAGCGGCCCGACCGCGCTGCCCATGCTGCCACCGACCTGGAAGATCGCCTGCGCCAGACCGTGCTGACCACCGGAGGCCATGCGCGCGATGCGCGAGGATTCGGGGTGAAAGACGGATGAACCGGTACCCACCAGCGCCGCCGCCAGCAGCACGACGCCGAAGCTCGGCGCGACCGATAGCAGCAGCAGGCCGACCAGCGTGGCGCCCATGCCAAACGCCAGCGAGTAAGGTTTGGGGTGCTTGTCGGTGTACAGGCCGACCAGCGGCTGCAGCAGCGAGGCGGTGATCTGGTACGTTAGCGTGATCAGGCCGATCTGCACGAAGCTCAGGCTGAACTCGCCCTTGAGCAAGGGATAGATGGCCAGGATCAACGACTGGATCATGTCGTTGAGGAAGTGCGAGAAGCTGATCGCGCCCAGCACCCGGAAGCGGGTCTGATCGGTCTTGGCTGGGGTGGCGGCATCTGAGGCCGTCGCGAGAGGCGTCGTGGCAGTAGGAAGTGTCGTGTGCATGGGCAACGCCCCGGTTCGGCGCGGGACGGAATTGTGAATTCGATGGTACTCGTCCAACACACGCCTGTCCTGCGAGAGTGCGCCGATTACCTGCGAAAGAAAGCCATTCCGGGGCCTGGCCCTTTCGCCCGAGCCGTACAGGATGAAAAAACAAGGGAAGTGATCCAGAATGCCGGCAGCCCGGGGCTGTTCCAGGATTCGTCCAGCTTTGAAAAATATGTGCGGGCGGATGCCGGGCGCGTGGTGGGTTTCATCAGGTGCATCGGCAAGCTCGATCCATCCGGCGCCCCTGCTCAGGAGAAAACTCATGCGACGGAATTTTTTGAATTCGCTGCTGGTGGCTTTGAGTGTGGTCGCGTCGGTCTGCGGCGCCCCGGCTCTGGCGCAAAGCTATCCGTCTCGACCGGTGAAGATCGTCGTGCCATTCGCCGCTGGGGGCTCGGCCGACATTTACGCGCGCTTCATCGCGCAGCGGCTGCAAGACAGCCTGGGCCAGGCCTTTATCGTGGAGGACCGTCCCGGCGCGGGCTCGATCATCGGCACAGACGTCGTCGCCAAGGCCGAGCCCGACGGCTACACCCTGCTGGTGATTTCCAACACCCACACGGTCAACGAAACCCTGGTTCCGGACAAGCCATTCCGGTTGCTGCGCGATTTCGTTCCGGTAGCCCCGATCAACTCCTCCGATCTGGTACTGGTGGCCAACCCGTCGCTTGCTGCTTCCACGACCAGGGAGCTGATCAAGCTGGCGCAGAGCGAGCCGGGCAAACTCAACTACGCTTCCTCGGGCACGGGCACGCCCTACCACATGGCGGGCGAGCTTTTCAAGAGCATGACGGGGACCAACCTGGTGCACATTCCGTACAAGGGCAGCGCCGGCGCACGTACCGGCGTCGTCGGTGGTCAGGTCGATCTGATGTTCGATGCGGTGACCACCATGGCGGAGGAGGTACGAGCCGGCAAAGTCAAGGCGATTGCGACCACGGGCAAGGTGCGCTCCGATGTACTGCCCGATGTGCCCACCCTCAACGAGTCGGGTGTTCCCGGCTACGAGGCAACCATCTGGCTGGGCGTGATGGCGCCCAAGGGCACCCCGAAGGCGGTGGTCGACCGACTCAATGAGGCGATCTCCAAAATCGTGGGTCAACCTGAGGTTCGTCAGCTCTGGGCCAAGCTGGGTGCAGTGCCCATGGTCATGACGCCGGCGGCTTTCGACAAATACATACGGGGCGACATCGTCAAATGGGCGGAAGTCATCAAGACCGCCAAGATCAAGATCGACTGACTCCGCCTGCAACAAAATGGCACGCATTCATCTTCTAAGTGGCGGCGCGGCAAAAGGCTTGGTGACACAAATCGAACCCCGCTTGCTGGCACAAACAGGCGACACGATCGAGGGCGCTTACGGCGCGGTGGGCCTGATGAAGGACCGTCTGCTTGCGGGCGCACCTTGCGATGTCCTGATCCTGACTGCCGCGTTGATCGAGCAACTCATGACCAGCGGCGATGTCGCGGCAGACAGCGCGCACGCGCTGGGCCGCGTCCGGACCGGTGTGGCCGTCAAGTCTGGCGCGCCATTGCCCCGTGTCGATAGTCCGGCTGCCCTGAAAGCGGCGTTGCTGGTGGCCAGCGGCATTTACATTCCCGATCCGGTCAAATCCACGGCGGGCATTCACTTCACCAAAGTGTTGCATCAACTTGGCATCGAGACCGAGGTGTCTTCACGTCTTCGCGTCTTTCCCAATGGCGCCACGGCCATGCATGAAATGTCGAGCTCACCGCAGGTCGGGCTAGTGGGCTGCACGCAGGTCACCGAGATTCTCTACACACCGGGCGTACAACTCGTTGCGGCGCTTCCCAGGGAGTTCGAGCTGGCCACGGTCTACACGGCGGCAATTTGCAGCAAAGCGCGGCAGCCACAGGCAGCAGCGGCGCTGATCCGACTGCTGACCGGGCCCGAGGCCGCAGGTTTACGGCGCTCGGGCGGATTTGAGTAGGCTCACGGCGCCAGCGACTGGCCCGGCATACTCGCAAAAAGTCAGTCTCAGACCAGCAGCGCGTTAACCCGCTTCACATACGCCGCCGGATCCTCGGGCAGGCCGCCTTCGGCGAGCAGCGCCTG
>SCRR01000027.1 GCA_004322085.1 Burkholderiaceae bacterium
CCGCGCGCGGCCGACAACTTCTACTACTTCGCCGAGATGTGCACGCGCGTCGATGGCCACACCTACCCGACCCCCACGCACCTGAACTACACGCTGTTCCACCCGACCGGCGTGTGCGCGCTGATCTCGCCGTGGAACGTGCCCTTCATGACGGCGACCTGGAAGGTCGCGCCGTGCCTGGCCTTCGGCAACACCGCAATCCTCAAGATGAGCGAACTGTCCCCGCTCACGGCAGCCCGCCTGGGCGAGCTGACGCTCGAGGCCGGCATTCCGCCGGGCGTACTGAACCTCGTGCACGGTACCGGTCGCGAAGCGGGCGAGCCGCTGTGCACCCATCCCGACGTGCGCGCGATCTCGTTCACGGGCTCGACCGTCACCGGCAACCGCATCGTGCAGGCCGCCGGCCTGAAGAAATTCAGCATGGAGCTCGGCGGCAAGTCTCCCTTCGTGATTTTCGACGACGCCGATCTGGACCGTGCGCTGAACGCCGCCGTGTTCATGATCTTCTCCAACAACGGCGAGCGCTGCACCGCTGGCTCCCGCATACTGGTGCAGCAATCGATCTATGCCGACTTCGCGGCGAAGTTCGCGGCGCGCGCAAAGCGCATCACCGTGGGTGACCCTCTGATTGAATCGACCATCGTCGGCCCGATGATTTCGCAGGCCCATCTGGCCAAGGTGCGCAGCTACATCGGGCTCGGACCGAAAGAAGGTGCCACGCTCCTGTGCGGCGGCTTGGGCACACCGGATTTGCCGGACCGTGTCAAAAAAGGCAACTACGTGCTGCCCACGGTGTTCGCCGACGTGGACAACCGCATGCGCATCGCGCAGGAGGAAATCTTCGGCCCGGTGGCCTGCCTGATCCCGTTCACCGACGAGGCCGATGCGATTGCCAAGGCCAACGACATCCAGTACGGACTGTCCAGCTACGTCTGGACCGAGAACCTAGGGCGCGCGCACCGCGTCGCCGCCGCGATCGAGGCCGGCATGTGCTTCGTGAACAGCCAGAACGTGCGCGACCTGCGCCAGCCGTTCGGCGGCACCAAGGCCTCGGGCACGGGCCGCGAAGGCGGCAGCTGGAGCTACGAGGTGTTCTGCGAACCAAAAAACGTGGCGGTGTCGCTGGGCCAGCATCACATCCCGCATTGGGGCATTTAAGGAGACCTGCTGATGAACACCCAACGACTCACCGCCGCCGTTGCACAAACTGCGTCGGTACTGCTCGATACCCCCGCGACGGTGGAGCGCGCCCTGGTCCTGATGGCCGAAGCCGCCAGGCGCGGCGTGCAACTGCTGGTGTTCCCCGAGGCCTATCTCGGCGGCTATCCCAAGGGCGCGGATTTTCACATCTACGTCGGCGCGCGCACCGCGCAGGGCCGGGCCGAATACGAGCTCTACTTCAATGCCGCCGTCACGGTCGATGGCCCCGAGATCGGGCAGCTCGCCAAAGCCGCGGCACAGCACCGGATGTACGTCGTGGTCGGCATCATCGAGCGCGAGGGCGGCACCTTGTACTGCACGGCCGTGTACCTTGGGCCCGAGGGTCACGTACTGGGGAAGCACCGCAAACTCATGCCTACGGGGCTGGAGCGGCTGGTGTGGGGCTTTGGCGATGGCTCCACCCTGCAGGCGGTGGATACGCCCTTCGGCAAGCTCGGCGCCGTGATCTGCTGGGAAAACTACATGCCCGCGCTGCGCATGGCCATGTACCAGCAGCGCGTGGCGCTGTACTGCGCGCCCACCGCCGACGACCGTGACAGCTGGGCCAGCACCATGCAACACGTTGCGCTGGAGGGCCGCTGCTTCGTGCTGTCGGCCTGCCAGCATCTGCGCCGCAGCCAGTTCCCGGGTGCCGCGATGAACAACCGCCTGCTGGAAGGCGAAGCCGGCGCGCCGGACAGCGCACTGATGCGCGGCGGCAGCCTGATCATCGACCCGCTGGGCAAGATGCTGGCAGGCCCGGTGTACAACGAGGACGCGCTGCTCACCGCCGAACTGGACATGAGCATCATCGCGAAGGCTCAGATGGACTTCGACCCGGTCGGGCACTACGCACGCCCCGACGTGTTCGCGCTGCACGTCAACACCGCGCCGCAGCGCGCCGTGTCCCTGAACGCCGGCCCGTCCACGGCGCCGCAGTAGGAAGGAAACCCACGTGAACATGCAGGAGGCCTCCCATGGGTAAGCTCGCACTGGCCGCAAAGATCACGCACGTGCCGTCGATGTACCTGTCGGAGTTTCCGGGGCCGAACTTCGGCTGCCGCGACGCCGCCATCAACGGCCACAAGGAAATCGACCGGCGCTGCCGCGCACTCGGCGTGGACACCCTGGTGGTGTTCGACGTGCACTGGCTCGTGAACAGCGAGTACCACATCAACTGCGCGCCCTCCTTCAAAGGCACCTACACCAGCAACGAGCTGCCGCACTTCATCAAGAACATGGCCTACGCTTACCCGGGCAACCCGGTGCTGGGGCATCTGATCGCTGACGTGGCCAACACCATGGGCGTGAAGAGCCGCGCGCACAGCGACACCACTTTGGGGCTCGAATACGGCACGCTGGTGCCGATGCGCTACATGAACAGCGACCAGCACTACAAAGTGGTCAGCGTGAGCGGCTGGTGCGACTGGCACGACCTGCACGAGAGCGGGCGCTTCGGACTGGCGGTGCGCCGTGCCATCGAGGAAAAATACGACGGCACGGTGGCGGTGTTCGCCAGCGGATCGCTGTCGCACCACTTCGCCGACAACGGCCACGCGCCCGAGTTCATGCACAAGATCTACGACCCGTTCCTGGAACAGGTGGATCGGCGCGTGGTCGAACTCTGGGAAAAGGGCGACTGGAAGACCTTCTGCGCCATGCTGCCGATGTACGCCGACAAATGCTGGGGCGAAGGCGACATGCACGACACCGCCATGCTGCTGGGCCTGCTGGGCTGGGATCGGTACGAGGCGCCTGCGGAAATCATCACGCCGTACTTCGGCAGTTCGGGCACGGGGCAGATCAACGCCATCTTTCCGGTCACGCCGCTGCCGGCCTGAGCCCCAGGAGAATCTTCATGCCGCATCTGGTGATCCTGTACACCGCCAACCTCGACCGGGACAGCGACATGACGGCGCTGTGCCGCGGACTGGCCGACACCATGATCGAGCAGAGGGACGAGGATGGCAAGCCCGTCTTCCCGATCGGCGGCACGCGCGTGCTGGCCTATCCGGCGCCGCACCACGCGGTGGCCGACGGTGGAGCGGCGGGGCGTGCCGCGGGCACACACAACCACGGCGCCAGTGGCGACGCGGGCGACTACGCCTTCGTGTACCTGAACCTGCGCATGGGCCAGGGCCGCTCCGATACTATAAAAAGGAGAGTGGGCGATGCCCTGTTGATAAGGGCTAAAGACCATTTTGATCCCATATTTGAAAAGCGGCGACTGGGCCTGACGCTGCAAATCGACGAAGGCGCCGAGGTGTTCGATGCCAAGCACAGCAACCTGCATCCCTTATTCCGAAAATAAAAAGAGACCCCCCACGATGTTCTCGGACGAACTCATCACCCGGCTCGCCGGCGAACTGCACCAGAGCGAAAAAACCCGGGTGCAGCTCGAACATTTTTCCAGACGCTTTGCCGACATGACCGTGGAGGACGGTTACGCCGTCGCACGTGCCTGGGTTCAAATCAAGCTGGCCGAGGGCCGCGTAGTCAAGGGCCACAAGATCGGCCTGACCTCGCGCGCGATGCAGGTCTCCAGCCAGATCACCGAGCCCGACTACGGCACGCTGCTGGACGACATGTTCTTCCCCGAGGGCAGCGATATCCCGTTCAACCGTTTCATCGCGCCGCGCATCGAGGTCGAGCTCGCCTTTGTGTTGGGCAAGCGCCTGCGCGGGCCGAACGTCACGATCTTCGACGTGCTCGCCGCGACCGACTATGTGGTGCCGGCGATCGAGATCATCGATGCGCGCATCGAGCAGTTCGACCGCCACAGCAAGGCTCCGCGCAAGGTGTACGACACCATCTCGGACAACGCGGCGAACGCGGGCATCGTCACCGGCGGACGCCCCGTCAAGCCCGACGCGCTGGACCTGCGCTGGGTCAGCGCCCTGCTCTACAAGAACGGCGTGATCGAGGAATCGGGCGTGGCGGCCGCGGTGTTGAACCATCCAGCGAACGGCGTGGCCTGGCTCGCCAACAAGCTGGACGCCTGGGGCGAATCGCTGGAGGCCGGCGAAGTGGTGCTCGGCGGCTCCTTCACGCGTCCCGCCACGGCGCTGCCGGGCGACACCTTTCACGCCGATTACGGGCCGCTGGGTGCCGTCACGTTTCGGTTTATATGAACACCCCCGCTTCTTGCTCACTTCTCGAACACCGACACAATCATGCAAACTCCTCTGAATAGATTCAAACTGGCCCTGCAGAACAAGCAGCCCCAGATCGGCCTGTGGCTCAGCCTGGCCGACGCCTACAGCACGGAACTGTGCGCGGGCGCCGGCTTCGACTGGCTGCTGCTCGATGGCGAGCACGCGCCAAACGACGTGCGCAGTCTGC
>SCRR01000321.1 GCA_004322085.1 Burkholderiaceae bacterium
CGGCAACGACTGGCCGACGCTGGACGGCACCGGCGTGCGCGACTACATCCACGTGATGGACCTGGCGCGCGGGCATCTGGCGGCGCTGGCGCACATGGAGCGCACCCAGCAATCGCTCACGGTGAACCTGGGCACCGGCGCGGGCGTGAGCGTGCAGCAACTGGTCGACACCTTTGCGCGCGTGACGGGGCGAGCCATTGCGCATCGTTACGTGGCGCGGCGTCCTGGCGACGTGGCCGCCTGCTGGGCCGACACCACGCTGGCGCGCACGCTGCTGGGCTGGCAGGCCGAGCACGACCTCGCGCGCATGTGCGAGGACGCTTGGCGCTGGCAGGCGATGAACCCGGCGGGGTATGCGGACTGAGCGCGCACCGCGCGGAATCGGAATCTGACCCCAATTATTCGGCGATCAAGCATCACCTGTTGTTGACGGTTTGTAATCGAACGAATACAATTCTTCCATGCTCACAATCAAGCGCATACCCGAGTTCGATGCCTGGCTCGCTTCGCTGCGCGATGGTATGACGCAGCGCCGTTTGGTGGCACGGTTGCGCAAGGCCCAGCTGGGCAATCTGGGTGATGTCAAGCCTGTGGGCGAGGGTGTGTTCGAGATGCGCGAGTTTTTTGGCCCCGGCTGGCGCATGTACTACATGCAGCGTGGCGATGTGCTGATCGTCATGCTGGGCGGTGGCGACAAGGCCACGCAAGCGGCCGATATCGCCGCCGCTCAGCGGCTGGCATGCAACATCGAGGAGTAGTGAATCATGGGTAAGAAGCTGAACATCAAAGACCTGCCGGAGTTCGACGCCGCCGAGTACCTCGACAGCGAAGCGGCCATGGCGCAGTACCTCACGGCGATGATGGAAGACGGCGACCCGGCCCTGCTGGCGGCTGCGCTGGGCGACATTGCCCGCGCGCGCGGCATGAGCGAGATCGCCAAAGCATCGGGCCTCACACGCGAGGCGCTTTACAAGGCCCTGCGCCCCGATGCGCAGCCGCGCTTCGACACCATCCGCCGGGTCTGCGCCGCACTGGGCGTGCGCCTGGTGGCGCAGCCTGTGGCGCACTGATCGCTTGCCGTCAAGAGAAGAATCGGAATCCGACCCCATTCATTCACTTATGGCGGCAGGCTCACCTTGCGCAGCTCGGGATACTTGCCGGTCGCGAGTGCCTCGAACTGCTGGCGGGCCCGAGCATAGGCCCTCTCGCCCCAGATGCGGCGCAATATCTGCAGCTGCCGCGCCGCCTCCGCCGGCTGGCCGTTCAGCGCCAGCGCGGCCGCGTAGCGGCGCAGTTCGGGCTCGAAGCCATAGCGCAGCGTCACACGGCGCAGCCCCTCCAGTTGCGCCGCACTCATGCCGGGAGCCGGGTCGGTGTGCGCGACCTGCAGGAAGGCGTCCAGTTGCGTCAGCACGGCCAGGTGCGGCGCGGGCGTCGTCACGCGGTCGGTGCCGATGTGCGCCAGCTCGAAGCGCTGGATGCGGTAGTTCGCCTCAGCCTTGACGTAGTCCGACGCCACGCCCACGAACACCGCGCCGAGCAGCAACGCGAAGCCCAGCGCGGCCCAGCGCGGCACGCGCAGCCGCAGTCCGCGCGCGGGCGCAAACACTTCGACCGCGCCCATCGCGAGACCGACCGGAATCAGAAAGTACGCGTAGTCCAGCGGGTATTCGAGCAGCGCATGCACCACCACGCCGCCCACCGCCGCCAGCAGCCAGGCTGCGCGAGCGTCGCGGCAGGCGCGGATGTGCGCCACGAACCACCAGGCGAGCAGCGCCACGATGAGTCCGCCCAGCAGCACGCCGTTCCACAGCAGCAGGTCCAGCACCAGGTTGTGACTGTGCTCGAACAGCACACCAAAGGCGGGGTGATCCAAGGCCACGCGCTGCTGCGCCGCGCCCACCTGCTGCCAGCCGTAGCCCCACAGCGGCTCGCGCGCGATCGCGTCCAGCATGGCGCGCCAATAAGGCAGCCGCACGCCGGCCCGCATCTGATCGTCCAGCGAACGGCTGCTGGTGAGCAGCAGCGCGTCGCAAATCACGGGCCACAGCAGCACGCCCGTCGCAAACAGCGCGCCCAGCGCGAGCAACTGTGCGCGCGCGATGCGCAGGCCGGCGCGTGCGTGCATGGCCAAGCCCCAGAGCACCAGCAGCGCGATCTGCAGCCAGCCCGTGCGCGACTGCGTCATGACCATGCCCCAGAGCAAAAAGACGGCACCGAGCCAGAAGGCGGCGCCGCGCACGCGCTGGCCTTGGCGCAGCCACAGCAGGCCGCACAGGCCCAGAAAACTCAGCGTGCAGAAATTGTTCGGCTGACCCACATTGGCAAACGGCCGCGCGCCGGGCGGCAAGCCGTTCTCGTAGATACCCAGATCCAAGGCGCCAGTCCACTGCACCAGCGCGACGCCGACCGACAGCAGCGCCACGAACAGCCAGGCCGCGGCCAGCGCGTTCAAGGCATTGTCGCGACCGCCGGAGGCAGCCGCCATGCGGCCGCCGGCCAGCACGGCCGCGAACCAAAGGCCCAAGTACAGCGCGGCCATCAGTGCATCGCCGGCATACAGCAGCTTGCCGGTGACGAACTGCGCCAGCAGCACGACCCAACACAGGACGACGATGGCGGGCAGGCGCCACGGTGCGCGACCGGCGCCCGCAGCCCTCAGCGCCACGACGGCCGACAACCCCAGTAGTCCGGTGATCGCAACCGCATCACTCCAAGCCGACATCCAAGGCACATAGTGGTTTGGCACGAGCCAAGCGGCTGCAGTCAGGATAGTGAAGAACTCAGACAATCGAAAACCCTTGGGCGTAAAAAAAGGCAGCCAGAGGCTGCCTTCTACTCCAACAACTCTACGTCGCTTAACCGCGGCAAGAACTGGGCAGGTACTTGGTGTTCATGCCGCTAGTGGCAGCAGGGCCGCATTTCCAAGCGGCGATCGCCTGGCCTGTGGCGGAAACTGGCGTCCCCATAGCCGCATCCGTGTACGGAGCGAGCGTAATCGCCGTGTTCGCTGCTGCTCCCAGGCCCGCATTGGCACTCGTGAGAACCGTAATTACACCGGTGGTCGTTGTAGTGACCGACTTAACATATTGGCTTACATCCCCTGAAGCCCCTGTGTTCTCACAGCCGAAACCATTGACAGCCGTTGGCAGTGCATTTGCAGTCAGTACGGCTTCGCTCACGGAGGTCTTGCAGCTATCTGCCGCCAGAATCGCCTCGGACACCTTGGCGCGGATCGAGTAGTCCTGATAAGCCGGCAGCGCCACCGCCGCCAAAATACCGATGATCGCGACGACGATCATCAACTCGATCAGGGTGAAACCCTGTTGAACCTTCTGCATGGAACGCTTCATGAAAAACTCCTTGGTTGAAACGAAAAGAAACCGAAATGCGAAGAAGTTACAGCAGGTTGCGTGCCAGGGCGTTTGGCCCCTGTTTTCGTGAACTTTTGTACGCTTTGCCCACCCCGGGTTGACTGTTTTTGGCTTGGGGCCGTGTGGGGGGTGACAATTTTGGTCACTTATGCGGGGTGGAGCTGGCGGCTCAGGTGGGTTCCCACCTGAGCGGGAATGGTGAGGGGGCACGCTGATGCCGGCTTGGTCCGTCGGGGTTAAGTATTGACTTTTCTGGAAAAATAGATATCTTAAAGATATCTAACATGGAGAGACCAAGATGACTGCGAGCACTCTTTCACCCCAAATCCCATTTCGGTACCGCAACGTTGACAGCCCGACAGGCGTTACCCGTGAAACCGCCAGACGGCTCGCGCAGCAGTTGGGCGTGGACGAAACACAGGCCATTCACTTGGCCCTGCATCAACTCGCCATCCAGTTGTTGCCTCAGTATGAGCAAGACGATGGGCCACTGACTGCCGCACAGGTGCGCCAAATCAAAAAGTCGGCGCCCACTGCAAAAAAAAGGTCCGTGCGTTCGAGCTTGTTTGACACCGAGGCTGCCTGATGGTGCGTTGGTGGAAGGAACCCGCGGCTGGTGACATCGTGTGGTGCCACTTTCCAGACAACATCCATCCTCGTCCGAAACCCAGACCGGCATTGATCCTTGCCGTCTTTGATGATGACGCGCCGCAATTCACGGTTCAGGTGGCTTATGGAACCAGCCAGCGCACGACAACGCTCTATCGGGGCGAGCTTGCGATCATTCGCGAGATGAATGCCGCGGCATACGAAGCGGCACATCTGAGCTTCGACACCAAGTTCAACTTGCGGCAGGTTCTTGAGTTGCCATTTTCGACGGACTGGTTCTCGGTGCCGCCAGGCGCTCCCCATGGACAAATTCCCAAACTCGGCACCTTGCATCCTTCCATGGTTCGTGCGGTGCAGGCGGCGCATCGGGCGGCGGTGGAGTAAGTGAGGTCAGATGCGCTCTGGTGACCTCGAAGCCGACGCCCTGGCGTGAATGTCCAGCCTCGAAATACTGCGCCTTACTTGATGCAGACCGAGCGCACCTGCTTGAGGTCGGTCAGGCCCAGCATGATCTTTTCCATGCCGTCCATCTTGAGGGTTCGCATGCCAGCCTCGACGGCGGCGGCAACTGCGACGCGGGCGCGGGCGCGGGCGCGGTAGAAAATAAGCTTGTCGCTCTTGCTTTATTCGAACATATTCCATTGACGGAATATTCCTTCGAGGCTATAGTCATTCGATGGCATGGGACGTTGAATACACGGACGAGTTTGGCGAGTGGTGGGCTGGTCTATCGGAGGATGAACAGGAGTCATTGGATGCCTCGGTACGGCTGCTGGAAGATCGTGGCCCGAATTTGGGTTTTCCGCACAGCAGCGGCATCAATGGCTCAAAGCACAGCCACATGCGTGAGTTGCGCACGCAGCACGATGGCAGGCCGTTTCGAACTTTGTACGCGTTCGACCCCCGGCGTTCAGCAATCTTGCTGATTGGCGGGGACAAGACCGGAAACGACCGATGGTACGACGTGCATATTCCAATCGCCGATCGACTTTACGATCAACATCTTGAGCAACTTCGAAAGGAAGGACTGATCCATGGCTCATAAATTTTCTGAACTGCGCTCGCGCATGTCACCACAAGCTCAAGCCCGAGCCGGAGCCAAGGCGCAAGCCATGCTCGCGGAGATGCCGCTGAACGAGCTCAGGCAGGCGCGTGGACTTTCCCAAAAGGTACTGGCCGAGGTGTTGCATGTCCAGCAGCCCTCCATTGCCAAAATGGAGAAGCGCACGGACATGTACCTGTCGACCCTTCGCAGTCACATTGAAGCGATGGGCGGCCAGCTGGAGGTTATTGCGCGCTTTCCAGACGGCGCGGTCAGGATCAGCAACTTTGGCGACCTCGAAGCCGGCGCCGATGCCGTGGCGTAAATAATTTGGCCGGAAATGGTGGGTGCGCCCTACTTGATGCAGACCGAGCGCACCTGTTTCAGGTCGGTCAGGCCCATCATGATCTTTTCCATGCCGTCCATCTTCAAGGTGCGCATGCCGGCCTCGACCGCGGCGGCGAAGATTTCGGCGACGCGGGCGCGCTCCTGCACCAGCTTCTTGAGCGTGTCGTCGGCGATCAACAACTCGTGCAGGCCGACGCGGCCCTTGTAGCCGCTCTTGTTGCATTTGTCGCAGCCGACGGCGCGGTAAAAGCTGAGCTTGCCGTTCTTGCCGTACTGCGCGGTCCAGGCGTCCAGCAGCTTTTGCGCCTCGCCGCCGGCATCTAGCTTCCACGCCACGGTATGGCGTAGCTCGTCGGCATATTCCTTGATGAAGGCGTTGACCTCCGCGGAGGTGGGCTCGTAGGCCTGCTTGCACTCGCACAGCTTGCGCGCGAGGCGCTGCGCCAGGATGCCCAAGAGCGCATCGGAAAAGTTGAACGGGTCCATGCCCATGTCGAGCAACCGCGTGATGGACTCGGGCGCCGAGTTGGTGTGCAGCGTGGAGAACACCAGGTGGCCGGTCAGCGAGGCCTCCACGCCCATGGACACCGTTTCCTTGTCGCGCGACTCGCCCACCATGATGATGTCGGGGTCGGCGCGCAGGAAGGCGCGCATGACCAGCGCAAAGTCGATACCAGCCTTTTTGTTGATCTGTACCTGGCGCAAGCCCTTTTGCGTGATTTCGACCGGGTCCTCGGCGGTCCATATCTTGGTCTCGGGCGTGTTCAGGTGCTTGAGGATGGAGTGCAGCGTGGTGGTCTTGCCCGAGCCCGTGGGGCCGCACACGTAGAACAGGCCATAGGGCTTCTCGATGGTCTTGACCAGGCGCTCCATGTTGTGGGCGGTGAGGCCCAGCTTCTCCAGCGGGATCGGTTCGCCGCCGGCCAGGATGCGCATGACCACGTCTTCCACGCCGCCCGCAGAGGGGATGGTGGCGACACGCAGTTCGATGTCGAGTGGGCCGTATTTCTTGAACTTGATCTTGCCGTCCTGCGGCTTGCGGCGCTCGGAGATGTCGAGGTCGCACATGATTTTCAGGCGCGTGACCATGGCCTGGCGAAAGTGAGCCGGCACCTCGATGTAGGGCGCGAGGATGCCGTCCACGCGAAAGCGGATGCCGGTCTTGGCCTTGCCCGGCATGGGCTCGATGTGGATGTCGGACACCTTCTGGTTGTAGGCGTCGATGATGACCTTGTTGACGAACTTGACGAGTTCGTTGTCAGCGGCGGCGGATTCGAGCGAGTCTTCGTTGCCGTCGTCGTCCATGGGCACCGTGAGGTCGGCCAGCAGCTGGTCGATCGAGCCGCCTTCGTCGCTGGCCGTGCCGAACAGCTGGGACAGGGTTTCGTCGAACTCGGCCTGCGTGGTGACGCGCCAGGCGAATTTGCGGGTGCGCGCAAACACCTGCGGCACCACGCGCGAGCCGCGCACGGCCTCGGGGTCCAGGCACATCACGACCAGGCCGTCGGGCGATTCTTCGAGCGGGATCCAGCCTTGCTGCTCCAGGAATTCACGCTTGAGCGAGCCGTGCAGCATCTCGGAGCGGATGCGCCCCGGGCTGAGCGGCTCGTAGGGCACGCCGAAAAACCGGGCCAGCGAGGCGCCGATCTGTGCCGGCTGGATATGGTGCTCGGCCGTCAGCAGATGCTCCACTGAACGCCCCTCCTCGCGCGCCTGGTGCAGGCATTGTGCGAGATCGGCGCTGCTCAGCACGCCATCGGTCACGAGGCCGCCGTAGGGCGAGGCCCGGCTGCCGCGGCGTTCCTCGCTCTGTGTTTTTTGCCGGCGTTGGCGGATGGCGGTGGCCAGTGTCTTGCACAGCTGCCTGGCGCCGTCGAGTTCGGGCGGGCCAAACGGCTCGCCGCTCTTGTTGTTGATGAGTTGCAGCACACCGTACAGCGTGCCGCCGTCGACGATGGGCGCCACCAGCATCTGCTGGGTGCGGTAGCCCGAGCGTTTATCGACTTCCTTGAGGAAGCTCAGGCGCGGGTCGATACGTTTGAGCGCCGCGTCGTCGTACACGTCGGCGAGGTTGAGCCGCTGCTGGCTCAGCGCGACGTAGCCGGCGATGCTTTGCGCGCTGATCGGCAGCTTGAGCGCGCCGGTGGTGTTCAAACCGGTCTTGAAGCGCGAGACGATGGCGCTGCGGTCGTCGTTGACGGCATACAGCGTGAGGCGCTCGGCATTGAACAGCTTGCAGATGTCTTCGCTGACCTCGAGCATGATCTGGTCGATGTTCTCGGTGTCATGGATGCGCGTGGTGACATGCTGGAGCTGGCGGAAGAACAGCACCTCGAACGTGACGTCGCGCTTTTCCGGGGGCAGGCGCTGTGAGTCGAAAAAAGCCTGTTCGGGATCCTTGTCGGGCGCCGGCGGCAAAACGACACTCACAGGTCAAACTCCTGACCAGCGGCGAGCCGGCGGATGTCGTGGCTGACGCCGGGGCCGAACGCCTGCGTCTGGTCGAAGCGCATCACCTCGGACATGATCAGCTCGGTTTCGGCGGGCTTGGTATGGGTGATGTAGATGGGATAGCATTTGCCTTTGGCGATGCCGCGCAACTCGTCGGCCAGTACCGCCGGCGACAGGTGCAGGCTGCGCAGGGCCACGGCCGTTTCGCGGCTGCTGAATGCGGTTTCGATGATCAGCATGGCCACGTCAAGCTGGTTGATGCGCTGCCAGAACGCCGGGTTGCGCTCGGTATCGCCCGAGAAGACCCAAGCGCCCTTGCCCGCGCTCACCGCGTAACCCACGGCCGGCACGGTATGCACGGCGGGCAGCGGCTCGATCTGCTTGCCCGCCAATTGCACGCATTGGCCCACGGCCAGCTCCTGAAAGTTGATGAGCGGCGCTTGCCGGGTCGGGATACGCGAAAAGTCGGGCCAGATCAGGTCGTTGAACACATGGGTCTTGAGCGTCGCGATGGTGCCGGCCAGCGCGTGAATCTGCAGCGGCACGGTGCGCTGCGAGGCCACCGCATCGACCATCAGCGGCAACGCCGCGATGTGGTCGAGGTGCGAATGCGTCAGGAACACGTGGTCGATGCCGGACATCTCGACCAGCGTGAGGTCGCCCACGCCGGTGCCCGCGTCGATCAGCACGTCCCCGTCGATCAGAAACGACGTGGTCCGGCAGTCCTTGGCGATGGCCCCGGAGCAACCCAATACGCGCACCTTCATGCAAGTCCTTGACGTGATTACCTGGTTCCGAAACTGTTTGCGCCGTCCGTCGCGGGAGCGAACAGCTGCAGGAGTCCAAGACTACTCGGTATGCACAGCGCCGGTAAAGGTATTTGTTGGCACTAATGCTCTCCAGGTTTCAGGATGCAACGGCGCCATGCCGGACCGGTCTCAATCCTGCATGAATTGCATCCGCGTGCCAGCCAGCTCCAGCACATCGCCGTTTTTCAGCATGACGGGCTCGCCCCTGACCGGAATGCCGTTGAGTGTCGGCACGCTGGCGCCTTCGACGTGCGCGACGACAAACCCGAGGGCGCGCCGCGTGATGGCCGCCACCGCGACGCCGGGCTTGCCGATCGTGGTGATAACCTTGACCAGTTGTACCTCGCGCCCCGCCGCGGCGCCCGACAGCACCTTGATGGCGGCGCCCGGGCGGGCGCCCGCGTCGAACGAAGCCATCGGCGCCGGCGCCGAGGCTCGCGCAGCCGCCAGCGGCGCCGCAGCACTGGTCCGGTCGCCGACAGGGGCACCAGCGACTTCGTTCACAAACCGGATCTTGTACTTGCCAACCTCGATGGTGTCGTTATTGTGTAACAACTGCTTCTTGATCGACTTGCCGTTCACGTAGCTGCCGTTGGTGCTGTTGAGGTCTTCGAGATAGATCTCGTTGCCCGTCATCTGCAACACGGCATGCTCGCCGCTGACCGCAAGGTTGTCGATCACGATGTCGTTGTAAGGCCGCCGGCCCAACGTCGTGCGGTCCTTGGTCAACTGAAATTCCTTGATGACGACACCGTCGATCGACACGATCAATTTCGGCATGGTCGGCTCCTGTCTCTTTAATGGCTCTAGGCCCGCTGATGTCAATGGCTATTTTCCCAGCATCCTGGAAAGCAAGCCCCGCTTTATGGAACTGTCGCTGCGCTGGGCCAGCAGCACCGAAATATTATCGCGTCCCCCGTTGGCATTGGCCGTTTCAATCAATCGGGTCGCCAAATGCGGCAGATCCGTCTGCGCGCACAAAAGGGACGCCATGGTTTCCTCGTCGATCATGTCCGACAGCCCGTCCGAACACAATAGGTAAAGATCGCCAGGCGCAATCCGGTGCTCGTTCACCTCCAGCAGCACGCTGTCTTCGACCCCCAGCGCCCGGGTGATGAGGTTCTTGTGCAGCGAGTCGGCCGCCTCGTCGGGCGTGATCAGGCCGGCATCGAGCTGTTCCTGCAGCAGCGAATGGTCCCGCGTCATGCGCGTGAGCAGGCCGTCGCGCAACCTGTAGCAGCGCGAGTCGCCAATGTGCCCGAGCATGAGCCGATCCTGCTGAAAGACGGCCACCACCAGCGTCGTGCCCATGCCCGCGTACTGGGGGCTGGCGTTGGCCGCATTGAAGATGGCGCGGTTGGCGTTGTCGGCACAAATCTCCATGGCACGGCGCAAATCCCTGGCACTGGTCTGGTGACCCGCCTCGGCCAGCCAGCGCCCCAGTTCGGAGCGGATGAAGGTGGTCGCCATGGCACTGGCGACCTCGCCCGCGTTGTAGCCCCCCATGCCGTCGGCCAGCACCGCCAGCCCCGATGACGCGTCGAACGTGACGGAGTCCTCGTTGTTTTCCCGGACGAGCCCCGGGTCGGTATGTGCGCAAAACTGGTAAATCAACGGGCCGCCCTTTGTCTACAGCATCCGGCCGGTCCCATGGCGGCGACCATGCGGACTGCAAACACTTGTTTCAGCACGTTACCAGAGGCGCTTGCGGCAAACAAGAAACTTCACCGCGCGGCGGTGCGACCTGTTGCAAAAGTGTCGTTGGTCAGCGTGGGCCGGCCGAACCAGCCCGGATTCAGTTCGTCGCGTGTCTGGCGCGGCCCCGGCTCACCAGCATCTTGCCCAGACCTACCACGAACAGTGCGCACACCGCCGGTGCGACGTAATGCAGCCACGGCACGGCCGCCACGACCCCCTTGAGCACCACATCGCCGATCAGCGTCTCGCCGGCCACCCAGCCGATCAGTGCCGCGCCCGCGGTGATGATGAAGGGAAAACGCGCCATCAGCTTGACCATCATGGACGCCCCGAACACCACCAGCGGAATGCTGATGGCCAGGCCCAGGATCAGCAGGACCATGTTGCCTTGGGCTGCAGCGGCGACGGCGATGACGTTGTCCAGGCTCATCACGAGGTCGGCGATCAGTATGGTGCGCACGGCTGCCAGCAGGCTGTCGAAACTCCTGGCGCCGCCGTCGCCTTCCTCCTCATCGCCCAGCAGCTGCACACCGATCCACAGCAGCAGGCAGCCGCCGACGATTTGCAGGTAGGGCAGCGCGAGCAGTTCGGCGGCCACCACGGTCAGCACGATGCGCAGCACGACCGCCGCGCCCGAGCCGAACACGATGGCCTTGTTCTGCTGGGCCGGCGGCAGCGAGCGCGCCGCCAGCGCGATGACCACGGCGTTGTCGCCCGACAGGATGATGTTGATCCAGATGATCTCGATCAGGCCGATCCAGAATTCGGCGCTTTGCAATATCTCCATGGGGCTCCAGTACCTGTCAATGCAAGAAGCGCCCGTCACTTGCGGCTCGGGGCGCTTCCTGATCCTGTCTGGAGTCTAGCGGCGCGGCTACCGCCTGCCGGTCCGTAATTTTGCTTACAAGGCGGCCTGCAACGACCTACAACAGCGCCTTGAGCAGCCTGGCCATCTCGGACGGGTTGCGCGTGACCTTGAAGCCACATTCCTCCATCACCGCCAGTTTGGCCTCGGCCGTGTCGCCGCCGCCCGAGATCAGCGCACCGGCATGGCCCATGCGCTTGCCGGCCGGGGCGGTGACGCCTGCTATGAAGCCGACCACCGGTTTCTTCATGTTGGCCTTGCACCAGCGCGCCGCGTCGGCTTCGTCGGGGCCGCCGATTTCGCCGATCATGATGACGGCGTCGGTTTCGGGGTCCTCATTGAACATCCGCATGATGTCGATGTGCTTGAGACCATTGATCGGGTCGCCGCCGATGCCCACCGCGCTGGACTGGCCCAGGCCGATTTCGGTGATCTGCCCGACGGCTTCATACGTCAGCGTGCCCGAGCGGCTGACCACGCCGATGCGGCCCTTGCGGTGGATGTGGCCGGGCATGATGCCGATCTTGATCTCGTCCGGCGTGATCAGGCCCGGGCAGTTGGGACCGAGCAGCAGCGTTTCCTTGCCGCCGGCGGCCACTTTGGCGCGCATCTTGTTGCGCACCAGCAGCATGTCGCGCACCGGGATACCCTCGGTGATGCAGATCGCGAGGTCCAGGTCGGCTTCCACCGCTTCCCAGATCGCGTCGGCCGCACCGGCGGGGGGCACGTAGATCACGCTGACCGTGGCGCCGGTCTGGCTCGCCGCTTCCTTTACCGAGCCGTAGATCGGGATATTGAAGATCGACTCGCCCGCCTTTTTCGGGTTCACACCCGCGACGAAGCAGTTCTTGCCGTTGGCATATTCCTGGCACTTGCCGGTATGGAACTGGCCGGTCTTGCCGGTAATGCCCTGGGTGATGACACGGGTGTCTTTGTTGATGAGGATAGCCATGATGTTTCCTACGGGTCGGTTGAGGACAGAGCTGGCCCGCTGCGCGGCCCGCGCTCCGTCCTGCAAGGCTTCAAGATTTGACGGCAGCCACTACTTTTTGCGCCGCTTCGGCCATGGTGTCGGCGCTGATGATGGGCAAGCCGGACGCGGCCAGCATCTTCTTGCCCAGCTCTTCGTTCGTGCCTTTCATGCGCACCACCAGCGGCACGCTGAGGTTGGTTGCCTTACAGGCCGCGATCACGCCGGTGGCGATGGTGTCGCACTTCATGATGCCGCCGAAGATGTTGACCAGGATGGCCTTGACCTTGGGGTTTCTCAGCATGATTTTGAAGGCTTCGGTGACTTTCTCGGGAGTCGCGCCGCCGCCCACATCGAGGAAGTTGGCCGGCTCGGCGCCGAACAGCTTGATGGTGTCCATGGTGGCCATCGCCAGGCCCGCGCCATTCACCAGGCAGCCGATGTTGCCGTCCAGGCTGATATAGGCGAGGTCGAACTTGCTGGCCTCGATCTCGGCCGCATCTTCCTCATCGAGGTCGCGATAGGTCACGATCTCGGGATGGCGAAACAGCGCGTTGGGATCGAAGTTGAACTTCGCGTCAAGTGCCTTGATGTTGCCGTCGCCCTCCAGGATCAGCGGATTGACCTCGACCAGGCTGGCGTCGGTGGCCATGTAGCACTGGTAGAGTTTTTGCAGCACGTCGACGGCTTTGGCGGTCGATGCGGCCGGTACGCCAATGCCGTTGGCCAGCTCGGTGGCCTGCGCAGCGGTCAGGCCCACGGCCGGATCCACGAACACCTTGATGATTTTCTCGGGCGTGGCATGGGCCACTTCCTCGATGTCCATGCCGCCCTCGGACGAGGCCATCATGGCCACGCGCTGGCTGGCGCGATCGGTCACGGCCGAGACGTAATATTCCTTCTTGATGTCGGCACCGTCCTCGATCAGCAGGCGGCGTACCTTCTGGCCTAGGGGGCCGGTCTGGTGTGTGACGAGCTGCATGCCCAGGATTTCGCCCGCCAGTTTCCTGACTTCGTCGATCGAGCGCGCGAGCTTGACGCCGCCGCCCTTGCCGCGCCCGCCGGCGTGGATCTGGGCCTTCACGACCCACACCGGGCCGCCCAGTTTCTGCGCGGCCTCGACCGCCTCCTGCACCGTGAACGCGGGAATGCCACGCGGCGTCGGCACACCAAATTGACGCAAGAGTTCCTTGCCTTGGTATTCGTGAATCTTCATGAGGTCTCTCTCAGGAATGGCGGGTTTTGGGTCCTGGGGACAATGGCGACGGCCATGCGGCGGACGATGGACTTGGCAGCCCAGAACTGTATCATGTTGCGATGCACCAAACCCGGCGCGGGTAGACGGTGTATTCATGAACAAGCTGGCAGGAGCATCCAATGCCCAAAATTTTCATCGACGGCGAAGCCGGCACCACCGGCCTGCAAATCCGCGAGCGGCTGCAACAGATGCCGCAGATCGAGCTGGTCAGCATTGCGCCCGAATTGCGCAAGGACCCGGCCGCCAAGCGCGAGCTGATGGGCACGGTGGACCTGGTGGTGCTGTGCCTGCACGATGGCGCTGCTATTGAATCAGTAGCTATGATCGATGATCTGGCAAGGGCCACAGGCCGAAAAGGCCCGAAAATCATCGACGCGTCGACGGCGCACCGCACGGCCCCTAGCTGGGTCTTCGGTTTTCCCGAACTGGTGGTGGGGCAGCGCGAGGCCGTGATGCGCGCGCAGCGCGTGGCCAACCCGGGCTGCTACGCCACGGGCGCGATCGCGCTGATTCGTCCACTGGTCGATGCGGGGCTGATCCCGGCCGATTTTCCGCTCACGCTGCCCTCCATCAGCGGCTACTCGGGCGGCGGGCGCAGCATGATAGCGGCGCACGAATCGGGCCAGGCGTCACCGTTCGAGTCCTATGCGCTGGACCTCAAGCACAAGCACCTGCCGGAGATCCTGAAGTACACCGGCCTCACGCGCCGGCCGATTTTTATCCCGTCGGTGGGCAACTTCAAGCAGGGCATGCTGGTCGAACTCCCGCTGCACCTGGACCTGCTGCCAGGCCAACCGAAGGCGGCCGATCTGCACGACGCGCTGGCCGCGCACTACGCAAAGAGCAATACGCCCGAGCAGTGGGTGCGGGTGCTGCCAGCGACCGACAACGCCAGGCTCGATGCGATGGCGCTCAACGGCACCAACGAGATGGAGCTGCGCGTATTCGGCAACGAGGAGTTGCGCCAGGCCGTGCTGGTTGCGCGGCTCGACAACCTGGGCAAGGGCGCCAGCGGCGCCGCGGTGCAGAACCTCAAGCTCATGCTGGAGTTATAGGCACACCCCCAGGCTTGCTCGCTTCGTGCAGCACCCTGGCCACCACGGCGCCGGAAAATCCGCGTGCGAGCAGGAAGCGCGCCTGCTTCGCGCGTCCCGCAGCGTCCACTGCCGGTGTGCCGAACTTCTTGCGCCAGACCTCGCGGGCACGCTCAAGTTCGGTGGCCTGCAGCATGGCGACGGCGTCTTGCACCAGGGCCGGCGCCAGGCCCTTGGCCTGCAACTCCTGGCGGATACGCGCCGCGCCCAGTCTGGCCGCGCGCCGGTGCAACACCGACTCGACGACCCGCGTCTCGCTGATGAAACCCTTCGCGGTGAGCTCGTCGAGCGCCTGCGCGAGCGTTCCCGACTCCTCCTCGAACCGGGCCAGCTTGCGCTCGAGCTCGGCGCGCGAGTGCTCGCGCTGGCTCAGCAGACGCAGCGCACGGCCTTTGAGGGACGGGGCAGCAAAGGCCATTCAGCTCCCTGAAACTACTGAATTGATAGCTACTTACCTATATGGTGTAATGGTTAGAGGCCGATTTAGCTCTTTATTTTTTCGGGCGCGGGCGCCGCGACCACTCCGGCCAGCAGGGGAATGCCCAGCGACTCGCGCACCTTGTTCTCGATCTCGGCCGAGAGCGTGGGGTTTTCGCGCAGGAACTCGCGCGCGTTGTCACGGCCCTGGCCAATCTTCTCGCCGTTGTAGGCGTACCAAGCGCCGGATTTTTCGATGATGCGCGCCTCCACCCCCATGTCGATGATCTCGCCATGCCGGCTGATGCCTTCGCCAAACAGGATGTCGAACTCGGTCGTCTTGAACGGCGGCGCCACCTTGTTCTTGACGACCTTGACGCGGGTCTCGTTGCCGATCGCCTCGTCGCCCTTCTTGATGGTGCCGATGCGCCGGATGTCGAGCCGCACCGAGGCGTAGAACTTGAGCGCATTGCCGCCGGTGGTGGTCTCGGGGCTGCCGAACATGACGCCGATCTTCATGCGGATCTGGTTGATGAAGATCACCAGGCAGTTGGTCTTCTTGATGTGCGCGGTGAGCTTGCGCAGCGCCTGGCTCATGAGGCGCGCCTGCAGGCCCGGCAGGCTGTCGCCCATCTCGCCTTCGAGTTCGGCCTTGGGCGTGAGCGCGGCCACCGAGTCGACCACGATCAGGTCGACCGCGCCCGAGCGCACCAGCGAGTCGACGATTTCCAGCGCCTGCTCGCCGGTGTCGGGCTGGCTGATCAGCAGGTCCTGCAGGTTCACGCCGAGTTTTTGCGCGTACTGGATGTCCAGCGCGTGCTCGGCGTCGACAAAGGCGCAGGTGCCGGCCAGCTTTTGCATCTCGGCGACCACCTGCAGCGTGAGCGTGGTCTTGCCCGACGATTCCGGGCCATAGATTTCCACCACGCGTCCGCGCGGCAGGCCGCCCACGCCCAGCGCGATGTCCAGCCCGAGCGAGCCGGTGGAGACCACCTGGATGTCCTCGATGGCCTCGCCTTCGCCCAGTCGCATGATCGTGCCCTTGCCAAACTGTTTCTCGATCTGGGCCAGGGCGACCTGCAGGGCCTTGGCTTTTTCACTGTTGGGGGCCAGGCCCTTGACGGCTGCATCCATGGGAAACTCCTTGAAAATCAACGGTTGAATCAACTCTTCGCGGGCCACATCCGATGTCTTGGCGTCTGTTGTTAACGACAGGCTGGATGCTTGAACAGTAGTTTAACGTGCCGTGTCAAACAAAGTAAAGACGATTTTTGGTCAGTTTAATTTACCATCGACCGATGACTGAAAATGCTGCGCCAGCCACCGCGGACGACGGCTGGCGGCAAACCCACCTGGGCCGGTTGCTGGGCCACGCGATGCGCCGCTTCGACGAGCGCGTGCTCGAGCTGATGGCGCGGAATATCGAAGTGCCGCTGGCCCTGTCGAACCTGGCGGCGCGCGGCCAGGTCAGCGCCGCGCACATCCACATCACGCGCCACCTGTCGCTGCAGGGCTCGCGCCTGACCGAACTGGCGGATGCCGCCGGCATGAGCAAGCAGGCCATGGGACACCTGGTGGACCAGTGCGAGGCCTGGGGGCTGGTGACACGCGAGCCCGATGCGCGCGACGCGCGGGCGCGGCGTGTGTGCTTCACCGCCACCGGGCTGGACTGGCTGCAGGCTTTCCGGGACGCCGTGGCGCAGGCCGAGGCCGAGTTTCGCGCCGACGTGGGCGCGCAAGTGGCCACGGTGGCGATGATCGGGCTCGAAATTTACGCGGCCTGGAAGCCCCCGCGAGCCTAGAATTTGCCTCACCGCACGGTGAACGCACCGGCGCGCCCAACCGGAGACATGCATGCGGATTCTGATTGCCGAGGACGATCAGGTGCTGGCGGACGGCCTGCTGCGCACCCTGCGTGCCTCGGGCGCGGCCGCGGATCACGTGGCCAGCGGCACCGAGGCCGACGCGGCGCTGCTGACCCACAGCGAATTCGACCTGTTGATTCTGGACCTGGGCCTGCCCAGGATGCATGGCCTCGAAGTCCTCAAGCGGCTGCGCGCGCGCGGCTCGGCGCTCCCGGTGCTGATCCTGACCGCGGCCGACAGCGTGGATGAGCGCGTCAAGGGGCTCGACTACGGTGCCGACGACTACATGGCCAAGCCTTTTTCACTGCAGGAACTCGAAGCCCGCGTGCGCGCCCTGGTGCGCCGCGGCATGGGCGGTGCCAGCAGCAGCATCAAGCACGGTCCACTGGTGTATGACCAGGCGGGCCGCGTCGCCACGATCGACGGGCGCATGGTGGACCTGTCGGCGCGCGAGCTGGGCCTGCTGGAGGTGCTGCTGCAGCGCGCGGGACGGTTGGTCAGCAAAGACCAGCTGGTCGAGCGCCTGTGCGAGTGGGGTGAGGAGGTCAGCAACAATGCCATCGAGGTCTACATCCACCGCCTGCGCAAGAAAATCGAAAAAGGCCCGATCCGCATCGCCACCGTGCGCGGCCTGGGCTACTGTCTCGAAAAAATCCCTTGATGAAACTGTTCCAGCGTGAGCAGCGCTCGCTGTTCGGGGAAATCCTGGACTGGATGCTCACGCCGCTGCTGCTGCTGTGGCCGGTCAGTCTGGTGCTGACCTGGCTGGTGGCGCAGGGCATCGCCAACAAGCCGTTCGACCGTGCACTCGAGTCCAACGCGCAGGCGCTGGCGCAGCTGGTTTCAGTGCAGAGGCACCCGATGCAATTGAGCCTGCCGCAGCCTGCGCGGCAACTGCTGCGACCCGATGACGATGTGCAGGTCTATTACCAGGTGCTGGGCGCGGACAATGCGCTGCTCAGCGGCGAGCGTGATCTGCCACGCCCGCCGGGCAATGACGCGGCGCCGGTGGGCGAGGTGCGCCTGCGCGACGGGGAGATGCGGGGGCAGGATGTGCGCATTGCGTCGGTCCGGATCGGACTGGACCTGCCCGGGACCGGACCCGCACTGGTTCAGGTGGCCGAGACACGCGAAAAGCGTTCGCTGCTGGCCACCGAGATCATCAAGGGTGTGATGTTGCCGCAGTTCGTCATCCTGCCGATCGCGGTGCTGCTGGTGTGGCTCGCTCTGGTGCGTGGCATCAAGCCGCTGAGCCAGCTCGAGGAGCGCATTCGCGCGCGTCGCCCGGACGACCTGAGCCCGCTCGACGACAAGACCGTACCGCTCGAGGTGGCGCCCCTGGTGTCGTCCGTGAATGACCTGCTGACACGCCTGAAAGACTCGATGGCGACGCAAAGGCGTTTTCTGGCCGACGCAGCACACCAGCTCAAGACGCCACTGGCGGGGCTGCGCATGCAGGCCGACATGGCCCTGCGCGGGGGCTCCACCGACGACCTCAAGCAGTCACTGCGCCAGATCGGGCGCTCCAGCATCCGCGCCACCCACACCGTGAACCAGCTGCTGGCGCTGGCCCGGGCCGAAAGCAGCAAGGCCAGCATGGCACTCCAGCCCTGCGATCTGGTGCGCCTGACCATGGACGCGGTGCAGGACTGCCTGCCGCACGCGCTGGGGAAAAGCATCGATCTGGGCTACGAGGGGGTGCAACCTGGTGCGCCCGGAGTGGCGTTGAGCGGCAACGCGACGCTGCTCACCGAGATGATCCGTAACTTGCTGGACAACGCCATCAACTACACGCCGTCCAGCTCCAGGCACCCCGGTGTGGTCACCGCGCGCGTACTCGTCGACGCCACCCGCAAGACCCTGCTGCTGCAGGTCGAGGATTCGGGTCCGGGCATTTCGCAATCCGAGCGCGACCTGGTGTTCCAGCCCTTTTACCGCGTGCTCGGCAGCGAGGCCGACGGCTCCGGTCTGGGTCTGCCCATCGTGCTCGAGATCGCGCGCCAGCATGCGGCGGTGATCAGCCTGGAGGAAGCGCGCCCGGGGCAGGTGCCGCCGGGCACACGCTTTTGCGTGCGGTTT
>SCRR01000028.1 GCA_004322085.1 Burkholderiaceae bacterium
AAGCGGCTGTCACAGCCACGCGCCCCCGCCGCCTTCGCTCCCGACGCCCGCTGACATCCTCCCGCAACAAGGAAACCTCATGAACTGGACGCTCGCGACCCGTGCCGAAAAAATGAATCCTTCCGTGATCCGCGAGATCCTCAAGGTGACCGAGAGGCCCGGCATCATCAGCTTTGCGGGCGGCCTGCCCTCGCCCAAAACCTTTCCGGTGGCCGAGTTCGCGCAGGCCTGCGCCAAGGTGTTGCGCGACGACGCGCAGGCCTCATTGCAATACGCGGCCAGCGAGGGCTACGGCCCGCTGCGCGAGATGGTGGCCGCCGCGCTGCCGTGGCCGGTGGACGCCGCGCAGGTCTTGATCACCACCGGCTCGCAGCAGGGACTGGATCTGCTGGCCAAGGTGCTGATCGACGAGGGCAGTCGCATCCTGGTGGAGACGCCAACCTACCTGGGCGCACTTCAGGCGTTCGCGCCGATGCAGCCTGAAGTGGCTGGCGTTCAGAGCGACGACGAAGGCGTGCTGATCGATGACTTGAGTCGCAAAGCGCCCGGCGCACGCTTTCTCTACGTGCTGCCCAATTTCCAGAACCCGACCGGGCGCACCATGAGCGAGGCACGCCGCGCCGCGCTGTCCGGGCGCGCGGCCGAACTGGGCCTGCCGCTGCTCGAAGACAACCCGTATGGCGATTTGTGGTTCGACGCGCCGCCGCCCGCACCCATGACGGCGCGCCATCCGGATGGCTGCGTCTATCTGGGCTCGTTCTCCAAGGTGCTGGCGCCGGGGCTGCGGCTGGGCTACCTGGTCGCACCGAAGGCGCTGTACCCCAAGCTGCTGCAGGCCAAGCAGGCGGCCGACCTGCACAGTGCCGGCTTCAACCAGCGCGTGGTGGCCGAAGTCATGGCGGACGGCTTTCTGGAGCGTCACGTGCCGACCATCCGTGCGCTTTACAAGTCGCAGCGCGATGCCATGCTGGCCGCGATGCGCCAGCACATGCCGGCCGATGTGAGATGGAATACACCCGCCGGCGGCATGTTTTTGTGGGCTCGTCTGCCCGAGGGCATGGACGCCACCCGGCTGTTGGCGCGCGCAGTGGCGCACAACGTGGCCTATGTGCCGGGCACGCCCTTCTATGCCGACCATGACGATCCGCGTACGCTGCGCCTGAGTTTCGTGACCGCCAGCGCTGACGAGATCAAGACCGGCGTGGCCGCGCTGGCGCAGGCGATCCGCTCGGAGCCGCGATGATGCAGCGCCGCTTCAAACAAGTCGACGTGTTCACCGCCGCACCCTGCCTGGGCAATGCGCTGGCCGTGGTGCTGGATGGCGCGGACCTGGACGACGCGGCGATGCAGCGCTTTGCGCGCTGGACAAACCTGTCGGAAACCACCTTCGTGCTCGCGCCCACGCCCGCGGGCCGGGCTGCGGGTGCCGACTACCGCGTGCGTATCTTCACCCCCGGCGGCGAGCTGCCCTTTGCCGGACATCCGACGCTGGGCAGTTGCCATGCCTGGCTGCAAAACGGTGGCCAGCCGCAATCCGCCGCACTGATCACGCAGGAATGCGGCGTGGGTCTGGTGCGGATTCGCCGCGACGGCGCGCGACTCGCGTTTGCGGCGCCGCCGCTTACACGCACCAATCCGGCGCCCGCCCTGCTCGCGCAGGTCAGCCAGGCGCTGGGCCTGCGACCCGACCAAGTCATCGCCGCGCAACTGCTGGACAACGGCCCGGTCTGGTTGGGCCTGTGGCTGGACAGCAGCGACACCGTGCTGGCGCTCGCGCCCGATCATGTACGGCTCAAGACTTTGGGACAAAAAGTGGGTTTAGCCGGCGCCTATTCTGCACAACACGCTTCGTCTTTGATAGCGCACTCGAATCGCGAGGCGCGCGCCTTTGCGGGTCGCGCGCAGCCCAGCGAGGCCGCACCCGATCTGGAAGTGCGCGCCTTTGCCGCCCCGCTGGGCATCAATGAAGACCCGGTCACCGGCAGCCTGAACGCCAGCCTGGCGCAGTGGCTGATCGCCGAGGGCCTGATGCCCGCTCGCTATCTGGCGGCGCAGGGCACCTGCCTGGAGCGCGCCGGGCGCGTGCACATAGCGCGCGACGCCGGCGGGCAAGTCTGGGTCGGCGGCGAATCGGTGACCTGCATTGAAGGCACGGTGACGCTGTGAGCGCGGCCATTGATCACTTGGTGGTGATGGCGGCCAGCCTCGAGGACGGCGTGGCATGGTGCGAGGCCCGGCTCGGCGTCACGCCCGGGCCGGGCGGCGAGCACCCGTTGATGGGCACACACAACCGCGTCCTGAGCCTCGCTTCGCCCGGATTTGCGTGCGCGTATCTCGAGATCATTGCGGTCAATCCGGGAGCAACCCACGAAAGACCGACGGGAGCCAGCCGCTGGTTCGACATGGATGACGCGGCCCTGCGCGAGCGCGTTGCCCAGCACGGGCCGCAATTGATTCACTGGGTCGCGCGCGTGCCCGAGATGGAGCCGGCCGTGCTGGCGCTGGAGGCGCTGCATATCGAGCGCGGTGCCGTGCTGCAGGCCAGCCGCGGCACGCTGCGCTGGCACATCACCGTGCGGGGCGATGGCCAGCGCCTGTTCGACGGCTGCCTGCCGACGCTGATCCAGTGGGGCATTGAACACCCGTGCCTGGCCATGCCCGCCAGCGGCGTGACGCTGCGCAGCCTGCGCGCGACGCACCCGCGAGCGCACGCCCTGCAGGCCGCGTACGATGCCATCGACCTGGCGCAAGTGCCCGTCAGCCTGGGGCCGGCGCGCCTCACGGCCCAACTGCAAACCCCCCATGGCCTGCTGGAGCTCCACTCATGAACCTGCCCACCCTGCAAGACATCGAAGCCGCCGCCCAGGTGGTGTACCGCGAATTCCAGGCCACGCCGCAATACCGCTGGGGGCTGCTGTCGCAGCGGCTGGGCACCGAGTGCTGGGTCAAACATGAGAACCACACGCCGGTGGGCGCCTTCAAGCTGCGCGGCGGCCTGACGTATTTCGACCGGCTCAGGCAGCGCGGTGAGCTGCCGCGCGAGGTTGTCAGCGCCACGCGCGGCAACCATGGCCAGAGTATTGGCTGGGCCGCGCGTGCACACCGTGTGGCCTGCACCATCGTGGTTCCGCACGGCAATTCGCTGGAAAAGAACGCGGCGATGCGCGCGCTCGGTGTCGCGCTGATCGAGCATGGGCAGGACTTTCAGGAAAGCCGCGAGTTCGCCGCGCAACTGGCCACCGAGCGCGGGGCCCATATGGTGCCGAGCTTTCACCCCGAGCTGGTGCTCGGCGTCAGCACCTACTGGTGGGAGTTTTTGCGGGCCGTGCCGCAGTTGGACGTGGTGTACGTGCCGATCGGCCTGGGCTCGGGCGCGTGCGCCGCGATCGCCGCCAGACAGGCGCTCGGGCACCGCGCCAGAATCATTGGCGTGGTCAGCGCGCATGCCACGACCTACTTCGACTCGCTGGCGGCCGGCCACGTGGTGGAAGCACCCGTCACTACCGAGCTGGCCGACGGCATGGCGTGTCGCGTCGCCGACCCCAGCGCGCTGGAAATCCTGGCGGCGCACATCGACCACATCGTCAAGGTCACCGATCAGGAGGTCGCGCAGGCCATGCGCGACCTGTACACCGGCACGCACAACGTGGCCGAAGGCGCGGGCGCGGCTGCCTTGGCCGGCGCGATGCAGGAGCGTGGCCAGTTGCGCGGGCAAATCGTCGGCGTTGCGCTCAGCGGCGCCAACGTGGACAGCGCCACTGTCGCCAAGGTGCTCTTGAACAGCACTTGAGGTCGCCCGCGGGACAAGCGTCTGCCACCCGCTGGGCCTAAATTGCAGCCATGGGAACCCTTTACCTCGTGCGCCACGGCCAGGCCTCGTTTGGCGCCGACGACTACGACAAGCTGAGCGATCTGGGCACGAAGCAGAGCGTGCGGCTGGGCGAGTATTTCCGCCACAAGGGCCTCACGTTCGACGCCGTGCTGACCGGCACCTTGCGCCGCCATGCGCAAACCTATGCGGGCATCTGCGAAGGCATGACAGCCGCCGCGCCCGGCAGTGGTGCGGCGCCGCTCATGCCGCAAGCGCTACTCTGGCCCGGACTCAACGAATACGACAGCGAAGCCGTGATCGGCGCGATCCACCCGCACAAGCTCGAAAAGCCCGATTCACCCGAGATGTACCGGCATCACTTCCGGCTGCTGCGCGACGGCCTGGCCCAGTGGATGGCCGGCGTGGTCAGTCCCAAGGGCATGCCGAGCTATCCGGAATTCGTCGCCGGCGTGACCAGCGCGCTCGACCATGTGCGCAGCCTGCACGACGGCAAGGTGCTTATCGTCTCCAGCGGTGGCCCGATCGCCACCGCGGTGGGCCATGTGCTGGGCACCTCACCCGAGACCACGATAGAGCTGAACCTGCGCATCCGCAACGCGTCCGTCACCGAGTTCGCGTTCACGCCCAAGCGCCACATGCTCGTCACCTACAACACGCTGGCGCATCTGGATGCGCCGGAGCACGCGGGTTGGGCGACCTACTCATGAAACCGTGGCCCGCTACCGCAGGTGATGCACTTGGGCGCGACCGTAGACCGGCGTTGCCAGCCCCTCCTGGCGCGCCTTGAGCTGCAGTGACAGGAACTGCGAGTAGTGGCGCGACAAGTGCAGGTTGCCACCATGGAACCACAGGTGCGGCACCTGGGTCGGCTTCCACATGTTGCGCAGCTCGCCTTCCCAGGGGCCGGGATCCTTGGGAGTGTTCGATCCCAGACCCCAGACCTTGCCCACCTTGTCGGCAATCTCGGGAGAGATCAGATCCGCCAGCCAGCCATTCATTGAACCATAGCCCGTCGCGTAAACCAGCAGGTCGGCGGGCAGTTCGGTGCCATCCGACAGCGTGACCGAGCGTTCGTTGACCCTCTCGATGTTCATGCCACTCTTGAGGTGGATGCTTCCGTTGGCCACCAGTTCCGAGGCACCCACGTCGATGTAGTAACCCGAGCCGCGGCGCAGGAACTTCATGAACAGGCCCGAGCCATCAGCGCCGAAGTCGAGCATGAAGCCCGCCTTCTCCAGCCGCGTATACAGGTCGGCGTCGCGTTTCTTCATCTCTTCGTACACCGGGATTTGAAAAGTGTGCATGATCTTGAAAGGCACCGAGGCAAAGATCAGGTCGGCCTTGTGGTGGTCGATGCCGTTCTTAATTGCCTGCTCGGAGTACAAGCCACCCAGCGCCAACTCCATCAGCGAGGCCGATGGCGCGATGTGGGTCGAGCTGCGCTGGATCATGGTCACGTCGGCACCGTTCTCCCACAGTGCGGCGCAGATGTCGTGCGCCGAGTTATTGGAGCCGAGCACGACACATTTTTTGTCCTTATAGGCTTCGGGTCCGGGGTGCTGGCTGGAGTGGTGCTGCTCACCCTTGAAGTTCTCGGCGCCGGGGATCACGGGCACGTTGGGACGGCCCGACACCCCCATGGCAAACACCAGCTCCTTGGGCCGTAGCGTGATCTCTTGGCCGGCGCGCTCGACCAGCACCTCCCATTCCTGGGCGGCCTCGTTATACCTTGCCCTTTTGGCGATGGTCGAGCCCCAGTAGTTCAGCTCCATCACCTTGGTGTACATCTCCAGCCAGTCCCCGATCTTGTCCTTGGGCGCGAACACCGGCCAGTCGTCCGGGAAAGGCAGGTAGGGCAGGTGGTCGTACCACACCGGGTCGTGCAGACACAGGCTCTTGTAGCGTCTGCGCCAGGAGTCGCCCGGCTTCTCATTCTTCTCGACAATGATGGTCGGCACGCCAAGCCGGTGCAGCCGCGCACCCAGCGCGATGCCGCCTTGCCCACCGCCGACGATCACCACATAGGGCTGCTCGGTCGTGCCCAGGGCTTCGACTTCTTCCTGGCGCTTCTCGAGCCAGCTCTTGCGGCCCTTTTGCACACCGTGCTCGGCGCCCTTGGCGCGGCGCTCGCCCTTGCGCTCCTCGAAACCCTTCAGTTCGGTCATGGTGGTCAACAGGGTCCAAGCCTTGCCACCCTTGAGCCGCAGGTGGCCGCGGCCCCGCGCGACTCCGGTCTCGAAGGTAAACCAGGCTTCCGTCACGCCGTCGGCCTCGGTCGCCTCGCCTTCCAGCACGAAGTTCGATGGCTTCGTGTCGGTCAGGCGTGCATCGAGCATCTTGCGGATCGCGTCCTTGCCCTCCATGGTCTTGATGTTCCAGGTCCACGAAACGAGGTCGCGCCAATAACTGTCGTCGGCAAACAGCGCCAGCGCGGCATTGATGTCGCGCTGGCCCAGCGCCGCAGCCAGTTGTGCAAGCCATTGCGAGGCCTGCTGGGTTGGTGAATTCACACTGTCCGTCATGCTCTTGTCTCCGGTGATATGCAATGCCGGAGGATTCCGGCACATTGTGTACAGCAAAGGCCGTGCCCGCTGCGAAAACCTCGGGCAGGTGCGCTTAACTACCTGATTACATTGGGTTTCTACGCGATCGGCCGTATGCCGCTGCGCCGCTCGTCGCCGCGTGCAAGTGTCTCACCGAGACAGGTGTCACAGCCGGGTGTGACACCTGGACAGCGACTCAGGGTTCTGCCCGTTCGTCCAGCTGGTTGGGCGAACTGATGCGCCAGCGCTTCATGCGCCGGTACAGCGTCATGCGGGAGACGCCGAGCTGGCGCGCCACCGCGGTCACGTTCCAGCGCGCGGCCCGCAGTTGCTTCAGCAGCTGAGTCGCTTCGCCGGTGGCGGCCGCGGCGCGGGGCGCCAGCGCCTGCGGGGCCGCCGCCGCACTCAGCGTATCGGGCAGGTCACCCAACTCGATGTAGCCCTGGCCGCACACCGTGCGGGCGTACTCGACCACATTGCGCAGCTCGCGCAGATTGCCCGGCCAACGGTGCGCCAGCAGCCAGGCGCGCGCGGCGGGTGCGAGCTGCGGCGCATCCTTGAGCGCGGCGCCCGATGCATCCCGGCCCAGCATGCGCTCCAGCATCCAGCCCAGGTCGCCCCGCTCGCGCAGCGGCGGCAGCACGATGTGGGCGCCGTTGAGGCGGTAGTACAGGTCGTCGCGGAAACGGCCCTCGCGCACCAGGGCCTCCAGGTCGCAGTGGGTCGCGGCGATCACGCGGATGTTGACCGCCGTCGGCCGCGTCGCGCCGATCGGCAACACCTCGTGCTCGGCCAGCACGCGCAGCAACCGCGCCTGCAGGGCGCGCGGCATGTCGCCGATCTCGTCCAGGAAGAGCGTACCGCCATCGGCCTCCTGGATCAGGCCGCGCTTGCCCTTCGGACCGGCGCCCGAGAAACTGCCGGGCAGATACCCGAACAATTCGCTTTCGATCAAAGTCTCGGGAATCGCGGCGCAATTCACCGCCACGAATGGCTGGCGCCGGCGCTCACTGCTCTCATGCAGCGCCTTGGCGAAATATTCCTTGCCGGTGCCGGTCTCCCCGGTCAGCAGCATGCTGATCGGGGAATTGACGAGGCGGGCTGCCCGCTCGATTTGCCGGTCCAGCGCCGGATCACCGCCTGACAGACCTGCCAGCGGCGCCGGCAACTTGCGTTCCAGGGCCTGCGCCGGCGCGGCCCAGCGCACCGGCGGTGGCGCGGCCAGCATGAATAACAGACGCGTACTGCCCGCCAGCGTGATGGCGCGCTGGTCGCTCGGGCGCACACGTACAAAGCGCCCCAGCTCATTGAAGGAAGCATTGAACAGCCGCTCGAACGGCTGGCCCAGCACCGCTCGCCCCTGCAGTCCCGCCTCCAGCAACAATTGGGCGCGCCGGTTGTGACCAATCACACGCCCGGCCGCATCAATGGCCAGCAGGTATTCGGGGTTGACGTCGAGAAACTGCGGCGCGCTGCTCAGGCGCAGGATCCAGTCCTGGCGAAAGCGATGCACGAAACTCGCATTTTCCACGTGGTTGGCATACACCTTGACCAATTGCAGCGCCAAGTGCTGGCTTTGCTTGGCGCTGGGCGACGTCAGTGCGGAGATGTCGAGCACCGCGTTGAGCCGGCCCAGCGCGTCATACACCGGGGCCGTGGTGCACGTGAGCGGAATATGAGTCGCGTCGAAGTGATCATCCAGGTGCACCGTCAGCGCTTCGCCGGTGGCGATGCAGGTGCCCACGCCGCAGGTGCCGGCAAGCTGTTCGCTCCAGTCCGCGCCCAGATACAGGCCGGCCTTGCGCAGGCTCGGCTCGAACACCAGATCACCGAGAAAATCCACGGTGACACCACGCGCGTCGGTGAGCAGCACGCAATAGCCCATGCCCGCCACTTGCTGGTACAGCGTTTCCAGGCCATGGCGTGCAATGTGCAGGAATTCCTCCATCTGATCCTGGTGTTCGCGCAGACGTTCGCTGGGCAGGATGATGGCTTCCTGCATGCGCGTGGGGTCGAGCCGGTGTTCGTGCACGCAGCGCTGCCACGAAGCGCGAATGATCTCGTCGTGCGTCGTGGCATGACCCGATGCAAGCCCATCGCCGGCCACCTGCATGACCGTCGCAATATGCTCGCGCTGCTGCAAAAGCATGCTGTGCCTCCTGGTCGAGGGCGCGACCCGTGCCGATCGGTATGGCCGTACCCTCGGTCACTATAGCGGCATTCAACAATGCCACACCAGCGTCAGGGCATGGCATACCGGGCGCTGGCGTGTCAGGACGCGCCTGAGCACGCTGGCCGGGGTAACCTGGGAGTCTTACTTCTGCGGGGTCAGATTTTCTGAGTCAAGGCCTGTTCGAACGTTCATGTTGACTGATTCGGCCGCTTCATTCCAGCTTCGCGCCAGACTCCTTCACGACCTTGCCCCACTTGAGCGTTTCGCTGTGAATAAACGTTGCGAGTTGGTCGGGAGTCATATTGCCTGCCGTCAAACCCTGCTTGACAAATTGCTTCTCGACGTCGTCTTCCTTGAGCACTCGTCCCAGCTCCACGTTCATGCGCTGCACGATGGCGGCAGGCGTTCCATGGGGCGCCATCAGGGCATACCAGGTGGTCACGTCATAGCCTGGCACCCCGGCCTCATCGAGGGTGGGTACTCCCGGGTAGGCGGGCGACCGCTTGAGTGTAGTCACGGCCAGTGCCTTCACCCTGCCGCTACGCACTTGCGGATACGCGGAAGGACTGGTTTCGATGGCCATCTGGATCTGCCCCGAGATCAAGTCGGCCATCATCGGCGCGCCGCCCTTGTAGGGAATGTGGGTGATCTTTGTGCCGGTCAGCGAACGAAATAATTCACCTGACAGATGCTCGGTGCTGCCCGTTCCGGCTGACCCGAAATTGACTGCCCCCGGATGGGCCTTGATGTAGGCAATCAACTCACCAACCGTGTTGACCGGTATCGACGGATTCACGATCAGGACATTCGGCGTCGAGGCCACCAGGCCGACTGGATCCAGATCGCGGGAGAAGTCGTAGGACAAGTTCTTGTACAGGGCTGGCGCTATGGTGTGAGCGATCGTGGCCATGAAAAAGGTATTGCCGTCGGCGGGCGCCCTCGCCGCAATGGCTGCACCCACGGTCCCTCCAGCGCCACCGCGATTGTCGATGATGACGGGTTGATGCAGGCTCTCCGACAGTTTTTTCCCCACAATGCGCGAGACGATATCGGTAGTACCGCCCGCAACAAACGGCACGATGATCGTGATCGGCTTGGCCGGCCAGTCGGCGGCTCGTGCGGGCAGCGATCCCAGCACCAGACTGGCGGCGCTCAAGCCCGCAAAAAGAATATGGCGTAAAGAGTTTTTCATGGTAGCTCCAGTTGAATATCGACAGTTGTGATTCCGAATCAGCGCAGGTATCCTTGGCTCAACGATCCCTAGACTCAGTCGGCTCCGAGTTGCAGGCCGTTGGGTAGCCGCTTCTCGATCTCGAACTTGAGCAGGGCAGCACAGCGAAACACACCGTGCGCAAACTTGCCATACGATAGCGTCAAAAATAACCCCATCACCATCCCCAGGTGCACCGCCAGCAGCAGCGCCATGGCAGCCGCATCGCGCCACACCAGCAA
>SCRR01000322.1 GCA_004322085.1 Burkholderiaceae bacterium
GTCACTACCAGCTATATCAGTTGCAGCGTCGCCGGCCAGCCCGAACAAGTTGAAATCGGCCGTCGCGTCGGACAATTTCGCCTTGGCGCGCAGCACGAACATCGACAGCCGCTTGAGCGTGGGCGCGAGCAGGTCGCGACTGCAAATCAGCAGGATTTCGCCTGTGCTGCGCTTGAATCCGATAAAGCTGGCCTGCATGCGTCCTTTGGCCGAGCAGAACGCCGCCAGCCGGGCCTGCGACAGATCGAGCTGCGAGAAATCCTGCGTGAGCTGGGCGTGCAGGAATGCGGCAGCTTCCGCTCCTTCGACACGGATGGCGCCCAGGTGGGGCAGGGCGGCCACGCCGTTCAGCGGCGTCGCGGCAGCGCGGGACGACGAGGTTGCGTCGCCATGGGACATGGAGAAAGTCATGGGGTGAATTATCATGCCCGGATCATGTCAACGGGGTGTTAGGGCCGTGCGCCGATTGTTGTTGGGACTTATCTTTCTGCTAGCGCTGGGCGCGGGAGCTGGTGCCTGGTGGCTGCACCAGCCGCTGGCGCTCGATGCTGCCCGCGTGGCGCCCGGCACGAGCAGCCTGGACCTGTCGATCGAGCCCGGCACAACGCCGCGCGCGGTGGCGCAGGCCGTGGCCGATGCGGGGGCACGCGTCCCGCCGCAGGCACTGTTCTGGTGGTTCCGGCTGTCGGGGCAAGCCCGAAAAATCAAGGCGGGCAGCTATGAGATCAACCCCGGTGCGACACCGCTCAGCGTGCTCGGCATGCTGGTACGCGGCGAGGGGTCACTCAGCTCGGTCACACTGGTCGACGGCTGGACTTTCAAGCAATTCCGCGATGCGCTATCAAAGGCTGATCGCCTCAAACCCGACACGCAAGGGCTGAGCGACGATTCAATCATGACCCTGTTGGGGCGTCCGGGCCTGAGCCCGGAAGGCCGCTTCTACCCGGACAGCTACAGCTACGCCAAGGGCAGCAGCGATCTGGCTGTGCTCAAGCGTGCCATGCGCCTGATGGACACGCGGCTGGCGACCGCCTGGGCCCAGCGCGCGCCCGACGTGCCGCTCAAGACGCCCGATCAGGCCCTGGTGCTGGCCAGCATCGTCGAGAAGGAAACCGGCCGGGCCAGCGACCGCGCGATGATTGCCGGAGTCTTTTGCAACCGGCTGCGCCTGGGCATGCCGCTGCAAACCGACCCCACGGTGATCTACGGCCTGGGCGACAAGTTCGACGGCAATCTGCACAAGAGCGACCTGCAGACCGATACGCCCTGGAACACCTACACCCGCTCCGGCCTGCCGCCCACCCCGATCGCCATGCCCGGCATGGCGGCATTGACGGCCGCCTTGCACCCACTGGCCACCAAGGCCCTGTACTTCGTGGCGCGCGGTGATGGCTCGAGCCAGTTCAGCGCCTCACTGGACGAGCACAATCGCGCGGTCAACAAATTCCAGCGAGGGCAGAACCAGTGAGCAAGCCCGGCATCTTCATCAGTTTCGAAGGCATCGATGGCGCCGGCAAATCGACGCATATCGAGGCGCTGGCCGGGGCCTTTCGCGCGCAGGGCCGTGCGGTCACGCTCACGCGCGAGCCGGGCGGCACACCACTGGCCGAGAAGCTGCGCAGCATCGTGCTGAACGACACGATGGATGCGCTGACCGAGGTGCTGCTGATTTTTGCGGCCCGGCGCGACCACCTGGCCAAGGTGATCGAGCCGGCGCTCGCGCGTGGCGACGTGGTGCTGTGCGACCGCTTCACCGACGCCACCTTCGCCTATCAGGGCGGGGGGCGCGGGTTCGATCTGGAGACACTATCAATCCTGGAGCAATGGGTGCAGACCCGGCAAGGGCCAGGGGTCGATTTCGTTCGACAACCTGACATGACGCTGTGGTTCGATCTGGCGCCCGAGGTCGCGGCGCAGCGCCTGTCGGATGCGCGCGTGCCGGACAAATTCGAAGCGCAGCCAGTCGAGTTCTTCAACCGGGTCGCCCAGGGCTACGCGCAGCGCGCAGCGCAGTCGCCCGGGCGCTTTGCGCGCATCGATGCGGCGCAGGGCCGGCACGCGGTCTGGCAGCAAATCACCAGCGCGATGGTGCGCCGCGGCTGGCTCGCCATCATGGTCGCCGACCGGACAGAGCCCCAATGAGCGAGCCGCTGGCGCCGTGGCTCGCGCAGCAACTCAGCGCCTTGCTGGCGCAGCGCGGGCACGCGTGGCTGCTGCACGGACCATCGGGACTGGGCCAGTATCGCCTCGGGCTGGAGCTGACCCGGGCCTGGCTGTGCGAGACACCCACGCCGCAGGGTGCGTGCGGCCAGTGTGCCAGCTGCCATGCGATCGACGTGCGCACTCATGCCGACCTGTTCGCGCTGATGCCCGAGACCGTGATGATGGCGCTGGGCTGGCCACTCAGTGAAAAGGCGCAGGCCGACATCGACGACAAAAAGCGCAAGCCCAGCCGAGAAATCCGGGTCGACGCGATGCGCGATGCGGTGGAGTTTTCGCAGCGCACGAGCGCGCGCGGGCGCGGCAAGGCGGTGCTGGTCTATCCGGCCGAACGCATGAACCACGTCACGGCCAACGCCCTGCTCAAGACGCTGGAAGAGCCGCCTGGCGATATGCGCTTCGTGCTGGCCAGCGAGGCCGCGCACCAGTTGCTGCCCACCATCCACAGCCGCTGCTTAGCGCACACCATGACCTGGCCGCGCGAGGACGCCGCGCTCTCGTGGCTGGCGCAACAGGGCGTGGGCGCCGCCGATGCCGCGGGACTGCTGCGTGCCGCGGGGGGGCGCCCGGAAGACGCACTGCAATTGCTGCAAGGCGGGCTCGATCTGAAGAACTGGTCACGGCTACCCGCTGCCATGGCCCGGGGCGACGCCAGCGCGATGGCTGGCTGGACGCCGGTGCAGGGCGTCGACGCGCTGCAAAAACTGTGTCATGACCTGCTGGCGCGCAGCGTCGGCGCTGCGCCGCGTTATTTCAATTCGGCGGACCTGCCACTGGCCGCCACCGCGGCGCTGGCGCGCTGGTCGAAGGAGCTGGCGCGCACGGCACAAACAGTGGAACACCCCTTCAATGCCGGGCTCATGCTCGAAGCCCTTGTGAGTCAGGCTCGCAACGCACTAAACTCGAAGCCTTGAGCCCCACCCTTGCATGAGCACCACCCCTTCATCGACCCCCCGGCCCAGCGTCATCCAGCTGGCCATCAAGGAAAAGGCGGCGCTGTATGCGGCCTATATTCCGCTGTTTACCGAGGGTGGGATCTTCATCCCGACCGCGCGTGAATACCGGCTGGGTGACGACGTGTATGTGTTGCTGACCCTGCCCGATGATCCGCAGCGCTATCCGGTCGCCGGCAAGGTGGCTTGGGTTACGCCCGCGAAGCCGTCGGGCAACCGCACCCAGGGCGTGGGCGTGCGTTTTCCGCACGACGAAAAGTCCCGTTTGCTCAAGCTCAAGATCGAAGAAGTGCTGGGTGCGCACCTGGGTTCGGACCGGCCGACCCAG
>SCRR01000323.1 GCA_004322085.1 Burkholderiaceae bacterium
GGTCGCCGCCAGCACGGCGGCCACCAGCAGCAGGCCCAGCCCCACCTGGGTCGCAGCTGCGAGCCACTGGGTCAGGCGCGTGCGGGTCACCAGCATCAGTGCGGCGGCACGGCTTTTGTTTGGTGGAAAAAATCCGCGGCTCCAGGCCGCGGCAAACCAGACCCAGGCCAGCCAGGCGATGGCGCCTCCCGCCAGGGTCCAGCAAAACCAGGGCTGACCCCAACCCACCAGCGCGATCAACGGGCCCGCCAGGAACCCCAGCACCGAGGGCGCCGTCAGCAAACCCGCGAGCCAGCGCGAGTCCACCGGTCGGCGCCGGCGCAGCGGCATCCCGCTACACCAGTACGCCACGCCCAGCGGCAGCACCGCAAGCAGCCAGGCAGCGAGCGACAGTCCCAGATACAGCGCCCCGGCGCGCCATGGCGTGGCCAGCGCCTGCAGCGCTTCGGCGCCCGTCAGCTGCGCCTGCACCCAGGGCAGCGCCATGAGGTTCAGTACCCCCAGCAGGGCCAGCGGCAGCAGCACCGCAATGCCCACCACGTAATGCACCGCCAGCAGGTTGCGCAGCCACAGCACCAGCGCATAAAAGTAGTCTCCGCCGCCATTCGGCGCCAGATAACGACTGCTGTCGCGCAGCCATTCGAGCGCCCGCGCGTCGCGGTCGGTGTCGCCGATATCGTCGGCGCGCTGCTCGATGGCGCGCAACCGGACCAGCGCCTGCTCGCGTGCCTGCATCAGCTCCCCGGGCGTGGCGGGCTTGCCCGCCGCCTCGCGCGTGCTGGCCGGGGTGAACAGGCTGCACAGAAAGCTGCCCGCGTAGCCGCCGCCCGAGACCGTGGACAGATAATCGAAACTTTCCAGCATGCCGGCTCGCGCGAGCGCCTGCAGCATCCCGAGCGACACGGTGGCGCTGCGGATGCCGCCGCCCGACAGCGCGAGCCCACAGCGCAGTGCCCCCGCCTCGTGTCCGAGCTGGCTGCGCCGCCACTGCAGGCGTGCGGTCTCCAGCTCGCGCCAGTCGGCGTCTGGAGGGTCTATCTGGCGACGGCTCATCGGGCGCTCCTCCGTATGTTCTTTTCGGGGTACGGCGCGCCGGCCGATGGCGTCAAGCCAGCATGATCTTCAGCTCGCCGCTCGCGATCAACCGGGCCAGATCAGCCGCCCCGCCGATCAGTGTGCCGCGCACGAACACCATTGGCAAGGTGGGCCAGCCGGTCCACAGCTTGAGTGCGTTGCGCTGGCGCCAGCGGCTGAAGTAATTGCCGTACTCCAGGTACTGGTAGGCCACGCCGGCGGCGTCCAGCGCACGGCGCGCCTTTTTTGGAAACGGATTCATCCCCATGCCCACTACCACGACCGCATGTTGCGCCACCGCCGCCTGCACCTGGGCCACGATGGCCCGCTGATGGGTAGCGATCTTTTCGCGGATCGCGGGGTGAATATGGGCTTCATCGAGGATGGCGCGCAGCATCGGGAACTCCGGTAGACAACAAGCCGGGATTATGGGTGTTGCGTCAGTTTGTAAGGATCCAGGCCCTGTGTTTCACACGCACACAAAGGTGTCAACGCTGGCTGGTAAGATTCGGCTCTCCACGCTCCGTCCCGCACCCGAACCCCCGTCCATGACCGTTGCCCTCGCAGGACGTGCCCCTGCCACGTTTGAAATCAAAAGCGCGAACCTCCCTCTGGTCGCACTGCTGCTCAAGTCCAACGATCTGGCCGCCGTTTCCAGCGAAATGG
>SCRR01000029.1 GCA_004322085.1 Burkholderiaceae bacterium
GGTTTACAGCATTTACGTCGCCGGGAATTGGGCAGAACTATTTCAAATTCCCTGTAAATTTCCCTGTTCACGGGAATTTGGTGCCTGAGAGGGGTTCGCAGTTGACTGCGCCCACCGCCAGTGCTTCTAGAGCCTGGCCTTCGCGCCAGGCTTTTTTGCATCCGGGTCTTGACGCTGTGGCAGAGTTCGAGCGCAGCCTCATCAGGTGATCTTGCCCCCGTAATTCAGGACATGGGCTATTTGCAACATGGCATCTCGGCTTGGACGAGCTGTCGCTGAGTAGCGTGATGCCGCCTGAACTCCCTGGGTGATTTCATTTTCAGTGCTGAGTGCGGATGCACCTCGGGCGACTTCGAGCTCAACGTGTTCCGCCCCATGATTGCGCACAACTTTCTGCACAGCCTCAACGACCATTGCGCGATCGGAATCGAGCCCCATCGCGCGCGCATCGCCGAACTGGTCGCTCGCCGTGACAACGTCGCTGTCGCGAGACGGGTTTTTCGCCAATGTGCAAAATGAGGTGGGCGCAGCGCGGTTTCCGGGCGTTGCACCTGTTTGTAAGCTTGGTGCCCGTCAGTGACCTGTAAGAGCCAACGCCGACATTACCGCGCATTATCCGGCAAAACCAATTAACCCAAGGAGACCAGTCCATGAGCGTACCGTCAACTGCCATCGAGTCCGTGCTGATAGAAAACCGGGTGTTTGCGCCCAGCGCTGCCACGGTCAAGGCCGCGCGCATCTCGGGCATGGCTGCCTACAAGGCAATGTGTGCCCAGGCCGAGGGCGACTATGAGGGTTTCTGGGCCAAGCTGGCGCGCGAGAACCTGGTGTGGAGCAAACCCTTCACCAAAACGCTCGACGAGTCCAACGTTCCCTTTTACAAATGGTTCGAGGACGGTGAGCTCAACGCCTCGGCCAACTGCCTGGACAAGCACATGGGCACGCCGGTGGAGAACAAGACCGCCATCCTCTTCGAGGCCGACGACGGCACGGTTGCCAAGGTCACCTACAAGGAACTGCTGGCGCGCGTGAGCCAGTTCGCCAACGCACTGAAGGCGCGCGGCATCAAAAAAGGTGACCGCGTGGTCATCTACATGCCCATGACGGTGGAGGGCGTGATTGCGATGCAGGCCTGCGCGCGCCTGGGTGCGATCCACAGCGTGGTGTTCGGCGGCTTCTCGGCCAAGGCGCTGCACGAGCGCATCGTGGACACCGGCGCGCTCGCCGTGATCACCGCCAACGTGCAGATGCGCGGCGGGCGCGCCATGCCGCTCAAGCCGGTGGTCGACGAGGCGTTGACGCTGGGCGGCTGCGAGGCCGTCAAGACCGTGCTGGTGTACCAGCGCACCAAGGATGCCTGCCCCATGCAGGCCGGACGCGACCTGAGCTTCGAGCAGGCGCTGGCGGGCCAGAGCAACACTTGTGCGCCGGTGCCGGTCGGTGCCGAACATCCGTTGTTCGTGCTGTACACCTCGGGCTCGACCGGTCGCCCCAAAGGCGTGCAGCATTGCACCGGCGGCTACCTGCTGTGGGCCAAGCTCACGATGGACTGGACCTTCGACCTGCGCCCCGAGGACGTGTTCTGGTGCACGGCCGACATCGGCTGGGTCACAGGGCACACCTATGTCGCCTACGGGCCACTGGCGGCGGGCGGCACGCAAATCATCTTCGAAGGCGTCCCGACCTATCCCGACGCGGGGCGTTTCTGGCAAATGATCGAACGCCACCAATGCAGCGTGTTCTACACGGCCCCCACGGCGGTGCGCGCGCTGATCAAGGCGTCCGAGGCCGACCCCAAGGTGCACCCGAATCGTTTCAACCTGTCGAGCCTGCGCATCCTGGGCTCGGTGGGCGAGCCCATCAACCCCGAGGCCTGGGTCTGGTACTACAAGAACGTGGGCGCCGAGCGCTGCCCGATCGTGGACACCTGGTGGCAGACGGAGACCGGCGGACACATGATCAATCCGCTGCCGGGCGCCACCGCGCTGGTGCCGGGCAGCTGCACGCTCCCGCTGCCGGGCATCATGATCAGCATCGTCGACGAGACGGGCCACGAGATGCCCAACGGCTCGGGCGGCATGCTGGTGATCAAGCGCCCCTGGCCCTCGATGGTGCGTACCCTGTGGAACGACCCCGAGCGCTTCAAGAAGAGCTACTTCCCCGAGGAGCTGGGCGGCAAGGTCTACCTCGCGGGGGACGGTGCGGTGCGCAGCACCGGCGAGGCCACCGGCGGTGCCGACCGGGGGTACTTCCGCATCACCGGGCGCATCGACGATGTGCTCAACGTCTCGGGCCACCGCATGGGCACGATGGAGATCGAGTCCGCGCTGGCGGCCAAGTCCGACCTGGTGGCCGAAGCGGCCGTGGTGGGACGCCCCGATGATCTCACGGGCGAGGCGATTTGCGCCTTCGTGGTGCTCAAGGGTGGGCATCCAGAGGGCGAGGAAGCCACCCGGATTGCCAACGAGCTGCGCAACTGGATCGCCAAGGAGATCGGCCCGATCGCCAAGCCCAAGGACATCCGCTTTGGCGACAACCTGCCCAAGACGCGCTCGGGCAAGATCATGCGCCGCCTGCTGCGCTCCATTGCCAAGGGCGAGCCGATCACGCAGGACGTCTCGACACTTGAGAATCCGCAGATTCTGGAGCAGCTCGCCAAAAAACTCTGAAAACTATACATTCCATAGCAACAAACCCAGGATAGGTATTGGCTTGAATCTGAAATGACCGCTAAAAAGCCCGCTGATCGCTCAGCGGGCTTTTTGTTTGGGTGGCGGTCGGAGCCTACTTCAGGGACAGCACCCAGGCGGCCAGTTGTTTGGCTTCCGCTTCGCTGACCTGCGTGTTGGCGGGCATGGGCACCGGACCCCACACGCCAGAGCCGCCTTTCATGATCTTGATCGCCAGCTTGTCGACCGCGTCCTTCTGGCCGGCGTACTTGGCGGCGACGTCCTTGTAGGCAGGGCCGACCAGTTTTTTATCCACCGCGTGGCAGGCCATGCAGTTCTTGGCCTTGGCCAGTGCCAGGTCTGCCAGCGCCGGCGTGGCAACAGCGATAGTGGCGGCGAGCGCGAGCAAAAGTTTTTTCATGAATTGCCTTGTAGCTTGAGGTACATTCGTTGAGCGCCATTGTAGCGATTGCCGGTGCCGCGCCAACCTGCCGTTGACGTGGCCTGGACCCTGGAGGCCGTGATGTATTTGCTGGGAATCGGGATTGTTTTGCTGCTCATGAAATACCTTGAGATCGGGCCCGTGACCGGCTGGAGCTGGTGGCTGGTTTTGTCGCCGTTCGCGCTGGCCGTCGTCTGGTGGGCCTGGGCCGACCTGTCCGGCTACAGCAAGAAAAAAGCTGTGGAAAAAATGGACCAGCGCAAGGCCGACCGCATCGAGAGAAACCGCGTGGCAATGGGCACTGGCACCCGCAAAGGCACCAGCAAGCGCCGCTGAGAGCTCTGCTTCGCGACGCCCCCGTGCGCCGGTCAGTAGTTGTCGAGCACCGCGCCCTTGCTCGCGGTCGAGGCGTTGAAGGCAAACTTGGCCTGCACGCCGCGCGTGTAGCGCGGCTTGGGTGCCGTCCACGCCGCACGGCGTTTCGCAATTTCGGCTTCGCTCACGTTCAACTCGAGCTTGAGATGACGCGAATCGATGGTGATCGAGTCGCCTTCGTGGATGAACGCAATGGTGCCGCCCACGGCCGCTTCCGGCGCGACGTGGCCAACCACCATGCCCCAGGTGCCGCCCGAGAAGCGGCCGTCGGTGATCAGGCCCACGCTCTCGCCCAAGCCGGCGCCGATCAGCGCGCCCGTGGGGGCCAGCATTTCGGGCATGCCGGGGCCGCCCTTGGGGCCCAGGTAACGCAGCACCATCACGTCGCCGGCCACGATCTTGCCGGCCAGGATGGCGGCCAGGGCCGTTTGCTCATCCTCGAACACACGCGCCGGGCCGGTCATCACCGGGTTCTTCAGGCCGGTGATCTTGGCCACACAGCCTTCCGGGCTCAGGTTGCCCTTGAGGATGGCCAGGTGGCCCTGCTGGTACATCGGGTTGCTGATCGGGCGGATCACGTCCTGGTCCGCGCGCGGCGCGTCGGGCACGTCTTTGAGCACCTCGGCGATGGTCTGGCCGGTGATGGTGATGCAGTCGCCGTGCAGCAAGCCGGCCACCAACAGCATTTTCATTACCTGGGGAATGCCGCCGGCGCGGTGCAGGTCCACGGCCAGGTACTGGCCGCTGGGCTTGAGGTCGCACAGCACCGGGGTTTTCTGGCGCACGCGCTCGAAGTCGTCGATCGTCCATTCCACGCCCGCCGCATGCGCGATGGCCAGGAAGTGCAGCACCGCGTTGGTCGAGCCGCCGATGGCCATGATCACTGCCACGGCGTTCTCGATTGAGCGGCGCGTCACGATGTCACGCGGCTTGAGGTCCTTCTTGATGGCCTCGATCAACACTCTGGCCGACTCCCTGGCCGAGTTTGTCTTCTCGTCATGCGGGTTCGCCATGGTGCTTGAATAGGGCAGCGAGATACCTAGTGCCTCGAACGCCGAGCTCATCGTGTTGGCCGTGTACATGCCACCGCACGAGCCGGTGCCGGGGATGGCGCAGCATTCGATCTGGTGCAGGTCCTCGTCGCTCATGCGGCCGGCGGCGTTCTCGCCCACGGCCTCGAACACGCTCACAATATTGAGATCCTTGCCCTTGTAGTGGCCCGGTAAAATCGTGCCGCCATACACAAAGATGGACGGCACGTTGGCGCGCAGCATGCCCATCAGGCCGCCTGGCATGTTCTTGTCGCAACCACCGATCACGACCACGCCGTCCATCCACTGGCCCTGCACGCAGGTTTCAATACAGTCGGAGATGACCTCGCGGCTCACGAGCGAATACTTCATCCCTTCGGTGCCCATCGCCATGCCGTCCGAGATGGTCGGCGTGCCGAACATCTGGGCGTTCCCGCCTGCCTCTTCAATGCCGGCAACCGCGGCGTCGGCGAGCTTTTGCAGGCCCGAGTTGCAAGGTGTGATGGTGCTGTGGCCGTTGGC
>SCRR01000324.1 GCA_004322085.1 Burkholderiaceae bacterium
CGATACCCAATGCAAAACCAGTCCACTTCAACCGCACGAGCCAACGCCCGCACCTTGCGTCGGGAGATGACGGACTCCGAGCGCAAGCTTTGGGCGGGTTTGCGCGGTGAGCAGCTCGGCATCAGGTTTCGCAGGCAGCATCCACTTGGGAACTACATCGCAGACTTTGCATGCCTCGGACCGAAGCTTATCGTCGAGCTTGATGGATCGCAGCATCAGGATCAACCGGCTTACGACGCGAGGCGCGATGCGTTTTTTCGCGCGCAGGGATTCGAGGTGCTGCGCTTTCCCGCCAACGTGCCTTTTCTCAATCTCGATGGGATGCTTCAGGTGATTGCCGATCGCCTGGCTGTGCTCGCAGCGCCGGCCCCCATCCCCACCTTCCCCCAGAGGGGGAAGGTGCAAGACATCTCTTTCCCCCAGAGGGGGGATGAGCCGAACCATTCAGGAGCTTCATCATGAGCAAGCAAGTTCAAGACGCCTACATTGTTGCCGCGACGCGCACGCCGATCGGGCGTTCGCACCGCGGCTTTTTCCGCAACACGCGGCCCGACGATCTGCTGGCCACCGTGCTGCGCGCGGCGCTCGCGCAGGTACCGGGGCTGGACCCCAGGGCCATCGAGGACGTGATTTGCGGCTGCGCGATTCCCGAAGCGCAGCAGGGCCTGAACGTGGCGCGCATCGGCGCCGTGCTGGCCGGGTTGCCCAAGAGCGTGGGCGGCATCACCGTGAACCGCTTTTGCGCGTCGGGCCTATCGGCCGTGCAGATGGCGGCCGACCGCATCCGCGTGGGCGAGGCCGACGTGATGATCGCGGCCGGCACCGAGAGCATGAGCATGGTGCCGATGATGGGCAACTCGCCCAGTCTGTCGCCCACCCTCTTCGCCAACACCGACGATGTGGAGAACTACGGCATCGCCTACGGCATGGGCCTGACGGCCGAGAAGGTGGCGCAGCAGTGGAGGGTGAGTCGCGAGGCGCAGGACGCGTTCGCGTACCAGTCGCACATGCGGGCCGTGGCCGCGATGAAGGCCGGCGAGTTCACAGACGAGATCACGCCGGTCGAGGTAGCCGAGCGGTCGGTGAACCTCGATTCGGCGCAGGTGAGCGTGACCCAGCGTACGGTCAGCCTCGACGAAGGCGCGCGCCCCGACACCACCGTCGAAGGCCTGGCCAAACTCAAGCCCGCGTTCGCCGTGCCCCGCAAGGCCGACGGCATGCCGACCGGCCTGGGCTCGGTCACGGCGGGCAACAGCTCGCAGACTTCCGACGGCGCGGGGGCATTGATTCTGGCGAGCGAAGCCGCCGTGCAGCGATTCGGCCTCACGCCGCTGGCGCGCTTTGTCAGTTTCGCCAGCCGTGGTGTGCCACCGCATTTGATGGGCATCGGCCCGATCGAGGCGATTCCGGCGGCCTTGCGCTACGCGGGTCTCAAGCTTGAAGACATGGACTGGATCGAGCTCAACGAGGCCTTTGCCGCGCAGTCGCTGGCGGTCATCAATACGCTGGGCCTCGATCCGGCCAGGGTCAATCCGATGGGCGGCGCCATTGCGCTCGGCCATCCGCTCGGGGCCACCGGCGCTATCCGTTCTGCGACAGTGGTGCATGCGCTCCGGCGGCAGAATAAAAAGTACGGCATGGTCACCATGTGCGTTGGCATGGGGCAGGGCGCGGCCGGCATTTTTGAGCGCGTCTGAGCGCGCAAGGCCACTCGGCGTGGCCCCTTTTCATTTCAGGAGAGACGAGAGCATGAGTAGCCACGCGTTCGATGAGGCCATTTCCTTGATGGCTCAGAGCGATGGCAGCTGGCTCGGGCACACCAGCCCGGCCTATGCCAACATGGTCGGGCCATTCGGTGGTGTCACGGCCGCACAGGCCCTCAACGCCGTGCTGCAGCATCCGCAGCGGCTGGGCGATCCCGTGTCGCTGACGGTGAACTTTGCCGCCGCGCTCGCCGATGGCCCGTTCACCGTGCAGGCGCGGCCCGCACGCACGAATCGCTCCACTCAGCACTGGGTGATCGAGGTGTTGCAGCAGGGCCAGACGGTGCTCACCGGCACGGTCGTCACCGCGCTGCGCCGCGACACCTGGAGCGCGACCGAGCAGACCATGCCACGCGTCACGGCACCGGCAGATACGCCGCCGCCTAGGCATGCGGGTCGCGTGGAGTGGTTCAACCGCTATGAAATGCGCTTTGTCGAAGGTTACTTTCCGCCGGCCTGGGACGGCAGCGACCACGGCGTCAGCCGGACCCGGCTCTGGGTCCGCGACGCGCCGCCCCGTCCGCTGGACTTTGCCTCGCTGACGGCACTGTCCGACGTCTTCTACCCGCGCATCTGGCGCCGCCGTGCCAGCCCGGTGCCGATCGGGACGGTGTCGATGACGGTGTATTTCCATGCCGATGCCGCGCAGCTGCAAGCCACCGGCACGGGCTACCTGCTC
>SCRR01000325.1 GCA_004322085.1 Burkholderiaceae bacterium
TGCGTGTGCACGCCTTCGAGGGTCAGCAGATTCGCGCTCATCAGTCTTGCTCCTTCCCCCGTTGGGGGAAGGAGAAATTCATCAGCGTCGTCATGCGGCCGCCTCTTTCGCCATACCCAGATAAGCTTCCTGAACGATCGGCGATGCAATCACCTCGGCGGGCTCGCCATCGGCCACCAGCTGCCCGTTGTGCAGCACGATGATGCGGTCGGCCAGTTCGCGCACCACGTCCATCTTGTGTTCGACCAGCAGGATGGTCTTGCTCGGGTCCGCCTTGAGGCTACGGATCAGGTCGAGGATGACAGGCACCTCGGCCGCGTTCATGCCGGCGGTGGGTTCGTCGAACATGAAGACTTTCGGCTCCAGCGCCATCAACAGCGCCACCTCGAGCTTGCGTTGGTCGCCGTGCGGCAGGCTGGCCACGGTCGAGTACTCCTTCTCCTTCAGCTTGACTTGTTCCAGCAATTCATCGGCGCGCACCGTCAGCGCGGTGTGGTCGCTCCAGATGCTCCACAGGTTCATGCCGCGCCGGTGCGCGCCAGTGCGCGTAGCCTGCACGGCAAGGCGAACGTTCTCCAACACCGTGAGGTTCGGGAACAGATTGGTGAGCTGGAACGCACGACCCAGCCCCGCATGCGTGCGCGCCGAGGGCGACAGGTTTGACAGCGATTGCCCGTCCAGCGACACCGTGCCGGCGCTCGCCTTGAGCTGCCCCGAAATCAGGTTGAAGTAGGTCGTCTTGCCCGCCCCATTCGGCCCGACGATCGCCGTCAGCGTGCCCGGCGCGAACGCGCACGACACCGAATTGACGGCGACGTGACCGCCGAAGCGGATGGTCAGATCTTTGGTTTCAAGCATGAAGGCGAGCGAAGCGAAGCCCGTTCGGGGAACACCGCGGAACCGGCTTTGCCGGGCCGCTGGTGTTGCCCCCGGCGAGGGGGGTGGCGAAGCGACACGAAGTGCGCGCAGCCTGGGGGCGAGCCTTACCTGTGGTTCAGGATCGGCACGTTCATCTCCGCCGGCGTGATCACGCGCACCAGCTCGGGAACGCCCCAGGCAAAGGCCGGGTCGTCCTTGATCCTGAATTCATACATGTTCTGCATGGCCTGGTGATCTTCCTTGCGGAACGTCATCTTGCCCTTGGGCGTCTCGAAGCTCATGCCCTCCATCGTCTGGATCAACTTGTTGGTATTGGTATCGCCACCGGTCTTCTTTAGCGCCGTGACGATCGCCATCGCGGCCGCGAAGCCGCCACAGGTGAAGAAGTCCGGCGGGGCCTTGAACTCCTTGTAATGCTCGGCCACGAGCCAGTCATTCACCGGGTTCTTCGGAAGGCCGTAGTAGTAATAAGTGGCGCCTTCCATGCCCGGGAATTTCTTGTAGGCCACCATCGCCGGCAGGATATTGCCGCCGGTCGAGATCTCGATGCCATAGCGCTTGAGATCCAGGTCGGCGATCTTGAACGGATTGCCGGCGCCGGCCCAGATGATCCAGATCACCTTGCGGCCCGGTTTGTCCTTGAGGCTGTCGATCAGGCGCTGCGCACCGGCGGTGAAGTCCGTCGTATTGGCCGGCAGATATTCCTCATGCACCAACTTGGCCTTGTGCAGCGCCGCCTTGAACGCCTTCACGCCATCGCGACCGAACGCATAGTCCTGCGCCAACGTCGCAATCACGGTGCCTGGTTTGTCCAGGGCCACCGCGTTGGAGATCGCATCCTGCGAACTGTTGCGCGCGGTGCGGAAGATGTACTTGTTCCACTTGTCTCCCGTGATCGAGTCCGCCACGGCCGGCTCGACGATCAGGATCTTCTTGTATTCCTCGGCCACCGGCAGCATCGCGAGCGCGACGGCCGACGAGGTCGGGCCCACCGCCAGATCGGCCTTGTCGTCGGAGTAGGCGGCGGCCAGCAGCGACTTGCCCAGATCGGGCTTGCCCTGGTCATCCTTCTCGATCACCACGAGCTTCTTGCCGTCGACCGTCATGCTGCCGCCCGTGGCGTAGTTCAGGCCCATCATCAGCCCGGTCTGCGTCTGCTTGCCGTACGCCTCCAGCGGGCCCGTCATGCTGTGAACGTGCGCGATGCGGATTTCCCTGGACTGCGCCCACACCGGCACATTGGCGGCCAAGGCAGTGAGC
>SCRR01000326.1 GCA_004322085.1 Burkholderiaceae bacterium
GTTGCCGACAATGGCCGTGGCTTTTCCCCGGCGGCGCCGCGCAAGCCCCATTCCCTCGGTCTGATGGGCTTGTGCGGGCGCGCGCACCTGCTCAAGGGCAGCATCAATGTCGACAGCCAGGTGGGCAAGGGCACACGCATCGTGGTGCGGATCCCCACGGCCGAAGCGGAAGCAGCAACGTGATCAGGATCGTGATTGCCGACGACCATGCCATCGTGCGTGAAGGCCTCAAGCGCATCGTCATAGAGGCGGGTGACATGGAAGTCGCTGGCGAGGCGGCCAACGGCAGCGAGGTCATGCAGCAGGTGCGCGACCTCGCCTTTGATGTACTGGTGCTGGACCTGTCCATGCCGGGGCGCAGCGGCATGGAGATGATCCGACTGGTCCGCGCCGAGAAGCCGAAATTGCGCATCCTCGTGCTGAGCATGCATCAGGAACTGCAATATGTCGTGCGCGTCATCAAATCCGGCGCCAGCGGTTACCTGACCAAGGAAAGTGCCCGGCGCAACTGGAGCAGACCATTCGCAAGATCGCCGGTGGCGGTGCCTTCGTCACGGCCGAGGTGGCCGAGCAACTGGCCCTGGGCGCCATGCCGGGCAGCGAAGCACCGTTGCACGAGAGCCTGTCGAACCGCGAATTCGAGGTGCTGAGGCTGCTGGTGGCCGGCGTATCGGTCACCGACATCGCGGGCCGGCTCAACCTGTCGGTCAAGACCGTCAGCACCCACAAGGCCAACCTGATGCACAAGATGGGCCTGCAAAACCAGAGCGAGCTGATTCGCTATGCCCTCAGGCACGGCTTGGCTGACCAGATGGAGCCCTGAGTGGCCGTTATGGCGCACGCTTGATGTTTGTCAAGGTTGGGGCGACGGCGGCACACTAGCATTACAGAATCGCCGTCAATGGAGAGATTCCATGAAAGCTTCCGCTACGCAACTGCTGGTCCACCTTGATCCTTCACCGCGCGCAGCGCAGCGCTTGGAGGTCGCGCAGAGGCTCGGGCCACGGCTCGACGCTGCGATTACCGCCCTCTATGCGGTCACGCCCAGTTTTATGGAGCTGCCGTTTTCGCCCGGGATCGGCCCCGGTATGGGAGCCGCCTTGCGCGAGATCGATGACGAGCAACGCGCCCGGGCGCGAGCCCTGTTCGAGCAAGCGCAGGCGGCATCCGACGTGCCCATTTCATGGGCCGAGGTGCGCGACGACCCGATCATGGCCGCGTTCGCGCAGCAGGCGCTGTATGCAGACCTGCTGGTGCTGGGTCAGCATGACTCTTCTGACGCCGGATCGACGCACGTACCGGCCGATTTTGCCGAGACCGTGCTGGCGATCAGCGGCAAGCCGGCCCTGATCCTGCCTTATGCCATCGTGCCGCCGGCCATAGGCGAGACCGTGGTGATTGCCTGGAAGCCGACGCGCGAGGCGGCCCGCGCGGTCGCCGCGGCCCTGCCTTTGCTCCAGAGTGCCCAGCGTGTCCATGTGCTCAGTTGGGCGGACGACGATGCCGACATCGGCGGCGAGCGGCTGGGCCTGAGCGGTTACCTCAAGCTGAAGGGGGTGGAGGCGATCTGGCACCACCAGGGCAAGGAGCCCGAGAGGCTGGGCGAACAGCTGCTGTCTCGCGCGTTCGATTTCCAGGCCGACCTGTTGATCATGGGCTGCTATGGCCACAGCCGCGCGCGTGAATGGGTGTTGGGCGGGACCTCGCGGACGGTGCTGGAATCCATGACCCTGCCGGTCTTGATGGTCCATTGACCGCCATCAGAGCGGGCGGCCAATTGTGAGAGGAAGCGAATATGAAATCCGACTGGATCATGGTCGCCAACGCCACACAGGCGCGGCTGCTGGGGCGCGAACGGGGTGGCCCGATGGTGGTTCTCCAGAATTTTGCGCACCCGCAGGGTCGCGCCAAGGTTAGTGACCTGGCCGAGGGCAGGGCGGGGCAGGAAAAGACCGATCACGACTTCAGCAGTGCGGCTTTCCAGCCGCACGTGAATGCCAAGCAGAAGGAGCACACGCGCTTTGCGCGCGAACTGGCCGATTATCTGGAACAGCAGGCGCAGCCGGGCAGTTTTCGTTCGCTGGCGATTTTTGCATCCAGCCCGTTTCTGGGCGAGCTCAAGGCTCAACTCGGCGCGGCCACCTCGCGCCTGCTATCTGGC
>SCRR01000327.1 GCA_004322085.1 Burkholderiaceae bacterium
GTGCTATCCCGCCTGTCGCGCTGCGGAGTGCGATTGACCCTGCAACGACTTCAAGTTTTGCTGCGCGAAGGCACGGATTGGCAGCAGACCGGCCTGCTGGAACATCGTGTGCACGGGAACGCTGCGCTGCCGGTGTGCTGGGCCGAGCCGGGGCGCGACTGGAGCGCGCCTGCAAGCGTTGGGCAACTGCGGCTGGCAGGGCTGGCGCCCGACACGCTCGCCTATTGGCACGCGCCGGCGGCCTGGGTCAAGCCGGCCAGCCTGGTGCGCGCCCTGCTGTCGCAACCGGGCGTTGCATGGCACGGCAGTGCAAGGGTCGCGGCCTTGAGGCGCGCCGACGGCGGCTGGCAGGCGCTGGATTCCGCCGGAACGGTGCTGGCACGCGCCGACGTGGTGGTGCTTGCGGCCGGCTTCGACAGTCGCGCCCTGCTCGCCGCCGCAACCGGCGCGGCGCCGCCACTGCAGGCCATCCGTGGGCAGATTTCGTATGGCACGAACGCACCAGCCGGACTGCCGCCTTTCCCGGTCAACGGCAATGGCCATCTGACGCCGTGCGTGCCATTGGGCTGCGCCAGCGCCTGGTTCGCCGGTGCCAGCTACGAGCGCGACAACGCGAATGCTTCGCGTGCCGTCCAGGACGACGCTGCCAATCTGCAGCGCCTGCAGGCCTTGCTGCCCGTCGTGGCCCGCCAGTTGCAGGATGAATTCTCGAGCGGGCGGGTGCAGGCCTGGGCCGGGGTGCGTTGCGTCACGCCCGACCGCCTGCCGCTGCTCGGGCCTACACGGCAACCGGGCCTGTGGGTTTGCACCGCCATGGGCTCGCGTGGCCTGAGCTTCGCCGTGCTGTGCGCCGAGTTGCTGGCGGCTCAGCTGCATGGCGAGCCGCTGCCGCTGGAGGCCCGGCTGGCGCGCCGTCTGGCCGCGGGGCGGTTCGATGCCGCGCCGCCTGGCACACAAAATCTCAACGAAAAGTGCCGCTAGCCATTGCTGTATATAAGGACAATGCTACTTACCTGATAGCGGACTATTTCATCGCCGCAGCCGGCCGGTGCGCCCTGACGTACGCGTCGGTCGGCATGTAGTTCTTGCCGTCGTCATAGTGCCAGTCCACCATCGTGCCCTTGCCGCCGCGCATGTCCAGCTTGCCCACGTAGGCGCCCATGGTGGACTGCTGGTCGATTGCACGGAACTCCACGGGACCGAATGGCGTGCTAAATTTCAGGCCGCGCATAGCGGTGACCAGCTTCTCGTTGTCCGTGCTGCCAGCCTTCTTGATGGCGGCAAAGATGGCCTGCATGGTGGCGTAGCCCACAACGGAGCCGACCTTGGGATTCTCGTGGAATTTCTTGTAGTAGTGCGTCGCAAAGGCGGCATGCACTGGTGTGTCGATCTGGTCCCAGGGGTAGCCGGTCACGATCCAGCCCTTGGGCGTCTCGTCCTTGAGCATCTCAAGGTATTCGGGCTCGCCCGACAGCATCGAGACGACCGGGATCTTGGGGAAAATCCCACGCTGATTGCCTTCGCGCACCAGCTTGGCCAGATCGGCGGCGAAGGTGACGTTGAAAATCGCATCCGGTTTGGTGTTCATGATCGCGGTCAGGGTGCTGCCCGCGTCGAGCTTGCCCTGCGCCGGCCAGGCTTCGCCGACAAACTCGACGTCGGGACGCCTGGCCTTGAGCAAGGCCTTGAAGCTGGCCACGGCGCTCTGGCCGTATTCGTAGTTGGGCGCAATCGTGGCCCAGCGTTTGGCGGGCAGCTTGGCGGCTTCTTCCACCAGCATCGCGGCCTGCATATAGGTGCTCGGGCGCAGGCGGAAGGTATAGCGGTTGCCCTTGTCCCAGACGATGGCGTCGGCCAAAGGTTCACTGGCCACGTACAGGCGCTTGTTTTTCTGTGCAAAGTCGGCCAGTGCCAGGCCCACGTTCGACAAAAAGCCGCCCGCCAGCACGTCGACCTTCTCTTTGGACGTGAGCTCGACCGCATCGCGCAATGCTTCTTCGGGTTTGCCGGCATCGTCGCGCGCGATCACCTCGACCTTGCGCCCGAGCAGACCGCCGCTGGCGTTGATTTCTTCCACGGCCAATTCCCAGCCCTGGCGGTACGGTTGGGTGAACTGCGGAATGGCGGAGTAGCTATTTATCTCGCCGATCTTGATGGGTGGCCCGCTTTGCGCAAACGAGGCCGGCGCCATCAGCAACAAGGCGCTACTCATGATGATTGACAGGGAAACGGTGCGAACAGGTTTCATAATTTCTCCAAGGCCACGGACTCTACCAGCTTGCGGCCGGCACGGATTCGCGATGCGTCCGGACCAATCCCCCTCGCCTGTCATAGTCGCTGCATGCAGCAAGGAGCCGGATCATGATTTTGGGTAGAACACTGGGCGACTGGTACGCCAGCCATCCCTTGCTGCGCCAGTTGATGACACTCGAGGAGACCAGTTGGTTCAATCCGGAGCTGGCTCCGGTGGCACGGGCGCTGGGCGATGTGGGCCTGCACGCACGGGACGTGGCCGACGCCAGCGCGCGCCTGGCCCGCTTTGCGCCCTACATCGCGCGGGTATTCCCGCAGACGGCGGCCAGTGGCGGCATGATCGAATCCGCGATCCGGCCCCTGCCTGCCCTGCGTGCGGTGTTGAATCAAAGGTACGGCTTGCCCCCGGGCGGCACGCTGTGGCTCAAGGCGGACAGCCATTTGCCGATTTCCGGGTCCATCAAGGCTCGTGGCGGCATTTACGAAGTGCTCAAGCACGCGGAAGAGCTGGCACTGGCCGGCGGGCTGCTGCAGGCCGGCGACGACTACGCCGTGCTGGACAGCGACGAGGCGCGTGCATTCTTTGGCCGCTACAGCATCGCGGTAGGCTCCACCGGCAACCTGGGGCTGGCGATCGGCATCATGAGTGCGCGCCTGGGCTTGCAGGCCACCGTGCACATGTCGGCCGATGCGCGCCAATGGAAAAAGGACAGGCTGCGCGCGCACGGCGTGACCGTGCGGGAGTACGCCTTCGACTACAGCGTGGCGGTCGCCGAGGGCCGCAGGCAGGCCGAATCCGACCCCCGCTGCCACTTTGTCGACGACGAGAACTCGACCGATCTGTTCCTGGGCTACGCGGTCGCGGCAGAACGCCTGAAGGAGCAGTTGGCCGGAGCCCGGATACAGGTGGACGCCGCGCATCCGCTGTTCGTCTACCTGCCCTGCGGGGTGGGCGGTGGCCCTGGCGGCGTGGCTTTCGGGCTCAAGCTGAGCTTCGGCGACGCCGTGCACTGCATCTTTGCGGAGCCAACCCACTCACCGTGCATGCTGCTGGGCGTCTATACCGGCCTGCACGACGGCGTGTCGGTCCAGGACTTCGGCATCGACAACGTCACCGCCGCCGACGGCTTGGCCGTGGTACGGCCTTCCGGCTTTGTCGGGCGCGCCATGCGGCGTCTGGTGGATGGCTACTACACCGTCGGCGACGAGGAGCTGTACCGGCTGCTCGCGCTCATGGAGCGCAGCGAAGGCCTGTGCCTGGAGCCCTCGGCGCTGGCCGGCGTACCCGGCATGGCCAGGGTGCTTGGCGAGCAGCAGGGCTATCGCGCCCGCGCCGGCCTGGACGCGCAGCGCCTTGCCCATGCGACCCATCTGGTGTGGGCCACCGGCGGCAGCATGGTGCCGCAAGGCGAGATGCAGGCCTACCTGGACCGGGGTCGCGAGTTGTTGCGAGACTGAGGCACTGCGCTTTGCTGGCGCATAAGCTTATGCGCATAAGCGTGGAACAAATAAATCGTTTGTTTTTAAGCGGCCCGCTTTTACAGTCGCGGCCATGCATCAATTTGCTTTCGTTTTCGCCGGCTTCTTCGTCGGCTTCGTTGTCGGCCTGACCGGGGTTGGCGGCGGCTCGTTGATGACGCCCCTGCTGATCTTCTTTTTCCGCTTGAAGCCGCACCTGGCGATTGGCACGGACCTGCTCTTCGCGTCTTTCACCAAAATGGGCGGCTCCATCGGCCTGGCACGCGCCCGCGTGATCGACTGGCCCATTGTGGGCTTGACGGCGCTGGGCAGCATCCCGGCCGCCCTGTTGACGCTGTACCTCCTGCACGTCGCGGGGCCGGCGAACCCTGCGGTGCAGCAGATCATGACCAGCACGCTGGGCGCGGCCCTGCTGCTGACCGCCGCGGCGACCCTGTACAAGGCGGTGGCCGGCAAGGCCGCACCGCGCTACATCGACGCGGCCGCGCTGGCGCAGGCCATCCGGCCCCGGCACCCTGCCCTGGCCGTGCTGTTTGGCGCCGTCGTCGGTGCGCTGGTCACGCTCACCTCGGTCGGCGCGGGCGCGGTCGGCGTGCTGGTGCTGATGCTCCTGTATCCCAGCTTGCCGTTGCCGCGCATCGTGGCAGCCGATATCGCGCACGCCGTGCCGCTGACGCTGGTGGCGGGCCTGGGCCACGCCTCGCTCGGCTCGGTCGACTGGTCCCTGCTGGCAAAGTTGCTGGCCGGCTCGCTGCCCGGCATCTGGCTCGGCTCGCTGCTGATGCGTCGCACGCCCGACCGCGTGATCCGCTCCCTGCTGTCCGTGCTGATGGCCTATGCCGGCGCCAAGCTGATGGCCCTTTGAATTGACGTGCAACCGACTACGAAACTGGCCCAACCATGTACCAATACACCGAATTCGACAAACAGTTCGTCAAACTGCGCGCCCAGCAATTTCGCGACCAGCTCGAGCGCTGGCAGCGTGGCGAGCTGACCGACGAGCAGTTGCTGCCGCTGCGCCTGCAAAACGGCTGGTACATCCAGCGCTATGCGCCGATGGCACGCATTGCCGTGCCCTACGGCGAAGTCAGCAGCACCCAGCTGCGCATGCTCGCGCGCATCGCGCGCGACTATGACAAGCCCGAGCCCGAACTGCTCGCGCACGCCCAGGCGACGCAGGATCAGCTCCAGGCGGCCCAGCCCGGCCTGACGCTGGCCGCGCCGCCGCTGCGCTACGGCTACGGCCACTTCACCACGCGCACCAACTGCCAGTTCAACTGGATTCCGATCACCAAGGCGGCCGACGTGATGGAGCTCTTGGCCAGCGTCAGCATGCACGGCATCCAGACCAGCGGCAACGACATCCGCAACATCACCTGCGACGCCTACGAGGGCATCGCGCAGGACGGCATCGTCGACACGCGGCCGTTCGCCGAGATCACGCGCCAGTGGAGTTCGCTGCATCCCGAGTTCTCGTTCCTGCCGCGCAAATTCAAGATCGCGTTCAACGGCGCAAAGGAAGACCGCGCCGCCATCGGCTGGTATGACATCGGTGTGCAGGCGCGGCGCGGCGACGATGGCGCGATCGGTTTTACCGTCAAGGTCGGCGGCGGCATGGGCCGCACGCCGGTCATCGGCAGCGTGGTGCGCGAATTCCTGCCCTGGGACCAGCTGCTGAACTACATCGAAGCCGTCGTGCGCGTCTACAACAGCTATGGCCGGCGCGACAACAAGTGGAAGGCGCGCATCAAGATCCTGGTGAAAGCCGAGGGGCAGAAATTCATCGACGACGTGGAGGCCGAATACAAGGCCATTGTGGAGCAGGACGGAGCGCCGCACACCATCAGCCAGGCCGAGCTCGATCGCGTGCAATCGTTCTTCGTCGTGCCCGAACTCAAGGCGGCCAACCTGCGGTCCAAGGTCAACACCCAGGGCCAGTTGTACAGCCGCTGGATTGCGCAGAACGTGCGCGGCCACCGCCTGCCCGGCATGAAGGCCGTCACGCTGTCGTTCAAGCGCGTGGGCTTTGCGCCCGGCGATGCCGACGCCGCGACCATGGATGCGCTGGCCGAACTGGCCGACCAGTTCTCGGCCGGCGAGGCGCGCCTCACGCACGAGCAGAACCTGCTGCTGCCCTGGGTGTTCGAGAGCGACCTGCCGGCGTTGTACGACGCGGCGCGCGCGCTCGGCCTCGCGCAACCGAACATCGGCCTCTTGACCGACATGATCGCCTGCCCCGGCGGTGACTTCTGCTCGCTGGCGAATGCGCGCTCGCTGCCGATCGCCGCGGCAATCACTGAGCGCTACCAGGATCTGGACGAGGTGTTCGACCTGGGCCCGATCGACCTGCACATGAGCGGCTGCATCAACTCCTGCGGCCACCACCACAGCGGCCATATCGGCATCCTCGGCGTCGACAAGGATGGCAAGGAGTGGTACCAGGTCACGCTGGGCGGCGCCGACGGCTCCGATCTGTCCGGCCCGGCGATCGGCGGCAAGGTGGTCGGCCCGTCGTTCTCGGCGGCCGAGGTGCCGGACGTGATCGAAGCCGTGCTAGGCACCTACCGCGCGCTGCGCCTCAATGCCAGCGAGCATTTCATCGACACGCTGCGCCGTGTCGGCCACGACCCGTTCAAGGCCGCCGCGAACGGCGCACGCCAGGCGCGCCACGGCCACGAAGCCGAAGCCCTGGCCTGACCCCTTGCCCATGACCTCCAACGATCGAATTGCTATGAAAATCATTGCCGCCAACGAAGATTCCGAGCCGGCCGGCGACGGAAAAGTGCTGCAGATCGCGAACGATGCCGACGTTGCCGAACTGGCGAAGAGTGGCGCGCTTGAAGGCGTGACGCGCATCGAGCTGCAATTCCCGAAATTCACCGACGGCCGCGCCTACAGCCAGGCCGTGCTGCTGCGGCGTCGCCACAAATTCGCCGGCGACCTGCGTGCCACCGGCGACGTGCTGATCGACACGCTGGTGCACATGGAGCGCAGCGGCTTCACGAGCGCGGTGCTGGCCGAGGGCGTGAGCCCCGATGCGGTCGAGCGCCAGTTCGCGCGCTACGCCACGTTCTACCAGGGCGACATGCTCGAGCCACGCCCGCACTTCGCGCGCGACCGAGCGCTGGAGGCCGCATGAGCATTGGTGCCGTCAGTTGGCTGCGTGATCCGGACCCGGCGGTGCTTCCGGTCACCCGGGCCGTGGAACTCCACGCGCGCCCATCTCGCGATTTCGATGCCAAGCTGACCGCCACCAAGGCACTGCTCGAGCTGGCCGCACACGACTTTGCGCGCAAGCCTGGCGCCGCCACACCGCTGGTCACGCAGGCGTCCAGCCTGGGCGCCGAAGACATGGTGATCAGCCACCTGATCAATGCCCTGCAGCTGGACATCGGCATCTTTGTGCTGGACACCGGCATGCTGCACGCCGAGACCTTGCAGCTGCTGGCGCAATTGAAGGCGACGTCACGTGCACCGGTCGAGGTGTTCCACCCCGTGGCGGAATCGGCGATCCAGTTCGTCGACAAGGAAGGGAAAGACGCGATGTACAAGAGCGTCGATCTGCGCAAGGCCTGCTGCCATATCCGCAAGGTCGAGCCGCTGGCACGCGCCCTGGCCGGCAAGAAGGCCTGGCTCACCGGCATGCGCCGTGAACAGTCGGGCGCACGCGCCGAGGTGCCGATGATCGACACCAGCGATGTCGTCGCGGGTGGCGCGGGCCGCGTCAAGTTCAATCCGCTCGCCAACTGGACCTGGGGCGACGTGTGGCACTACATCAGCCTGCATCAGGTGGCGTACAACCCGCTGCACGACCAGTTCTATCCGAGCATTGGCTGTGCACCGTGCACGCGCGCCATCAGTCTGGGCGAGGACTTTCGGGCCGGCCGCTGGTGGTGGGAAGACGAGTCCGCGAAGGAATGCGGGCTGCATGTGAAACAACCATCCATTTCCGAAGAGGCCACAGCATGAACGCCCGCACCGATTTCCCCCTCGAGCCCGAATTGCGCCCCGCCCTCGGTAACCAGCACCTGGATGCACTGGAAGAAGAAACCATCTTCATCCTGCGCGAGGTCGCGGCCGCGTTCGAGCGCCCGGCTCTGCTGTTCTCGGGCGGCAAGGATTCGCTGGTGCTGCTCAGGTGTGCCGAGAAGGCCTTTGGCATCGGTCGCCTGCCCTATCCGCTCTTGATGATCGACACCGGCCACAACTACCCCGAAGTGACCGATTTCCGCGACTTGCGTGCCAACCAACTGGGCGCGAAGCTGATCGTGCGCAAGGTCGAAGACTCGATGGCGCGCGGCACCGTGCGCCTGGCCCATGCGGGCGAGAGCCGCAACGTGCACCAATCGGTCACGCTGCTGGAGGCCATCGACGAATTCCGCTTTGACGCCTTGATCGGCGGCGCGCGCCGCGACGAGGAAAAGGCCCGCGCCAAGGAGCGCATCTTCTCGCACCGCGACAGCTTCGGCCAGTGGCAGCCCAAGGCGCAGCGCCCCGAGCTGTGGACGCTGTTCAACACACGGCTAACGCCCGGCGAACACTTTCGCGTGTTCCCGATCTCCAACTGGACCGAACTCGACATCTGGCAGTACATCGAACGCGAGCAGATTGCGCTGCCGCAGCTTTACTACACGCACCAGCGCGAAGTGGTCGAGCGCAAAGGCCTGCTGGTGCCGGTGACGCCGCTCACGCCGCTGCGCGAGGGCGAAGTGGCCGTCACGCGCGACGTGCGCTTTCGCACCGTGGGCGACATCACCTGCACCTGCCCGGTGGCGAGCCTGGCGGCCTCGGCAGCCGAGGTTGTGATCGAGACGCTGGCCGCCGACGTGAGCGAGCGCGGCGCCACGCGCATGGACGACAAGACCTCGGACGCCTCCATGGAGAAACGCAAGAAGGACGGGTACTTCTGATGAA
>SCRR01000328.1 GCA_004322085.1 Burkholderiaceae bacterium
CAAGTCGCGCTGGCTGAAAGAGAGCGACCTGAGCCAGTGCGGCGCCCTCGTCCTCACCGCCTTCGCCGATCGCGCGAGCCCCGCGTACGCGAGCCTGTTCAGCCATGCCCAAGCCAGCGGTGAGTTCTCGCTGGATTGGGGATTTGGGGCGCGCGGAAAAGTGATGCACTACGCGTGGGCCGTCCTGAGTCCGGTTCAGGACGGCAGCCTGTGCAGGTTCAAGGCCGGGTAACGGCGCGCGCCAACTGTGACACGGTGACCCTCATCGACTACTGATTTTGTAGCTACTTACCATGACCCAATATAGGCTACAAGGCGATTTACCGTCGAACATTCACCGGCTGCATGCTTTGCCGCCGTGGCCTGCCTTACGCTCACTATTTATTTCAATTGCACGGTCCCGGACACCGTCACCAGCACCGTACTTTCCCCCGCCTGCACCGGCACGGGCGCATCCGACATCGCCGCCTTGGCTTCCATGGCCATCATGCGGGGACGCGGGGACACGCCCTGATCGTTGGCGTTGACCGACACCTCGCGCAGGGTGTAGCCCGCAAAGCCGAAGCTCTTGGCAATCTCCAGGGCACGGGCCTTGAACCGGTCGATGGCCATCGCCTGAGCCTGGTCCTGCACCCGGGTACGCTGCTCGCGGCTCAGGCCGAACGTCACGTTGCCCATGGTCAGGGTCTGGATTTTTCCTGCCGCGGCGCTGATGCGGGCAAAGTCCCGGCCTTCCAGCACTAGTTCGGCGGAGCCTTGCCAGCCGCTGATCTTGCCGCTGCGGTCGTAGCGTGGCGACAGGCTGAAGTTGCCAGTGCGCACGTCCATCTGGCCCGGCTGGGCTGTGCGCCTGGCCTCGGCCAGTGCCGCATCCAGCGCCGCCTTGAGCTGGTTCTGGACGGTGGCGGCGTCCGCGGCTTCCCTGGTCGTATTCATGGAAATCGACAGCAAATCCTGCTGCACTTCGACCGATCCCTGGGCTGCCAACTGCACCACGTCTTGCGGTGGCGAATACGGCAGTGTCTGGCAAAAAGTGCTGCCAACCCCGACGGCCATTAGACAAGTCACTATTATTTTTGCGGTCTTCTTCAATTCTCACTTTCGGTATTTCAAACAATTACACACTCGCCCCACTCTAGGCCGCTGCCGCCACTCAGGGTTTGCCGCCGTGCTGGGGCCGCACCTGATACTGCTGACGCACCTGCTCGCGCAACTCGGCACGCTCCTGCGGTGACAGTCGACGCTCGGTAATGGGTTGATCCACCGGGTATTGCTGGGATTGCAGCACAGAGCGCAAGTCGGTCCGCCGCTGTTCGGGAGAATCCTGCACCGGCAGCACGCTAGCCTGCTGCGCGGCGGAACCCCCGGAGGTGTCCGCCCCTGGCAGCTTGAGGGTTGGGCCCACAGGTGCACCGGGTGTTTGTGCCAGCGCACCTGCCAGGTACAGGATTTGCGCCCCCAGAAAAACGATTTTTTTCATGATGAATCAATAACGCCAACGTGTGCAGGCATGTTCACATCAGTTGGGGCGGCGCGTTGCATAGGGGGGCAACAGACGTAACAGTGTGTCAAACTGTCGCGAAAACCCCCGTTTCAACTCATTGCGCGGCTCAAAATTGGCGCTGTTACAAATTCAACCCCCAACAAACATGACTCCAAACACTGCAAGCCGAATCGACAAAATCGTCGTCGTAGATGACGACGCCCGGATCCGCGACCTGCTGCGCCGCTACCTCACCCAGGAGGGATTCGAAGTCATCGTGGCCGAGGACGGCAAGGCACTGAACCGCATCCTGCTGCGCGACACGGTCGATCTGATCGTGCTCGACCTGATGATGCCGGGCGAGGACGGGCTCTCCATCTGCCGCAGGCTGCGTGCCGCCAACGACCGCACCCCCATCATCATGCTGACGGCCAAGGGTGAGGACGTGGACCGCATCGTGGGCCTGGAAGTAGGCGCCGACGATTACCTGGGCAAGCCCTTCAACCCGCGCGAGCTGCTGGCGCGCATCTCGGCGGTGCTGCGCCGGCGCCCACCCATCGAAGCGCCCGGTGCGCCTTCGACCGAGAACGAAACGGTGGTGTTCGGCCCGTTCACGTTCGACCTGGGCGCGCGCACGCTGCGTCGCAATGACGAAGACCTGCCGCTGACCACCGGCGAGTTCGCCATGCTCAAGGCGCTGGTGCGCCATCCGCGCCAGCCGCTGTCGCGCGAAAAGCTGGCCCAGCTGGCACGCGGGCGCGAGTTCGAACCGTTCGACCGCAGTCTGGACGTGCAGGTGTCGCGCCTGCGCAAGCTGGTCGAGCTCGATGCATCCGCACCGCGCTATATCCAGACAGTTTGGGGCGTCGGTTACGTGTTTGTCCCGGATGGCGCGGGTTAAGCACCAGCGTCCCACAACAGGCCGCCTTGCATGCCCGACGTCCTGAGCGACTTCAGCCGCCCGACCCAGCTCGACACCGTGCCCGCCGCCCTGAACGGGGCCGAGCGCAAGCACGGGCTCAGCCTGTTCTGGCGCACCTTCTTCCTGCTGGCGCTGTTGCTGATCGGTAGCACCGTGGCGTGGTTCCAGACTTTCCGCTCGCTCGAATACGAGCCGCGCGCGGTGCAGACGGCGCAGCAGATTGCCTCGCTGGTGAACCTGAGCCGGGCCGCGCTGGTGTACTCGGATTCCATCACGCGCGTGTCGCTCATCAAGACGATGGCCGAGCAGGAGGGTGTGCGCATCCTGCCGCGCGAGCCCAAAGACAAATTCGAGCTGTTCGCCAGGAGCTCGCTGGATGAACGCATCACCGAGGAGCTGACCCAGCGGCTGGGGCCGACCACCATGGTGGCCAGCAGCGTCAACGGCCAAAAGGGCCTGTGGGTCGGATTCTCGATCGATGGCGACGCCTACTGGCTGCTGATGGACCCCTCGCGCGTCACCCCCGTGGACAGCAAGACCTGGCTGATCTGGCTGTTCACCGCGGGTGTGCTGTCGCTGGCGGGCGCCGCCGTGATTGCCCGGCTCATCAATCATCCGCTCAAGCAGCTGTCCTTTGCGGCGGGGCGGGTTCGCGATGGTGACTTCGACGCCGGCAAACTGGACGAGCGGGTCGCCACCAGCGAGATCCGCGCGGTCAACATCGGTTTCAACCGCATGGCCGAGCAGTTGGCCAAGATCGAGCAGGACCGCGCCGTCATGCTGGCCGGCATTTCGCATGACCTGCGAACCCCGCTGGCACGCTTGCGGCTGGAAACCGAACTCAGCGTGATCGACGCGGACGCGCGCGAGCACATGGCGGCGGACATCAGCCAGCTTGACGCCATCATCGACAAGTTTCTCGACTACGCGCGCCCTGATCACGTCGACCTCAAGCCGGTCCGCTTGATGGATGTGGTGGAGGCCTGCACCTATCCCGTGAAGGACCAGGACGACATGCGCATCACGGTGGATGTGTCGCCCGACCTGCGCGTGATGGCCGACGAGGTGGAACTCACGCGGGTGATCTCCAACCTGCTGGAGAATGCGCGCCGCTATGGCAAGTCCGCCGATAGCGGCATCACCGTGATCGATATCGCGGCGCGCGCGCGCGATCCCTGGCTGCTGATCAAGGTGCGCGACCATGGCGCCGGTGTTGCGCCGGACGTGCTGCCCAGCATGACCAAGCCGTTTTTCCGCGGCGACGCCGCGCGCACCGAAGCGACCGGTGCGGGGCTGGGCCTGTCCATCGTGGACAAGACCATCCAGCGCATGGGGGGCACTTTCACGCTCACCAACGCTTCGAGCGGCGGCCTGGCGGCGCACATCCGGCTGCACATCGCCCCCGCCACCCAGGTCTCGGATAAAAAGCAGGGAAACCTGGCCGTCGATGTCCCTGTTTAGCTATTGATGTAGTAGCACGATCGCACGCGCCTCGATACTCAGACCCTGTCCGACCGGCCCCAGTTTCTCTGCCGTCTTGGCCTTCACGCTAACCTGACCCGACGTCAATCCGAGCGCTGCCGCAATGCGCGCGCGCATTGCGGCGATGTGCGGCATGAGCCGGGGCGCCTGTGCGATAACGGTGCTGTCGACGTTGCCGATCTGCCAGCCCTGCGCGCGCACGAGACTCGCGGCCTCGCTCAGCAGCGTGATCGAATCCGCACCACTGAAGCGCTCATCGGTATCGGGGAAATGGGTGCCGATGTCGCCCAGCGCGGCCGCTCCCAGCAGGGCGTCGGTGATGGCATGCAGCAGCACGTCGGCGTCCGAATGCCCGAGCAAACCCAGAGGGTGCGGAATGTCCACGCCGCCGATGATGAGCTTGCGCCCCGCCGCCAGCGCGTGCGTGTCCCAGCCCTCGCCAATGCGAAACGTCATGCCCGGCTCCTCAAGATGATTTCGGCCAATGCAAAGTCCTGCGCATAGGTGACCTTGAAGTTCTGTGCGTCGGCCGCCACCAGCCGGGGCCGCTGTCCCATGGCCTCCATCGCGCCCGCCTCGTCCGTGACCAGATCGCCAGCGCGGCGCAGTGCCTCGATCAATGCGCCGATGCGAAACATCTGCGGCGTCTGGGCCAGCCATTTGTCGCTGCGCTCCAGCGTGGCGGCTACCCGGCCATCCAGCTCGGACTTGAGCGTGTCCGCCAGCTTGTGCGCCAGCAGGCCACCGACCTCGTCGTGCTCGCAAGCGTCGATCAGCGTATTGATTTGCGCGGGCGTGACCAGGCAGCGCGCGGCGTCGTGCACCAGCACCCAGTCGGAGGGCGTGGCGCCATGCGTCAACAACTCGTTTAATCCATTGAAAACGCTGCTGGCCCTTGTCGCACCCCCGCAGTTCGCTATCAAAACAGGGGCGCTGTGCTGCTCAAAAAAGCGGTCCTCGGGCGCCACTACTACCAGCAGGTCGGCAATGCGCGGCACCGCGGCGAAGGCCGCGAGGGTGTGCAGCACCATGGGAAAGCCGGCCAGCGGCTGGTACTGTTTGGGCACGGCCGTGTTGGCACGCGAGCCCGTGCCAGCGCAGGGGATCAGGACAAAAAAACGGGGATTTGGGGCGGGATCAGGCATAAACGTGTCCCGCATTCTAAAATCCAATGCATCACACCCCCCGCCCACCGTGGCGGGGGGTGTTTCGTATTGGCGCAATTCATGGATTTACCCAAACTCAACGCCGGCAAGCGTTTCACCCTGCCGCACCCGGCCGGATCGGCCGACGCCTTGCTGTTGGCGCAGTTGGCGCAGCGCGACAAGACAGCGCACAGGCTCACGGCCATCGTGACGGCTGACGCCAACGATGCGCAGCGGCTGATGCAGGAGATCGACTTCTTCGCGCCCGAGCTGCGCTGCGCCCTGTTTCCCGACTGGGAGACGCTGCCCTACGACGCGTTCTCGCCGCACCAGGATCTGATCAGCGAGCGGCTGGCGACTCTGTGGCGCATCAGCCAGCGCGAGAAGGACACGGGGGCCGACGTGGTCATCGTCCCCGCCACCACGGCGTTGTACCGGCTGGCGCCGCCCGCGTTCCTGGCGGGCCACACCTTTCACTTTCAGGTCGGCCAAAAGCTCGACGAGGCCCGATTCAAGGCGCAGCTCACGCTGGCCGGCTACAGCCATGTCACGCAGGTCGTCAGCCCGGGCGAATATGCGGTGCGCGGCGGCCTGATCGACCTGTTCCCGATGGGCTCGCCCGTGCCGTACCGGGTCGACCTGTTCGACGACGAGATCGACTCGATCCGCACCTTCGACCCCGATAGCCAGCGCAGCCTGTACCCCGTGCCCGAAGTGCGGCTGCTGCCGGGGCACGAGTTTCCGATGGATGAGGACGCGCGCGCCAGGTTTCGCAGCCACTGGCGCGAGCTACTGGACGGCGACCCGACCCGCAGTCGCATCTACAAGGACATCGGCAACGGCGTGGCCACCGCCGGCATCGAGTATTACCTGCCGCTGTTTTTTGACGACACCGCCACCGTATTCGACTACCTCGGCGCCGACGCCACGGTGGTACTGCACGGCGACCCGGAGAGCGCCTTTGCGGGGTTCTGGCAGGACACGAAGGACCGCTATCGGCTCGTGCAGGGCGACCCGGAGCGCCCCGCGCTGGCGCCGCAGGCCCTGTTCCTAAGCGCCGAGCAGTTCTATGCACGCGCCAACACGCATGCGCAGTTGGCGATCCGCCCCGCCATTGAAGATGTGGCGGACAGCGCCCTGTTTCAAAAGATGGGCGAGCTGTCCGTGGTGCGCGGCGCCGAAGACCCGCTGGCCCGGCTCAAGGCCCACCTGCGCCACACCGCGCACCGCGTGCTGCTGCTGGCCGAGAGCGATGGCCGGCGCGAGAGCCTGCTCGACTTCCTGCGCGCCAGCGGGGTCAACCCGCCCGCGTTCGACTCGCTGCAGGAATTTCGCACCAGCACCGAGCCGCTGGGCATTGCCACGGCCGGCCTAGCCACGGGTTTTTCCTGGCTCGAGGAAGGCCTTGATTTCGTCACTGAAACGGAGCTGTTCGCGGCCGGCCCGAGCACACGCCGGCGCAAAAAGCAGGAGCAGGTCAGCGACGTCGAAGCGCTCATCAAGGATCTGAGCGAGCTCAATGTCGGCGACCCGGTCGTGCACACCGCGCACGGCATTGGCCGCTACCGCGGCCTGGTCAACCTCGACCTCGGGCAGCTGCAGCCCGACGGCACGTCCGCACTGCAGGAGTTCCTGCACCTGGAGTATGCCGACAAGGCAGTGCTGTACGTGCCCGTGAGCCAATTGCATCTGATCAGCCGCTACACCGGCGTGGCGGCGTCGGAGGCTCCGCTGCACAAGCTCGGCTCGGGCCAGTGGGAAAAGGCCAGGCGCAAGGCGGCGGAGCAGGTGCGCGACTCGGCCGCCGAACTGCTCAACATCTACGCGCGCCGTGCCGCGCGCGAGGGGCATGCGTTCCGCTACAGCGCGCAGGACTACGAGACCTTCGCGAACGACTTTGGCTTCGAGGAAACCGCCGACCAGAGCGCCGCCATCCACGCCGTGATCCAGGACATGATCAGCCCGCGTCCGATGGACAGGCTCCTGTGCGGCGATGTCGGCTTTGGCAAGACCGAGGTGGCCTTGCGCGCCGCCTTCATCGCCATCACCGGCGGCAGCCAGGTGGCGTTTCTGGCCCCAACCACGCTGCTGGCCGAACAGCACTACCGGACACTGGTGGACCGCTTTGCCAAATGGCCGGTGAAGGTGGCCGAGATGAGCCGCTTCCGCTCGAGCAAGGAGATCACCGCCGCGCTCAAGGGCCTGGCCGACGGCGGCGTGGACATCGTGGTCGGCACCCACAAGCTGCTCAGCGAATCGACCCGATTCAAGGATCTGGGCCTGCTGATCATTGACGAGGAACACCGCTTCGGCGTGCGCCACAAGGAAGCCATGAAGGCGCTGCGCGCCGAGGTCGACGTGCTCACGCTGACCGCCACGCCGATTCCGCGCACGCTGGGCATGGCGCTGGAGGGCCTGCGCGATCTTTCCGTGATCGCCACCGCGCCGCAGCGCCGCCTGTCGATCAAGACCTTTGTGCGCACCGAAGGCAACGGCGTGATCCGCGAGGCCGTGCTGCGCGAACTCAAGCGCGGCGGCCAGGTGTACTTCCTGCACAACGAGGTCGAGACCATCGAGAACCGCCGCCAGAAACTCGAAGCCCTGCTGCCCGAGGCGCGCATCGCGGTGGCGCACGGCCAGATGCCCGAACGCGAACTCGAGCGCGTGATGCGCGACTTCATCGCGCAGCGCTACAACCTGCTCTTGTGCTCGACCATCATCGAGACCGGCATCGACGTGCCGACCGCCAACACCATCGTGATGAGCCGCGCCGACAAGTTCGGGCTGGCGCAGCTGCACCAGTTGCGCGGGCGGGTCGGGCGCTCGCACCACCAGGCCTATGCCTACCTGATGGTGCCCGACCTGGAGGGCTTGAGCCGGGCGGCCAGCCAGCGGCTCGACGCCATCCAGCAAATGGAAGAGCTGGGCTCGGGCTTTTACCTGGCCATGCACGACCTGGAGATTCG
>SCRR01000329.1 GCA_004322085.1 Burkholderiaceae bacterium
GAAAGCCAACGCCGTGCAGGGCCCGATCCACCCCACGCTGGGCATCGCGATGGACATGAGCATCCAGCTCAAGGCCGCCAACGGCGCGATCTGCACGCTGTCCCTGAGCTTCAACAACGACGGCCCGCTGGGCACCTTCTTCCGCTACATCGGCGACACCGCCACCTACATCGCGCGCTACGACGACCTGTACAACGGCAAGGACGAGAAGATCGACGTGTCCAAGGTCGATGTCAGCATGAACGGCATCGAACTGCAGGACCGGGAATTCTTCGCCGCCATCCGCGAAGGCCGCGAGCCCAACTCCAGTGTGGCGCAGGTGTTGCCATGCTACCAGGTGCTGCACGACCTGGAACAACAGCTCAACGCGGGTTGAGTTTTGAGGTAAATCGGTCCTTGGCCCTTGTGGGTATTGCGCAGGTTGCTATCAATACGATGGCTGTCAGTTTTGCTTCTGGTGCCTCTTGCTTGCTGCATGTGGGGGCTGCGATGGAGGTGGTGGAGGGCTCCGTCTAGCGCGGCCACTGCCCTGGGGCCATCGGGACCGTCTGACTGGTTGCAGTCGGTCAGGAAGCGTCGTTTGCTCGCGTTATCACTCGGGCCTTCAGACGTCGCGTTTAGCTAACAAGCAGTCAATTAGGCACCCCGCAGCAACATGCGGGGGATGAATTGCGCTTTCAGTGTCGCCCGCCAACATAGGAACATGTTTCAAGGCCATTTTCCTGGCCATCAAGTGCGCGACGCCTATCCGGGGAAATTTCGCTGCGGCGATTGGCTCATACGCGCAGCAGCCATTGCAGTTGCCTGCTGTCCGATTTGGCGGCGCAAATCGGCGTCTACCGCAAGCTCACCGCGATACTTCTCGATCAAAGTGGATAAGCTGGTCTTGATCTTATGCGCCGCAATAATCTCGGATTCCAGTTGCTTCTCTGACATGGCGGCAAAATCAATGCCTTCACGCGGGATCACAGCTGCGATTCTGGTCACTTCCGCGAGATCAGTAGCAAGCGATTGTTCCCAAAAGACCATAGCGCTTGATCTGCTAATTCCCCGTGCGGCCAAGGTTTCCTTCCGAGAACCTTCAGCATCCGCCATCAACTGTCGAAGCGTGGTGATTGACTCGCGCGCTTCGCCTAAATCCTTCCGAAGCGACAGCCGCAGGTCCAGAGCCTTAATCTGGTTGCTGCGCCGGTATCCGAGGTAGCCCATTACCGCACCAGAGATACCGGTCACCATGCCGACAACCCCGGTCACAACACCAGCGAAGTCGGTCCAGCTTGGATTGGTCATTTGGTCCCAGCATAAGGTTTCTTTTGCGTGAACATTCTGCCACCGGCACCGATTGATGGGTAGGCATAGACTTATCCGATGACAAACGAATCTGAGCGTGGTAGCGTGACTCTAACGGCCGGAGTTCGACGATCACGAGCCAATCGGTACGAATATGTCTACCGGCTCCAATGGGTCGATACCGTACTATCGTGTCTGTCCGGTTGCTGATCGCGCGGCTAAGCACAACACCAGATGTGGGCAACAATGTCTTCGCAATGCCCATCCCCGCCTTCTTCGCCACCCCCGCCGCCTTCCGTCAATGGCTGCAAGCCCACGCAGCAAGTTCGCCTGAACTCCTCGTTGGCTTCCACAAAGTCGGCTCCGACCGCCCCAGCATGACCTGGTCTGAATCGGTGGACGAAGCGCTGTGCTTTGGCTGGATCGACGGCGTGCGCCGGCGCATCGATGAGCGCACGTACTCCATCCGTTTCACGCCGCGCAAGCCGTCGTCGATCTGGAGCGCGGTGAACATCGCCAAGGTGGAGCAGTTGCAGGCGGCCGGCCGCATGATGCCGACGGGGCTGGTGGCGTTCAGCCACCGCAAGGCGCACAAGTCGGCCATCTATTCGCATGAGCAGGCGGCGCCGGCCGAATTGCCCGCGCCGCTGCTGCGCGCGTTCAAGCGGCGAAAGGCGGCCTGGCGGTTCTTCGAGTCCATGCCGCCGGGCTACCGCAAGTTGATGCTGCACTGGGTTACTTCGGCTAAGCGGGCGGAAACGCAGGCGGCGCGGTTCGCGCAGTTGCTGCAGGCCTGTGCGGCGGGCGAGCGGGTTGATTTGTGGTCGGCGAAAAAGCCCGCCGACCGCACCCGTGCTGCTTCCTAGCGTGGCGCCGGCTTCGCGCGGCCTGGTTTAAGCTCTTGCCATGCAACAACGAACCATCGGACCCTTCTCCGTCTCCGCCATCGGCCTGGGCTGCATGAACCTCTCGCACGCCTATGGCACGCCGCCGCCGGCCGAGCAGGGCGAGCGCGTGCTGCTGGCCGCGCTGGACGCGGGCGTCACGCTGTTCGACACGGCGTCGCTCTACGGCTTCGGTGCCAACGAAACGCTGGTCGGTCGCGTGATGAAGCCGCATCGCCAAAAGTTCACGCTGGCCAGCAAATGCGGCATGCAGGGCGTGGACGTGGCCGGCGACGGCAAGCTGGTGCGCGTGATCGACGGCCGCCCCGCCACCATCAAGGCCACCTGCGAGGACAGCCTGCGCCGCCTGCAGACCGACGTGATCGACCTGTACTACCTGCACCGCTGGGACAAGCAGGTGCCGATCGAGGACAGCGTCGGCGCGCTGGCCGACCTGGTGCGCGCCGGCAAGATCCGCGCTGTCGGCCTGTCCGAAGTGTCGGCCCCCACGCTGCGCCGCGCGCATGCAATTCACCCCATCGCCGCGGTGCAGACCGAGTATTCGCTGTGGACGCGCAACCCCGAGATTGCGGTGCTCGATGCCTGCCGCGAGCTCGGCGCCGCGTTCGTCGCGTTCAGCCCGGTCGCGCGCGGCTTTCTGTGTGGCGCGCCGATCGATGTGAACGCGTTGGGCGCCAAGGACATCCGCCGCGCCATGCCGCGTTTCGCGCCCGACAACCACGCGGCCAACCTCAAGCTGCTGCCGGCCTATCACGCGATCGCGCAGGAGGCCGGCTGTACGCCGGCGCAGCTCGCGCTGGCCTGGCTGCTGCACCGGGGCGAACACATCATTCCCATACCTGGCACCACCAGCGTGGCGCACCTGACCGAAGACCTGGGCGCCGTCAACGTCAGGCTCGGCGCCGACGTGATGGCGCGGCTCGACGCGCTGCTCAACGAAAAGACCGTGGCCGGCAACCGCTACGGCGCGCAGTCGCAAAGCGAGGTCGATACCGAAACGTTCTGAGCCAGTGCCGACTTCAAGGAAAAGGTCGTCGACCTGCTGGCGCGCGTGGCCACCGTGAGTGTGGAAACGGTGAAATTGGAGGAGGCGATGAAGAGCGCCAGCCGTTAGCGCCGCTTGGTCAAGCGTGCGCGCAACAGTGTCATTTAACTATCAATAGCATAGTGGTATGCCAAGTATACGTAAGGGCTAGAGGCCGATTTCATTCAATAATCTGGCGGTGTCATCGCCCTATAAGATTTGGCCGTTATAAAGGGAACCATGCAATCTCCAACCCGCTCCCTGAACTTGTCTGGCGCCACCAACTTCCGTGACCTCGGCGGCTACAGCGCCGCCGACGGCCGGCAGGTGCGCTGGCGCCGGCTGTTCCGTTCGGACCAGTTGGCCGGTCTGACGAAGGCCGACCTGGCGGTGCTGTCAGGCGTGGGCCTGGCACGTGCCTTCGACTTTCGCGGCGAGGCCGAGCGCCGGGCGCAGCCGTATGACGTTCCGGGCCTGGTGCAGGTGGCGCTGCCGATCGAGCCCACGGTGGTGCAGCGCTTGAAGGAGCTGCTCGAATCCGGCCAGCGGCTCACGGCGCAAGATACGGTGCGCCTGATGCAGCAGACCTACCGCGCCTTTGTGCACGACAACGCCGCGCGTTTTTCCGAACTGTTTGGCTACGTGCTCGAGAGCGATGCGCCGCTGGTGTTTCACTGCACGGCCGGCAAGGACCGCACCGGCTTTGCCGCCGCCATGCTGCTGCTGGCGCTGGGCGTGCCGCGCCCGGTGGTGATGCAGGACTACCTGCTGACCAACGAGCTGTTTCGCATGCCGCCGATGGAGCCCGGGCGCGCGCCGCAGGAGGTGCTGGACGTGCTGTGGCGCGTGCAGGCCGATTTTCTGGACGCGGCGCTGCAAAGCGTGGAGGCCGACTACGGCGGCGTGCTGCCATACCTCGACAAGGCGCTGGGTGTCGGCCCGCGCGAGCGCGCGCGACTGGCCACGCTGTACCTGCACGCCGCCCCCACGACTTGAGGCGGGGCTGGCGCGCTCTCAGCTCGTTGCCAGTGCCGTGCCGACCACCTCCTCCAACTGGCCACGCAACCAGCGGTGCGCTGCGTCATGCTGGTGGCGCAGGTGCCAGATCATGTACATCGGCAGGGGCGGGCAGGGCACGGGCGGCTTGGCGCTCGCCAGGCCGCGCAGCGAGTGTGAGCGCAGCAGCCCGGGCACGGTAGCCAGCAGATCGCTGCCGTGCAGGAACGCCGGCAGGCCGGCAAAGCCCGGCACCATCACGGCGAAGCGGCGCTGCACACTGTGCGCGGCCAGCCACTGATCCAGGTCGAGCGCGCGGCGCGGCTCGTACAGCACGGTGATGTGGTCGGCTGCGAGGTAATCGGCCTTGCCGCGCGGCGCGGCGCGCACCGCCGGATCGTAGAACACGCGGTAGCGGTCCTCGAACAGGCGCTTTTGCAGGATGTCGCTGCCCTCGGGCGGGCGCGGGCTGATGACGAGCTGGCAGTGCTCGTGGCGCAGCATCTCCAGCGTTGGCACGCCGGACGGGATGACGCGCAGCGCCACCCCCGGCGCCTGCGCGCGCAGCCGTGCCACGAGGGCTGGCAGCAGCATGTCGCGCTGGAAATCGTTGGCCGCAATGGTGAAGGTGGTCTGCCAGCGCGCGGCGTCGAATGCGCCGCTGCGGGCAAAGCGCTCGAGCTCGCGCAGCAGCTCGCGCGCGTGAGCGGCCAGCGCCTCGGCGTGCGCGGTGGCCACGATGCCGCGCCCCGACTTGACGAACAGCGCGTCGCCCGTGATGCCGCGCAGCTTGTTCAGCAGGTGGCTCACGGCGGACTGCGTCACGCCCAGGCGCAGTGCCGCGCCGGTGATGGAGCCGGTTTCCAGCACCGCCAGCAGCAGTTGCAGGAGTCGTGCATCAAGGTCTGACCAATCGAATTTGCTCATGCGTTTGATGATCATTCATCCATTTATTTTTGGCAATAGGGACGCAATACTGACGGTATGGCAAGAACCCAACCCAGGAGACTCATGTGACAGCCCCTCTTCCCAAAATTCCCGGCACCACGCCGTTCGACGGCGTGCAGGCGCAAAAAGGCTATGCGCTCAACAAGATGTGCTACTCGTTCAACTCGGCGGAGAACCGCGAGGCCTTCAAGGCCGACGAGGAGGCCTACATGCGCAAGTACGGCTTGAGCGAGCCGCAGGCCGCTGCGATCCGTGCGCGCAACGTGCTCCAGCTTATTGCCGCCGGTGGCAATGCCTACTACCTGGCGAAGTTCGCGGGCATCTTCGGGCTCGACATGCAGGACATCGGCGCGCAGCAGACCGGCATGAGCAAGGAAGAATTCAGGGCCAAGCTGCGCGCGGCCGCCCACCAGTAAGCAGGACACAGGACCAACATCATGGCAAAACTCATCGGCAGCATCGGTACCTCCCACATTCCCGCGATCGGCGGGGCCATCGCCAAAAACCTGCAGCAAGACCCGTACTGGAAGCCGTTCTTCAATGGCTTCCCGCCGGTGCGCGACTGGCTGGCCACGGCCCGGCCCGACGTGGTGGTGGTGTTCCACAACGATCACGGTTTGAATTTTTTTCTGGACAAGATGCCCACCTTCTCGGTCGGCGCGGCGCCGCAGTACCAGACCGCGGACGAGGGCTGGGGCATCCCGACGCTGCCACCGGTGCCAGGCCAGCAGGATTTGTCATGGCATGTGATCAATATGCTGGTCGAGCAGGAGTTCGACGTCGTGACCTGCCAGGAAATGCTGGTCGACCATGCCGTCACGCTGCCGCTCAAGCTGCTCTGGCCCGGTGACTGTCCGGTGCAGGTGGTGCCGATTTGCATCAACACGGTGCAGCTGCCGTTGCCGTCGGCCCGCCGTACCTATGCCCTGGGGCGCGCGGTGGGAGAGGCGATCCATGCATGGAACAGCGACAAGCGGGTGCTGGTCATTGGCTCGGGCGGGCTGTCGCACCAGCTCGACGGCGAGCGCGCCGGCCACATCAACAAGGAGTTCGACCTGCAGTTCATGAGCAGCATGCTGAGCAATCCCGAGTGGGTGACGCAATTCAGCGTTCACGAACTGGTGGAGAAGACCGGCACGCAGGGGGTGGAGTTGCTGATGTGGGTGGCGATGCGTGGTGCGCTCAGCGCGGGCGGCGCGTCCGGCGTGCGCAAGGTGCACAGCAACTACCACATTCCGATTTCCAACACCGCCACCGGGCTGCTGGCGCTCGAAGCGGTCTGAACCGCCGCAACCACGAGTTGCAGTGAGCCGTCCGCGTCAGGCCGGCTCCAGTCCATTGCGGCGCAATATCGGAGCGGCCGCCGGGGAGACCATAAAGTCCAGCAGCGCGCTGACGGCGCGGGCCTGCGTCGACGTGGTCGAGAGCCCCGCCGAGAAGGTGGTGGTGATCTGGATGGCGGGGGGCAGCGGGCCCAGCACGTCGATGCCGTCCTGGTGGATCAGTTCGCTCAGCTGCTGGAACCCGAGCTCGACCTCTCCCTTAGCCACCAGCGAGCCCACCGGCACGCCGGGCGGCGCCTGCACGATGCGGCTCTGGATCGCGCCGGCGATGCCCCAGCGCTCGAACAGCTTGGCCAGATGCACGCCGCTCGGACCGGTCGAGTAGCCGAGGGTGTGTGCCGCCAGCACCGCCTGCCGCACGGCTTCTTCAGAGGCGATGGCGGGCCGCGCCGCGCCGGCCTGCACCGCGATCGAGACGCCGGAATGGACCAGATCGACCCGGCTGCCGGGCACGATGCGGCCGGCCTGGATCAGCTGCTCGATCGCGTTGGCTGCGAGAATCACGACGTCGAACGCCTCGCCGCCCTGCACACGCCTGGCCGCGTCGACGCCGCCCACTGACTCGAGGCTCACCGGCTGCGGGGTGGTCTGCTGGAACTGGGCGATGAGTTCCGCCAGCACTTGCCGGGTTGCCATCGACGAGATGATGCTGATGTTGTCGGATGCCATGGGCCACCTGGGTCGCATGCCGGGATCACGACATCACAGCGTATCGATGAAGCTGCGCAGCTTGTCCGAGCGGCTCGGGTGCTTGAGCTTGCGCAGCGCCTTGGCCTCGATCTGGCGGATGCGCTCGCGCGTCACGTCGAACTGCTTGCCGACTTCTTCCAGCGTGTGGTCGGTGCTCATCTCGATGCCGAAGCGCATGCGCAGCACCTTGGCTTCGCGCGGCGTGAGGCTGTCCAGGATGTCTTTCACCACATCGCGCAGGCCGGCCTGCATCGCGGCTTCGAGCGGCGCGGTGTTGGCGCTGTCTTCGATGAAGTCGCCCAGGTGCGAGTCGTCGTCGTCGCCGATCGGGGTTTCCATCGAGATCGGCTCTTTCGCGATCTTCATGATCTTGCGGATCTTGTCTTCCGGGATCTCCATCTTCTCGGCCAGGATCGACGCATCGGGCTCGAAGCCGAACTCCTGCAAATGCTGGCGGCTGATGCGGTTCATCTTGTTGATGGTCTCGATCATGTGCACCGGGATGCGGATGGTGCGCGCCTGGTCGGCGATGGAACGCGTGATCGCCTGGCGAATCCACCAGGTGGCGTAGGTCGAGAACTTGTAGCCGCGCCGGTATTCGAACTTGTCCACCGCCTTCATGAGTCCAATGTTGCCTTCCTGGATCAGGTCCAGGAACTGCAGGCCGCGGTTCGTGTACTTCTTGGCGATCGAGATCACCAGGCGCAGGTTGGCCTCGATCATTTCCTTCTTGGCGTCGCGCGAGTTGGACTCGCCTTCGTTCATGCGTTTGTTGATGTCCTTGAGTTGGTACAGCGGCACCACCACGCGCGATTGCAGGTCGGCCAGCCGCTGCTGCAGTTCCTGCACCGGCGGGATGTTGCGCGACATGATGATGCTCCACGGCTTGCCTGCCGCGGCCTGCTTTTCAACCCATTTCAGGTTCAGCAGGTTGGACGCTACGCGGTGTCCGTGCTTGTCGAAGCCGCTGAAGTCGCGGATGAAGTCTTCCTGAGGGAAGCCGCATTTGTCCACGATGATGCGGCGCAGCTCGCGTTCCTTCTTGCGCACGTCGTCGACCTGGCTGCGCAGCATGCCGCACAGCTTCTCAATGGTCTTGGCGGTAAAGCGGATCGTCATGAGCTCGTCGGACAGGGCCTTCTGCGCCTTGACGTAGGCCGGCGTGCCGTAGCCTTCCTTGTCGTAGGTCTTGTGCACCTTCTCGAACATGCCACGCAGCGTGTCGAAGCGCGTCAGGGCCTCGCGCTTGAGTTCCTCGAGCTTCTTGGTCAGTGCCTTGGAGCCGCCCTTGCCGTCATCGTCATCTTCCTCGTCGAACTCGTCGAAGTCCTCTTCGGCCACGTAGTCGTCGGCCTCGTTCGGGTTCGAGAAGCCGTCGACCACGGTCGAGATCACGACCTTGCCTTCGCGGATTTCCTCCGCCATGCGGAACACTTCGGCAATGGTGGCCGGGCTCTCGCTGATGGCTTCCATCATGCGCATCAGGCCGCCCTCGATGCGTTTGGCGATCTCGATCTCGCCTTCGCGCGTGAGCAGTTCGACCGTGCCCATCTCGCGCATGTACATGCGCACCGGGTCGGTGGTGCGGCCGAATTCGCTGTCCACCGTGGACAGGGCGGCTTCGGCTTCTTCCTCGGCCTCTTCCTCGGTCGCGGCGGTCGGGCCGGTGTTGTTCAGCAGCAGGGTTTCGGCATCGGGCGTTTGCTCGTACACGGCCACGCCCATGTCGTTGAGCATGGAAATCACGACTTCGAGCGTCTCGGCATCGACCAGCTTGTCGGGCAGGTGGTCGGAGATTTCGCCGTGCGTGAGGTAGCCGCGGGTCTTGCCAAGCTTAATCAGGGCCTTCAGGCGCGAGCGGCGCTTGGCCATGTCTTCTTCGGACAGGATGGTTTCGTCCAGCCCGAACTCCTTCATCAGCGCGCGTTCCTTCGCCTTGCTGATCTTCATGCGCAGCGGCTTGACCTTCTCGGTGGTCGGCGCCGGCTCCTCGGCAAATTCGGCTTCCACGTCGCTCAGGTCGGTGTCGTCGCCCTTGGGCTTGTCGGGCGTTTGGGGCTTGCGTCCGCGCTTGGCCCCACCTTTGTCAGATGCACCAGCGGCGACGGCTTTGGGCGGGCGCCCGGGCTTTTTCTTCAGTGTTTCTTCCACTGCTGCAGCAGCCTTGGCGGGCTTTTTAAGTACTTCCTTGACGGGCGACCTGGATGTGGGCACTGAATGGGCTTTCGTTGCTGTCTTGGTGGAACCTGCGCTAACAGGTTTTGCCGTTGCTTTGGACACGGCTTTGGCGGCCGGCTTTGCGGCGGGTTGGGCGGATTTTTGAGCGGGCATGAATAAACCTCTGGGCTTCAAGGCAGGACAAACAAAAAAGCGTGCGCCACAACTTCCCGGCGCGGGCGACGTGACAGGGGGGCATCCCCCTGGACGTTTTCATCAGCAAGATGTCTGGGCGAACATTTGGAATGCAGTCCTTGCGGTGGATTGGCCCGTTGTGAAGTTGCTTCATCGGTCGGCCGGCCCGGAGGTGTTGCTGTCGCTCTTGCTATCAGTCAAGCCTTACATTATACCTTTATGGCCGATTTTCAAGCGTCAGCACCGCTGTTCTTCGCATGACCGAGCGCAAGACGCTGGTCGCGCAGCTGGCGATAACGCACGAGGTCATTGGCGGCCAGCGCCTCGGTTTCCAGCAGTTTGAGGCGGTCCGCGAGCATCAGATCGAGCAGACCACGCAATTCCAGGGCCGTGTCGTCAGGCGCAGGCTCCTGCGCCAGCGGGACTTCGAAGCTGGCGGTCGACCGCAAGGCCAAGGCCTCGCTTTCGTGGTCGCGCAGGCCCTCGCGCAGTGCCGCCCAGGGTTGCGCGCCGTGCTCGTGCAGCTGGCTCTCGAGCCAGGCAAATAGCGGACCGTGCGGCGCTGGCAGCTCGCACAGCATGCTGCGGTCTTCGTTGGACAGGCTGTGCCAGGCCACCATGTGCGTGAGCAGGATGCGCACCGCGTGGTCGGCGCGGCTGGCCGGCGCTGTGCGCCCGCCCGGGCGCGGTCGGGTCGCGTAATTTGATGATGTTTTAGAGCTGTAGCCATTATTCGATATAGGGTGATAGCTATCGTTCTTGTAGTATTTGCCTTTGTGCCCGCTGTCGGCCTTACCCGATTCCCGCCGACCATTCCAGACTTCGGTCAATTCCCGGCTGTTCAGCTGTACCAGATCGGCAATCTCGGCCAGCAACTGGCGCTTGAGTGCACCTTCAGGCAGCTGGCTCCACAGCGGTTTGGCGTTGCTGGCCAAGTGGGCACGGCCCTCGGCGCTGTTCAGGTCGCAACCATCGCGCGCTGCCTCGATCATGAAGCGCGATAGCGGCGTAGCCTCGGACACATAGCGCGCGAACGCGTCCTTGCCAAAGGCGCGGATGTAGCTGTCCGGGTCGTGTTCAGGGGGGAGAAACAGGAATTTGACGCTGCGCACATCGCTGGCGTAAGGCAGGGCGCCGTCCAGTGCCTTGCGCGCGGCGCGCCGGCCTGCGGCATCGCCGTCGAAGCTGAACACCACCGAATCGGTGAAGCGGAACAGCTTTTGCACATGCTCGGGCGTGCAGGCCGTGCCCAGCGTGGCCACCGCGTTGGGAAAACCCAGCTGCGCGAGTGCCACCACGTCCATGTAGCCCTCGGTCACCAGCACGTAGCCTTGTTCGCGCAGGGCGTTGCGCGCCTCGAACAGGCCGTACAGCTCGCGGCCTTTGCTGAACACCGGGGTTTCCGGCGAGTTGAGGTATTTCGGCGTGCCTTCACCCAGCACGCGCCCGCCGAAGCCAATGCAGTCGCCCTTGATGTTGCGGATCGGGAACATCACGCGGTCGCGAAAACGGTCGTAGCGCTTTTCCTCGCCCGTGTCCTCGTCCGCACTGGCGATGACCAGGCCGCTCTCGCTCAGCAGCGGGTCGTCGTAGTTGGGAAAGACGCTGGCGAGCGTACGCCAGCCCTCGGGCGCATAGCCCAGGCCGAACTGCCTGGCAATCTCGCCCGACAGGCCCCGTCCCTTGAGGTAATCCACCGCCTTGTGTGAGCTTTTCAGGTGCTTTTTGTAGGCGTCGCAGGCCTTCTCCAGCACATCGGACAAGGTTGCCTGCTTTTGCCGCTGTTCGCTGGCGCGTGCGCGCTTCTGCGGCGAGGCGTCGTCTTCGGGCACCTGCATGCCGTACTGCTGCGCGAGGTCCTTCACGGCTTCGACGAAGCTCATGCCCGCGTGCTCCATCAAAAAGCCGATCGCGTTGCCGTTCTTGCCGCAGCCAAAGCAGTGGTAGAACTGCTTGGACGGGCTCACGCTGAACGAGGGCGACTTCTCGGCGTGAAACGGGCACAGCCCCATGAAATTGGCGCCGCCCTTCTTGAGCTGAACGTAGCGGCCGACGATTTCGACCACGTCGGCGCGCGCGATCAGTTCCTGGATGAAAGACTGGGGGATGGACACCCGGGTATTTTCACCCATTGCTGCCACAAAATCGGTGTCAAACTGCGTTGACGTAATACAGCCGCAAGGAGATCCGCGATGACATCCATTTTTGACCGCGACCTGTCGCGCAACGAGGCCAACCACGCGCCCCTGTCGCCGCTGTCCTTCATCGAACGCACGGCCGAGGTCTACCCGGACCGCCTCGCCGTGGTGCACGGCAATCTGCGCCGCACTTGGGGTGAGGTGTACGAGCGCTGCCGCCGGCTCGCCAGCGCGCTGGCCCGCCACGGGATCCAGAAGGGCGACACCGTGGCCGTGATGCTGCCGAACACGCCGCCCATGGTCGAGGCGCACTTCGGCATCGCGATGGCCGGCGCCGTGCTCAACGCGCTCAATACGCGGCTCGACGCCGAGACCATCGCTTTCATGCTGGACCACGGCGAGGCGAAGGTGGTGATCGTCGACCCCGAATTCGCGGGTGTGATGCAAAAGGCCATTGCCTTGCGCAAAGGCACGGCGCCGCTGCTGGTGGTCGATGTGAGTGACCCGGTCTATACGGGGACAGTGCACAAAATCGGTAGCCTCGACTACGAAGACTTCCTGGCCGGCGGCGACCCGCAATTCGCCTGGAGCCTGCCCGCCGACGAGTGGGACGCGATTGCCCTCAACTACACCAGCGGCACGACCGGCAACCCCAAGGGCGTGGTGTACCACCACCGCGGCGCGGCGATCAATGCCATCTCCAACATCCTTGAATGGGACATGCCCAAGCATGCCGTGTACTTGTGGACGCTGCCCATGTTCCACTGCAACGGTTGGTGCTTTCCGTGGACGGTGGCGGCACGCGCGGGCGTCAACGTGTGTTTGCGCCGCGTCGAGGCGCAGGCGATTTTTGATGCCATTCGCAACCACGGCGTGACGCACTACTGCGGCGCGCCCATCGTGCACGGCCTGCTGGTGAATGCGCCCGAGGCCATGAAGGCCGGCGTGCCACCCGGCGTCAAGGCCATGGTGGCCGGCGCCGCGCCGCCCGCGTCCATGATCGAAGGCATGGAGCAGATGGGATTCGATCTGACCCACGTGTACGGCCTGACCGAGGTCTACGGTCCGGCCACGGTCTGCGCCAAGCACGACGCCTGGAACGACCTCGACATTGGCGAGCGTGCGCGCCTGAACGCGCGCCAGGGCGTGCGCTACCACCTGCAGCGCGATGCGCGCGTGCTCGACCCCAAGACGATGCAGCCAGTGCCCTGGGACGGCGAGACCATGGGCGAGATCATGTTCCGCGGCAACATCGCGATGAAGGGCTACCTCAAGAACCCCAAGGCCACCGAAGAAGCGTTTGCGGGCGGCTGGTTCCACAGCGGCGACCTGGCGGTGCAGTACCCCGACGGCTACATCAAGATCAAGGACCGCAGCAAGGACATCATCATCTCGGGCGGCGAGAACATCTCGTCGATCGAGGTGGAAGACGTGCTGTACCGGCATCCCGCCGTGCTCGCCGCCGCCGTGGTCGCCAAGGCCGATGCGCGCTGGGGCGAGACGCCCTGCGCGTTCGTCGAACTCAAGGCCGGTGCGACCACCACGGCCGAAGAAATCGTGGCCCACTGCAAGCAGCACCTGGCCGGCTTCAAGGTGCCGCGCGCCGTGGTGTTCGGCGAGATCCCCAAGACCGCGACCGGCAAGATCCAAAAATTCGAGTTGCGCAAGCAGGCGGGCTCGGCCGCGGCGATCGATGTGTAAGTTGACTTGCGGTGCCCACCGCAAATGACTGAAGCGTCCGGGCCGGGTCAACCGGCCCGATTGCGTCTGAACAGGAGGCCGACGGCGCGATCAAGCCAGTCTTCAAGACGCCTGATGTCGCCCACCAGAATGTAAACAAGGAAATACAGCACGCCCAATGCACAGATGGCAACCAGCCAGGGCGCGGGCCGATCGCTGTCGGGGACGATGTAGTTCGTCACGAAACCCCATTGGCAGCTGCCCAGAACGACAAAGGCGGCAAGGCAGGCGATCGGCAGGCCATTGTGGATCCATGCGTTTTCATCCCGCAGGAGAAAATAGGCGCCCAGGGACAGGGGCAGGAACCAGTAGTGGGTGGAGCGCGGCACCTCGAGCGTGGGGATGTCGAAGATGGCCGAATTCACCATGAAGACCAGCATCATGCCAACGACCAAACCGATGGTGGCCGCGCTTCGGTGTTGATTGCCCGTGAGCAGTGCCAGCGCGAGCCCCAGCGCGATGACGGCGCAAGCGGGCAGCATCGGGAGCAACATGCCCTTCAGTCCGAAATAGATTCCGAACACGATGCCCAGGGCGATCAACAGGCAGCTGCTGGCGAGGATGGTGAGCCGGGCCCGCCCGGCCCGTGCGCGCTGCCAGGCCTGTGTCTCCGCGTGCGAGATTTGGCGGGCATTCCGAGGGAGCGTCGAGGCAATGGATTCGTCGAGCTGCGTCAGGGAGTCGTCGAACTGGCTGGGCGTGGCCAGGTGCGCCAGCGCAACCGTGCGCACGCGGGCGCGGTGCAAACGGGCCTCCAGCCGATCAATGTCTGCGACAAAAATCTGCAATAGCAGAAACAGCAACAGCATGGAGGCCGAGTTCGTGATCCAGGTGGCGGGGCCACGCACGCTATCGGGTATGACGAGCCGCGTTGCCAAGGCGAAGCGCGAGCTGGAAAAAAAGACCACGCTGGCCAGGCAGCCCCAGGCCAGGCCATGGCGCAGCCACGCGTTTTCGTGCTTGAGCATCAAATAGGCGGCCACGGCCAGCGGTATCAGGAAATGATGGATTGAGCGCGGTACCTGGGTATCTGGAATGTCGAAAAAGAGGGTCAGCCCAAACAGGCGGACAAACAGACTGGCCACCAGCAAAATCGCGGCGCCGCGTAGCCGACCGCGTCGCGCCATCTGGATGGCGATGACGCCGCTCAGGATCACCGCACAATCGGCGCTTGCGATCATCCATTCACCGCGAATGGCAAAAAATCCGACCCAGGGAAGACCAAATACGATCGACGCCAGACCGCCGAGGATCACGACGACCCGAACGCGCCGGGTATGCGAGTCACCGGCGTTCTGGAGTCCGATCGGGATCGGCTGGACGGCGTCCAGTGTGTCCACGGCGCCATTGTGGCGCGAATTGGGTCTCGGGCCGCAATTTATGTGGCGGCATGAATTGCCGGAATGAATTGCTGGTAGCCACGACGATTTCGGTTGAGTACCATGGAGTCTCGTTCCCACATCCAATGGGTCCGGCA
>SCRR01000330.1 GCA_004322085.1 Burkholderiaceae bacterium
TCTTGCCCGCGCCGTTCGGTCCGATCAGGCCGGTGATGGTGCGCGGCTTGATGGTGAATGACACTCCGTCGACCGCATGCAAGCCGCCGAACTCCTTGACCAGATTGCCCACCTCCAGCATGAGGACCTCCCGTCAACCATGGCGATGCCGGCCACCCCGGCCGGCGCCATGTCGAACCTATTTAGCCTGCTTGCGCAGTGCGGCAATCTGCTCCACCGTAACCATGCCGGTTGGCTGCACCTTGCCATCGGCACTCACGCCCCACACCAACATCGGTGCATCGACATCGCCATTTTTGTCAAACTGCAAGGGCCCGGAGGCGCCGATGTACTGGATGGTCTTGCCCTGCGACAGCAACTGCGCCGCCTTCTTGAGCTCGGCTACGCCGGCGTAAATTTTCTCGCCCTTGGGATCCGTGACCTTGCGCATACCGTCGCGGATTCCCTGCGCCTTGTTGCTCCTGGATTGCTCCATCGCAAGCCCCACCAGCACCGTTGCGTCGTAGGCGTTGGGGATGTAGGCCTGCGTTGGCAGCGAACCGAATTTCGCCTGATATTCACTCTGGAACGTCGCCAGCGAAGGCGTCTTGGACGATCCGGCCGCGGTGCCGTGCACGTCCTTCATGTACTGCGCGCCGACATCATTGACAAAGTCCTGCGACTCCAGTCCGTCCGGCAACAGGAACTTCTGTGGGCCGCCGGCCGCAATCCACTCGCGCGCAATCGTCGTCCCGTCACCGGGGTAGCCAATCAGGAACAGCGCGTCCGGCGCCGGGCTCAGCGCCTTGTTCACCTCGGAGCGATAGGACGGCTGGCTCGGGTTGTACACGACGTTCTGCGTGACGCTGCCGCCGAGCCCGGTGAAGCCCGAGGCAAATTCCTTGCTCAGCCCTTGCCCATAGGCATTGTTGAGGTACAAGATGGCGACCTTCTTGAACCCGGCGTCGTGCGCCACCTTGGCCATGGCCACGCCCTGCAACGCATCCGACGGCGTGGTGCGGAACCAGTAACCACCGGTCTTGCCCTGCTCGGCGAGTTCCGTGAACGTGGGAGAAGTGGAAGCTGGCGAGATCTGCACCACCTTGCCTGGCGCCGTGACCGCCGTCAATATGGCGGCGCTGACGCCGCTGGACAGCGCCCCGATGATCGCCGGCACCTGCTGCACATCGACCAGCTTCTTGGCGGCGTCGACGCCGACCGAGGGGCTGGTCTGATCATCGAGCAGCGACAGTTTGAGGTCGCAGCCGTTCGCGCCGCCCGCGCTGTTCAGGTCTGCGATCGCCAGTTCCGAACCCTGCGCGATCTTTTGCCCCAGCACACCGAGCGAGCCGGTGAGCGACATCACCCCGCCAATCGTGGTCGTGCAGGCCGCAAACGCGCTGCCCGCGCCAAGGGCGCCAACGGCAACGCCGACGAGGGCCAATTTCTTGAACATGTTGAGTACCTCCAAAGTGAACGCGACAAATTGACCGCAACAGGCCACCACGGCGGCCAATCGGGTCGTCGACGCAGCACTCGGATCCTTCCAGCGTTTGATGGCCTGGTTGGAACGGTCGCGGGTCTCCGGGTAGGTTCGATGGTACACATTTACATTTGGTTCCGCCAGTTGCAGCGCTTGCCTGCTTTTCCTGCGCACGTTGCCGGGCCACAGCCGGGTGGCGGATGCGGATTTCGTGCGTGGCATCGACGGCGCAGTCCAAAACATTGATAGAGTCGCGCCAGCACTGTTTTAAAAGGTAGCCCTCATGGCACGCATGGTTCACTGCATCAAACTCGGCCGCGAGGCCGAAGGCCTCGACTTTCCGCCCTATCCCGGCGAGCTCGGCAAGCGCCTGTGGGAAAACGTCAGCAAGGAGGCATGGGCCGCGTGGCTGAGCCACCAGACCATGCTGGTCAACGAGAACCGGCTGAATCTGGCCGACCAGCGGGCGCGGCAATACCTCGCGCGCCAGATGGAGGCCCATTTTTTTGGCAGCGGTGCCGAGGCCGCGCAAGGCTACGTACCGCCCAGCGCATAACTGCGTATTGTCCGGACAGCAGTCGATGGCGCGGGGCCGCCCCTCGTGGTTGCGCAGCCTTGGTGTGCCTGCAGCGTGGGCGGGGCGAGCGCACTGGCGCATCCTTGACACCCGCCTTGGCAGCGGCGAGCGCTTTCTGGCCACCTGGAACACCTGGAGATCCGATCCACATCGTCCGCGTTTGCTGCATTACGTCGTGCTGGAAGCCGATGCGCTCAGCGCGGCAGATTGGTTGCGCCGGCGCCCATTAGCTGAAACTGACCCCGCGCTCGCGCCATTGGCCGGACAGTTGCGCACCCGGTGCTTCGGCCTGCTGCCGGGTTTCCATCGCCTGGAATTTGATGACGCCCGCGTACTGCTGACCATCTGTGTGGGTGAGCGCAGGGACCTGCTGCGCGAGCAGCGTTTCGAGGCCGATGCGGTTTATCTGGCGGACAACGCGGCGCCGGCCGGCGCCACGCCATCGCGTGGTGGGCCGTGGGACCTGTGGAGCTGCAAGGCGCTGGCGCGCTGCTGCCGGCGTGGCACGGCACTGACAGCCGCACCCGGCATGGCGGCGACCACGCGTCAATGGCTGGTGCAGGTTGGCTTTGCGGCGGATGAAGACCTCGACTCGCGTGAGGCTGCCAGTGAACCGGGTTCGGCTGCCTGGCGCGCCACCTTCAATCCGGCCTGGACCCCGAAAAAGCGCCGCACCCCGGGCGCGTCGCACGGCTTGGACAACCAGCCTCCGGGCCGCTGCACCGTCATTGGTGCAGGGCTGTCGGGTGCGGCAGTGGCCGCCAGCCTGGCGCGGCGCGGCTGGCAGGTCGAG
>SCRR01000438.1 GCA_004322085.1 Burkholderiaceae bacterium
TGATCATCGGTGCCGCCCTGATATCACTCAGCACGCTGGAACTGATCGGCATCGCCACCCGCACCGCGACCGGGACCCAGGTGACCTCGCGCCTGATGGCCTATCAAACCGGTGGCAACACCATGGCCGATGAAGCCGCGGTCGCCGTACACGGCATTCTTGCCCTGATCCAGCTGATGGGGTTCTGCGCGGTAGCCAAGAGCCTTTTCATGATGAACAAGCGGGCCCACGGGCAAGAGCCTGGCGCACCGACGGTTGCGTGTGGCTTTCTCGTCGGCGGCCTCATCGCCTGGAATTTCCAACTCTTCGCCGATGGGGTCGACAGCCTCATCGGTTTCAACATCCTCGGCGCACTCACGGGCTCATCGAGCTAACGCTGGGGATGGCTCCACCGCAAGACCGCAGCACCCGTAATCACAACCACTGTTAAGGAGTTGCACCCATGTCCCTCTTGGCTCTCTTCCGTTCTCCCACCCGCGGTGGCGGCTTGCCGATCCATCACCGCGCCTACCTCCTGGCGGTCGCCGTCGCCATGTTCGTGCTCGCACCGCCTGTGTTCGCCGTGCAGGCCACCGACGCCACGCAGGACTCCAGCGGCGGCAAGAATTTCACCCAGGTCGCGGGGAACATCGACCAGGCGCGCCAGATCGGCACCACGGTCCTCCTCGGCATCTTCGCGCTGGTCGGCATCATCATGGCTGGTATGTCCATCCTCGCCTTGCATCGTGCGTCGAAAGAAGAGCGCGAGAAGCCGACAGGCGCGGTGGTCGGCCTCATCTGCGGCGGCGCGATGACCATGGTCTCGATGATCGTCTGGATCGTCCACAACACGCTGGCCGCCTGACGGCGGCCAGGACTTACGTTGTGATGCGGGAGGTATGGCGCGGCGGTATGACCGCGCCATACCTCGCATGAAACATCAGGATGAATCCGTGAGCGCACCTACCCCCACCATCGCCAGTGTCACCGATCGCATGGCTGGTCACCTGAACCGGCGTGCGTCGCAGCCGTTGATGGGCGTCAAGCGCAA
>SCRR01000331.1 GCA_004322085.1 Burkholderiaceae bacterium
GCAGCGTCGAGCGGAGCGACGATCCGGCCTGGAAGCCCGGCGACCGCGTCGTCGTCAACGGCTGGGGCATGGGCGAGACGGATTGGGGCGGCTTGGCCCAGAAGGCGCGAGTCTCCGCGGGCTGGCTGCTGCGTCTACCCGAAGCCTATTCAACCCGCCAGGCGATGGCCATCGGCACGGCGGGCTACACCGCGGCCTTGTGCGTGATGGCCCTGCAGCGCCACGGACTCAAGCCAGGTGACGGCGAAATGCTCGTGACGGGCGCGGCCGGTGGCGTCGGCTCGGTGGCCGTGCGCCTGCTCGCGGGCTTGGGCTATTCGGTCACTGCCTCCACTGGCCGGCCGCAGGAGGCCGACTACCTCCAATCGCTCGGCGCCGCGCACGTCATCGACCGTGCCGAACTTTCTGCACCCGGCAAACCGCTGCAGCGTGAGCGCTGGGCCGGCGTGGTCGATACGGTCGGCAGCCACACCTTGGCCAACGCCTGTGCCGCCACGCGCTGGAACGGCGCCGTCGCGGCCTGCGGGCTGGCGCAGGGCGCGGACTTCGCCGGCACCGTGATGCCCTTCATCCTGCGCGGCGTGACGCTGTATGGCATCAACTGCGTCTTCATCGACAACGCCAGGCGTGCCGATGCCTGGCGGCTGCTCGCGCAGCACGTCGACGGCGACACGCTGGAACGCATGACGGTCGAGATCGGGTTGTCGCAAGCGATAGCGCAATCGAGCGTTTTGCTGGACGGCAAGGTACGCGGCCGTCTGGTCGTGGATGTGAATCGCTGAGTTGAAACACCCCCGAAGCGCCCGCGGCGCCTCCCCCTCAAGGGGGCAACACCGGCGGCCCGGCGAAGCCGGTTCCGCGGTGTTCCTGGCCGGTTCACGCCCGTTTCATGCGTCGTGGGTGGCGGGCGGCGCCCGCCCGCCGCTGCAGCGCTCGATACCGCTCAGGTCTCGCCTTGACTGCACCTCGTCAAGGCCGGCGTTCGCCAGCAAATTACGCACGGCCGCGGCCTGATCGTAGCCATGTTCCAGCAGCAGCCAGCCGCCCGGGTGCAGGTGCGCGCGTGCCTGCACGATGATCTGGCGGATATCGTGCAGCCCGTCGTCGCCGCTGGCCAGCGCCTGCAGCGGCTCGTGCGTCAAATTGATCAGGTGCCGGTCGTGCGCGGCGATGTAGGGCGGATTCGACACGATGGCGTGATAACGGCCCTCGATAGTCGTCAACCATGAGCCCTGAATGAATTCGATCGGCAACTGCAGCCGCGCGGCGTTGGCCCGGGCCACCTGCAGCGCGCCGGCGCTGGCGTCGGTGGCTGTGACCCGCAGGGTGGGGCGCGTGTGCTTGAGCGCCAGCGCCACGGCGCCACTGCCGGTTCCCAGGTCGATGACCGAAATGGACTCCCCCCGAAGCGCCTGCGGCGCCTCCCCCTCAAGGGGACGATACCAGCGGCCCGGCGAAGCCGGTTCCGCGGCGTCTCTGGTATCCAGCACCTCCAGCGCCCACTCCACCAGAGTTTCGGTATCGGGCCGGGGCACCAGCACGCGCGCGTCGACCTGCAGGTCCAGGCCGAAAAATTCCTGATGGCCGGTGAGGTAGGCCAGCGGCTCGCCGCTCGCGCGGCGGAGCGCCAGCGCATCGAATGCGGTTTGCACCTCGATCGCGAGCGCGTCGGTGTCGTGCGCCAGCAGCCAGGCCCGGTCGTGCGCGGAGCGCCCCAACGCGTGCAACAGCAGCAACTGCGCATCCAGCCGCTCCAGGGCGCGCGATTGGGCTTTGAGCAGCGCATGGGCGATGGAAGTCACGATCGACGACTATGAAAAGCGTAGCTATCTATCAACGACAGATAAAGGTTGCAGTCCAATTTGATGCATAAATGATGGGTGATCAGGCGCTCGCCACTTCGAGTTCGGCCAGCTGCTGCGCCGCCTCGTAGGCCTGCAGTGCCTGCACCACGTCGTCCAGCTCGCCTTCCATGATGGCGAGCAGCTTGTACAGCGTCAGGTTGATGCGGTGGTCGGTCAGCCGTCCCTGCGGAAAATTGTAGGTGCGGATGCGGTCGGAGCGGTCGCCGCTGCCGATCAGGCTCTTGCGTTCGGCGGCATCCTTGGCGGCGCGCTCGGAACGGTCTTTTTCCTGGATGCGCGCGGTCAGCACCCTCAGCGCCTGCGCCTTGTTGCTGTGCTGGCTGCGCCCGTCCTGGCACTCGGCCACGATGCCGGTGGGCAGGTGCGTGATGCGCACCGCCGAGTCGGTCTTGTTGATGTGCTGGCCGCCGGCGCCGCTGGCGCGGTAGGTGTCGATGCGCAGGTCGGCCGGGTTGATCTTGATGGCCTCCTGCTCATCCGGTTCTGGCAGCACGGCCACGGTGCAGGCGCTGGTGTGGATGCGGCCCTGCGTTTCGGTCTCCGGCACGCGCTGCACGCGGTGGCCGCCGGATTCGAACTTGAGCGCGCCGTAGACCCCGGAGCCGGAGGCGACATTGCCGCCTTGACCGGTCACATGCAGCACCACTTCCTTGTAGCCACCGAGC
>SCRR01000332.1 GCA_004322085.1 Burkholderiaceae bacterium
GTGGGATTGCAGGACCAGGCAGTGCAGGCGTCGCAGCTGGCCGAACGGCTGGCGCTGGCGCAGTACCGCGGCGGCACCGCCACCTACCTGAGCGTGGTCACGGCGCAGACACTGTCGCTGGCGAATCAGCGCAGTGCAGTGCAATTGCGCGGGCGCCAGCTGGGCGCCAGCGTGGCCCTGATTACCGCTACCGGAGGTGGCTGGGATGGCACGCACGCAGCGGTCCCGCCGGTGGCCCCTTCCTCCACCAGGGCCTCTGACGCAAGCCCCAACGTTGCCGACGTCAACCCATTGACCTCCGAGTCCCGGAAGCTGAGCCCATGAAGTCCTGGTCTTTTCAACGCCGTTCAATCCTGCTGACCGCGGTGGCCCTGCTCGTGCTGGGGGGCGTCGCCACGTTGGGTCTGGGGCGCAAGGCGCTCTCGGCCAAGGCGCCGGAGCCCGCCGCGCCACCCGTGAACGTGACCCTGGTGCGGGTGCAGCAACAGGATGTGCCCATCTACCAGGCCGGCGTAGGCACGGCCACTCCCCTGGCCAGCGTGACGGTGAAGGCCCGCATCGACGGACAGCTCGACCGTGTCGGTTTCACCGAAGGCCAGGATGTGAAGGCGGGACAGATGTTGGCGCAGCTGGACCCGCGCACCCAGCAGGCCCAATTGCAGCAGGCGCAGGCGCAAAAGGCCAAGGATCAGGCGCAATTGGCGAACGCCCGGCTAGATCTGAAGCGCTACACGACGCTGCTCGCGCAGGATGCCGCCACACAGCAGCAGTTCGACACGCAAAAGGCCCTGGTGGCGCAACTCGACGCGGCGGTCAAGACCGATGACGCCCAGATCAACTACGCCCAGGTGCAGCTCAGCTTCACCAACATCGTCGCGCCGATCAGCGGGCGGGTCGGCGCGCGGCTGGTGGACCCGGGCAACATCGTGCACGCCACCGATACCAACGGCCTGGTCGTGATCAACCAGATCGACCCGATCGCGGTCGTCTTCACACTGCCGGGCGATGCGGTGCAGGACATCAATCGCGCGCAGCAGGCAAGCCACCAGCCACTGCAGGTTCAGGCGTTCACGCGGGATGGCAAGACCTTGCTCGCAACCGGCCGGCTCGTGCTGGTGAACAACCAGATCGACACGAGCAGCGGCACGGTGCAACTCAAGGGCAGCTTCGCGAACCCCGCGCACCGGCTCTGGCCGGGTCAGTACGTCAACGCGCATCTGGTGCTGGGTGAACGGGCGCGGGCGATCACGGTTCCAGCGGCGGTGGTGCAACGCAGTCAGGACAGCACCTATGCCTATGTGGTGAAGGATGACGACACCGTTCGATTGCAGCCGATCAAGGTCGCCCAGATACAGGACGGTACGGCCATCATCGATGCGGGCCTGACAGCGGGCGAACGCGTCGTGCTCGACGGACAGTACAAGATCACGACCGGCACCAAGGTCGCTGCCGCGCCGGCTCCCGCGGCCTCGGGCGGCGCCAGCGCGGCGGGAGGAAGCCGGTGAGCGTTTCCGCGATCTTCATCAGGCGCCCGATCGGCACCACGCTGCTGGCACTGGCGATTTTTCTGGTCGGCGCCGCCGCGTTTCCACTGCTGCCCGTGTCGTCCCTGCCGCAGGTGGACTTCCCGACCATCCAGGTGACGGGCAAGCTGCCCGGGGCCAACCCCGAGACGATGGCCTCCAGCGTCGCCCAGCCGCTCGAGCGTCAGTTCTCGCTCATCCCGGGGCTGTCCCAGATGACCTCGACCAGTTCGCTGGGCAGCACGCAGATCACACTGCAGTTCGACCTGAGCCGCAACATCGACGCCGCAGCGCTGGACGTGCAGACGGCGATCACCGCCGCCAGCGGCCAGCTGCCGTCGAATCTGCCGACCCCGCCCACCCTGCGCAAGATCAATCCGGGCAACTTCTCGATCCTGGTACTGGCTGTGCAATCCGACAGCTTGCCGATCACGCAGGTCAATGACTATGCCGACACCATTCTGGCGCAGCAGATCTCGCGGATTCCGGGCGTCGGTCAGGTGAACATCGGCGGCGCGCAAAAGCCGTCGGTGCGCATCCAGGTCGATCCGGTCAAGCTGGCCGCCCTGGGCATGAGCCTGGAGGACGTCCGCGGCGCCATCGGCAACGCCACGGTGAGCCAGCCCACCGGGAGCATCAATGGCGCGCACCAGAGCTTTGCCGTCTACACCAACGACCAGGTGCTACATGCCGGGCCCTGGAACGACATCGTGCTGGCGTATCGCCATGGCGCACCAGTGCGCGTGCGCGACATTGGGGTCGCCGTCTCCGGGCCGGAAGACGTAACAACCGCCGCATGGGCTTACGCAGGAGCTGCCGCACCGGCCGCCAGCACGCTGCGCAACGGTCGCGGGTTGGTGTTGTTCATCGACAAGGAGCCGGGGGCCAACGTGATCGACACGGTGGAGCGCATCAAGGCGGCCCTGCCCAGGCTGCAGGCCGCGATTCCGCCTTCGATATCGGTCAACATCCTGGTCGACCGCACGCAGAACATCCGTGCCTCGGTGCACGAGGTCGAAATGACGCTCCTGATCACCATCGCCGCGGTCATCTCCGTGATCTTCATCTTCCTGCTCAGCGTGCCGGCCACCGTGATACCGGGCCTGACGGTGCCGCTGGCGCTATTGGGCACGGTCGCGGGCATGTACCTGTTGGACTACAGCCTGGACAATCTGTCGTTGATGGCGCTGACGATCTCGATCGGCTTCGTGATCGACGACGCGATCGTGATGCTGGAGAACATCTACCGCCACATCGAGAAGGGCATGAAGCCGCTGGAGGCGGCCTACCAGGGAGCGGCCGAGATCGGCTTCACGATCATGTCGATCTCGGTCTCGCTGGTCGCGGTGTTCATCCCGCTGCTGCTGATGGGCGGCATCGTCGGGCGGCTGTTCCGCGAGTTCGCGGTCACCGTGACGATGACCATCGTGATCTCGGTGCTGGTCTCGCTCACGCTCACGCCGATGCTGTGCTCGCGCTTTCTCACCGACAGCCATACCAAGCCGCATGGCCGCTTGTACCGGCTGTTCGACGGCGGCTTCAATGCGATGCTGGCCGGCTACCGGCGCGGGCTCGACAAGGTGCTCAGGCACGAGTTCCTGACCTTGTGCGTGTTCGTCCTGACGCTGGTGCTGACGGCGCTGATGTTCGTGTTCAGCCCCAAGGGATTCTTTCCGCAGCAGGATACCGGCACCATCTTCGCCATTGCCGAGACCGGCCAGGACGCCTCTCCGGCCGCGATGTGGCGACGCATGACGCAGGCAGCCGACGTGGTGCGCGCGGATCCGGACGTGAGCGGCTTCGGCATGTTCACCGGTGGCAGCGGGGGCACTGCCAATACGGGCCGCCTGTTCATCGCCCTGCGGCCGCGCGACGAGGGTCGCACTGCGACGGCCGATGAAATCATTGCGCGGCTGCGTCCGAAGCTGGCACAACTGGAGGGCGTGCGGTTGTTCATGCAGGCGCCACAGGACATCAACGTGGGCGGGCGGCTGTCACGCACCCAATATCAGTACACGCTGACCGATTCGAACCTCGACGAACTCAACAACTGGGCACCGCGCGTGCTGGAGCGCCTGCGCAAGTTGTCTGAACTGGTCGATGTGGCCACCGATCAGCAGAACGAGGCGGCCGCCGCGGTACTGACGATCGACCGCGCGCGGGCTGCCAGTTTCGGCATCTCGCCGGCACTGATCGACTCGACGCTGAACGATGCCATCGGTCAGCGCCAGGTGGCCCAATACTTCACGCAGACCAACAGCTACCACGTAATCCTGGAAGTCACGCCCGCCATGCAACAGGACCCGTCGCTGTTCGACAAGCTGTACCTGACCTCGCCGCTAACCGGCCAGCAGGTGCCGCTGTCGGCCTTCGTCAAGGTCGACACCAGCAGGACGGCCTATCTGCAGATCAACCACCAGGGCCAGTTTCCGGCGGTGACCATCTCGTTCAACCTCGCTCCCGGTGCGGCGCTGGGTGATGCCGTCCAGGCGATCAGCAAGGCGCAGGCGGAGATGCGCGTGCCGGCAACACTGTCAGGCAGCTTCCAGGGTACGGCCCAGGCCTTCAGCGACTCGCTCGCGACTCAGCCCTACCTGATCGCGGCGGCGCTGATCGCGGTGTACATCGTGCTGGGCCTGCTCTACGAGAGCTACATTCACCCGTTGACCATCCTGTCCACGCTGCCCCCGGCCGGGCTGGGCGCGCTGCTGATCCTGCGCCTGGGCGGCTACGACCTCAGCGTGATCGCGCTGATCGGCATCATTTTGCTGATCGGCATCGTCAAGAAGAACGGCATCATGCTGGTCGACTTCGCGCTCACGGCCGAGCGCGAGCAGGGCCTGGAGCCGCGCGAGGCGATCTATCAGGCCTGCCTGCTGCGCTTTCGGCCCATCATGATGACCACGATGTGCACCTTGCTGGCGGGCCTGCCGCTGATGCTGGGCCACGGCGCCGGCTCCGAGCTGCGCCGCCCTCTCGGCTACGCGATAGTCGGTGGCCTGCTCCTGTCGCAGGCGATGACCTTGTTCACGACCCCCGTGATATACCTGTACCTGGACCGCACCCACTACTGGTATACACGCCGCAGGGAAGCGCGCAAGGTACGCAAGGCCGCGCGCGCGGGCAAGCCGCAGCCGCCAGCGGTCGTGGGCACGAATTGACATGCACCATTGCAGGCGCCAACGGCTTCTTCCATGAAGATCCTGATCGTCGAAGACGAGCCCAAAACCGCCGATTACCTGCAAAAGGGACTCGGCGAGCAGGGCTGCTCGGTCGACCTCGCCTACAACGGCATCGACGGACAGCACCTCGCGCTGACGCACGACTACGACGTCATCGTGCTCGACGTGATGTTGCCTGGCCTGGACGGCTTCTCGGTACTGCGCACGTTGCGCACCCTCAAGCAGACGCCGGTCATCATGCTGACCGCCCGAGACCAGGTTGAAGACCGCATCAAGGGATTGCACGACGGCGCCGACGATTACCTGGTCAAGCCGTTCTCGTTCCTGGAGCTGCTGGCCAGGCTGCAGGCCCTGGCGCGGCGCGGGCGCGTTCAGGAGCCGGCGCTGCTGCGGATCGCCGACCTGCAGATCGACCTGATGGCGCGCAAGGCCTGGCGCGACAATGTGCGCATCAACCTGACCGCCAAGGAATTCGCACTGCTCGCGGTACTGGCAAGGCGCCAGGGCGAGATCCTGTCCAAGACCGCGATTGCCGAGCTGGTGTGGGACATGAATTTCGACAGCAACACCAACGTCGTCGAGGTCGCCATCAAGCGACTGCGCGCCAAGATCGACACGCCGTTTTCGCCCAAGCTGCTGCACACCATTCGCGGCATGGGTTATGTTCTGGAGCCCCGGGAGGAGAACGCGGTGTGATGCGGCACTCGATCACGGTTCGGCTGATCGCCATGTTCGCGCTCGCGGCGCTGGTCACCTTTACGCTGATCGGTGCCGCCCTATACAGCGTCCTGGACCGGGAACTGATGCGCCACGAGCAGGACGAACTCCGGACCAACCTGCAGAACCTGCAGTATTCGATCGAGCGCACAGGCACCATGGACCGGTGGGGGCGAGTACGGGCCAAGATGGACACCCTGACGCCAGCCGATGGCAGCGTGCGCTTCTGGGTTTTGAGCGACGATCCGCGCTACGAATACGGCCGGGGCCTGGCCGAGATGGAGCACATGAACCGCGAACCGGACGGCCGCGGCAGCATCCTGATGCCGCGGCAGCAACACCCGATACACACCCTGTCGGTCAGTATCCCCGCCTTTGAGGGTCGACCGGTCGTGCGCCTCATCGTGGGCGTCGACTCGGCCTCCTACGCCCGCACGCTGGACACCTTCGTGACCGCGCTGGCCGTGCTGTCACTGAGTGCGGTGCTGGGGGTCATGCTCATCGGCTACTGGATCGCGCGAGTCGGGCTCCGCCCCTTGGGGCGATTGTCGAAGGAGGCACAGGCGCTGCGCCCGAAACCGCTCTCGCAGCGCCTGAATGTGTCGCGCCTGCCGGCCGAACTGTCGACGCTGGCCGCGGCCTTCAATGGCGCGCTGAGCCGCCAGCAGGACGCCTACCGACAACTCGAATCGTTCAACGCCGACGTGGCGCACGAGTTGCGCACGCCGCTGACCAATCTGATCGGCGGCACCCAGGTCGCGCTGTCGCGCCAGCGCACGGCGGCCCAATTCGAGGAGGTGCTGCAATCGAACCTGGAAGAGCTGGAGCGGGTGCGCTCGATCATCAACGACATGCTGTTCCTGGCTCGCGCCGACCAGGGCGAGGCGGCCACGGGACTGGTGCGCACGCCGATTGCACAGGAGGTACACAAGACCACCGAGTTCTTCGAATTCGTGCTGGACGACATGGGCGCGACCGTCAGCATCGAGGGCGACGTCGCGGCCGAGGCCATGATCGAAACCGCGCTGTTCCGCCGCGCCGTGTCCAATCTTCTGCAAAACGCGATCGAGCACTCGAGCGCGGGGGCACGTTTGCTGGTGACGATACGCCAGCAACTGGCATCGATCTGGGTCACCGTATCGAACCCCGGGGAGCCCATTGCACCAGCCCATTTGCCACGTCTGTTCGACCGCTTCTACCGCATTGACGCTGCGCGTCAGCCTCAGGGGGAACACCACGGCCACGGCCTGGGCCTGGCCATTGTCAAGGCAGTAGCGAGCATGCACGGCGGCAGCGTAACGGCATCCTGCGCGGAAGGAATAACCACCATCGGGTTCAGCGTCCCGGTGGCGGCCTTGCCAGCTCCCTGAGGCGCGTTTCACTTTTCAAACGGGCAACCGGCCTACAGAAATGCGTACGCAGGTCTGCTATGGTCATCAGACCATGCCACCTTCTGGGTCGTCACTTCTGCAACATCCGCGCACCATGCCGTCGATCAGCCCTGGAACCGCACTTTTCCTGGATTTCGACGGCACGCTGGTCGATCTTGCGACCCAGCCCGAGGCGGTGCGGGTCACACCCGACGTGATTCCCGCGTTGCAGCAACTGGCCACCGGACTGAACGGTGCGCTGGCGATCGTGTCGGGCCGCCGGCTCGCTGACCTGGACAGTCTCCTGGCGCCTTTGCATCTGCCCATCGCGGCCGAACACGGCGCGCAGCGCCGCTTGGCGTCCGGCGAGATCATGAAAATGGCTGCGCCTGACCTGCGTGATGTGATCTGTCGGCTCCACGCACTGGTACAACGCCACCACGGTCTGCGTGTCGAAGTCAAGACCGCCGCTGTCGCGCTGCACTACCGCCACGCACCCGAATTGGAAGACCTGTGCCTGCAGGCCATGACCGACGCGGTCAGCTCGAGTGCGGACGTCGAATTGCTGCACGGCAAATGCGTATTTGAAATCAAGCCGGCGGGCATCAGCAAGGGCACGGCCATTGCCGCCTTCATGGCGCAACCGCCGTTCACGGGGCGGCTGCCGCTGTTTGCCGGGGACGATGTGACGGACGAAGCGGGATTCTCCGCAGTGCAGCAACTGGGCGGCTGCGGCATCAAGGTGGGCGAAGGTACCACACGAGCCCTGTGCCACTGCGCATCCCCCACCGCGCTGCGACAATGGCTGCGGCGCGCGTGCCAGGAACTGGCAGCGCCGCGTGCGCCCTGGAACCTCCAGAAATAAGAGTCACACCATGAGCCGCCTTGTCGTTGTATCCAACCGCGTTGCCGACCCGCGCAAGGCCGCTGCCGGTGGACTCGCCGTCGCGCTGGGCGACGCACTGAACACCATGGGTGGACTCTGGTTTGGCTGGAGCGGCGTCGTGATTGCTGACGGCACGCCAGGCGACGGAGCGTTGCACCAGCAAAAGGCGGGGAACGTCACGCTGGCCACCGTCGATTTATGCGCCGAAGACCACGCCGGCTACTACCTGGGCTACAGCAATGGCGTGCTGTGGCCCGTGTGTCACTACCGGCTCGACCTGGCGCGCTTCGACGCCGGCTACTTCGGTGCCTACCAGCGTGTCAACCGCTTGTTTGCGCGCCATCTGTTACCGCTGCTGCGGTCGGACGACATCATCTGGATTCACGACTACCACCTGATCCCCCTGGCGGACGAGCTGCGTGCCTTGGGCGCGAAGCAGCGCATCGGCTTTTTTCTGCACGTGCCGCTGCCGCCACAACAGGTGCTGGCGGCCATTCCCCAGCACGAATGGCTGATGCGCGCGCTGTTTGCCTATGACCTGGTGGGCCTGCAGAGCCAGGCCGACCTGCAGAATTTTTCGCACTACGTGCAGGCCGAAGCCGGTGCCGAGGCTCTGGGCGACCACTATTACCGGGCCTTTGACCGCACGGTACAGGCGGGCGCTTTCCCGATCGGCATTGACGTCGATGAATTCGCGGCACTCACGCACGCCAAAGACGCGCGTGACATGTACGAGCGCATGAAGGGCGAATACTCACGGCGCCAACTGCTGCTGGGGGTGGAGCGGCTCGACTACTCGAAAGGCCTGCCGCAGCGCGTGCGCGCGTTCAAGGCCTTGCTCAAGAAATACCCGGACAACCTGCGCAGCGCCACGCTGATCCAGATCGCCGCGCCCAGCCGCGAAGCCATGGACACCTACACCGGTCTGCTGCAGGAGCTTGAGAGCCTTTGTGGTGCGATCAACGGCGACTTTGGGGAACTCGACTGGATGCCGGTGCGCTACATGCACCGCAACGTGGCGCGCAAACGCCTGCCCGGGCTGTACCGGGTAGCGCGCGTGGCATTGGTGACGCCACTGCGCGATGGCATGAATCTGGTGGCCAAGGAATTCATCGCCGCGCAGGATCCCGCCGACCCGGGTGTGCTGGTGCTGTCGCGCTTTGCGGGTGCGGCCGAACAGCTCGAGCAAGCCCTGTTGGTGAATCCTTATGACACCGACGGAATGGCAGACACGATTCAGCGCGCGCTGCAAATGCCGCTGCAGGAGCGGCAGAGCCGATATCAGGCACTGCTCAACAATATCCGCGCGCAGGATGTCCACTGGTGGCGCAAGAGGTTTCTTGCAGCTCTTGCCGCGGCTACGCGCGGATAATCCGTCAACCAGGTCTCCCCAACACAAAAGAGACGGGCACCGGTGAAAACAATGACGTCACGAGCTGTCCCGGACATCCCGGCAGTGCACCTTGCACGTGTGCGCGAATTACTGAAGGACGGAGGGCGCAAGCTGCTGGGCCTGGTCGGGCCGCCGGGGTCAGGCAAATCCACGCTCGCGCTGGCGCTACAGCAGGCCTTTCCCGAGGTGTCGCAGGTGGTGCCGATGGACGGGTTTCATCTGGCCAATGTGGAGTTGCAGCGACTCGGTCGTGCCGGCCGAAAGGGTGCACCCGATACCTTCGACGGCGCGGGTTACCTGGCGCTGTTACAGCGCCTGCGGTATCAAGGCGCCAATGACACCGTCTACGCGCCCGAGTTTCGGCGCGAGATCGAGGAGCCGGTCGCAGGTGCCATCCCGGTATTTCCGCAAACCCGGCTCGTGATTACCGAGGGAAACTACCTCTTGCTGGACGGCGGCCATTGGACCGAGATTGCGGCGCTGCTGGACGACGTCTGGTACGTCGAGGTCGACAGCCGGCTGCGCACGGATCGTCTGGTTCAACGTCACGAACAATTCGGCCGCAGCCGGCAAGACGCATTGGATTGGGTGGCTGGCACCGACGAGCGCAATGCCCGTTTGATTGAAGCGACCAGGCCCAGAGCGCGGATCGTCTTTCGCTGGGACGATATTTGAACGATCGACCGGATCCAGGCCGAGCGGCTGCGCGCATCAACGACTCAACCAATCGGGCGGTCCGCCGCACCGAACCTCGCGCGCAGCTCGAACTTCAGCACCTTGCCCGATGGCGTGCGCGGCAGCGCACTGACCCACTCCAGGCGGGTCGGCAACTTGTAGTGCGCCAGGCGCTCGCTTGCAAACGCCCGTAGCGCCTCGAGTTCGAGCCGAGTCCCCGGTGCTTTGAGCACCGCCACCGCGACCACTGCTTCGCCCCATTTTTCGTCCGGCAGGCCGATCACCGCGATCTCGGCAATTGCGGCATGTTCATAAAGCACGCTCTCGACCTCAGCCGGATAGACATTCTCGCCACCGGTGATGATCATGTCCTTCAGGCGATCAGCAATGAACAGAAAACCGTCCACGTCGAGATAGCCGATGTCGCCGGTGTGGAACCAGCCCTGCGCGTCGATCGCGGCCGCTGTGGCCTCGGGCTGGTTCCAGTAGCCCTTCATGATGTTCGGCCCGCGCGTCAGCACTTCGCCCTTTTCGCCCGGCTTGGTGATGCGCCGCCCGTTGACATCGACGATTTGCACCTCGGCAAACAGCGGCGGGCGGCCCGCGGAGCCGATCTTCGCCATGCCCCATTCCGGCGCGAGAAAGGTCACCATCGGCGCGGTTTCAGTGAGCCCGTAGCCTTGATTGATCGGGATGCCGCGCCCGTCATACACGCGCATGAGCGGCTCCGGTACCGGCGCGCCGCCACAGACGATCTGGCGCAGGCTGGACAGGTCGGCCGAGCCGAAATTCGGCTGCTGGCTCACGAACAGCAGCATGGCCGGCACCGCGAACGTGGTGGT
>SCRR01000030.1 GCA_004322085.1 Burkholderiaceae bacterium
CAGCGCGCCCGCCTTCGTGCCGGTCTGCGACGGATTGACTGCGCAATGGTTACCGGCAATCACATAGTCATGGAAGGCATCCTTGAAAAACCCCTGGGCGTGCGGCTGCCCGAAGAGCCGGCGCGCATTCGTTTCGTTCTCGCAAAACAGCAGCGCTGGATTGCCGTCGCAGTCGAGACGGAAGTTGCCCAGTTGGGCGTGCTCGATTTTCACGCCGCCGTTGTCTGCCGAGAGTTCCGGTTTGTGCGCGTTGGGAATCCAGGACCAGGTGTTGCGAAAACAGAGTTGCGGCAGCAGCGTCAGCGGGGCCGCATCCGGCCCGCGATTGTGGGCCGTGATCAGCATGAGAACGTCATCCGGGCCCGCCTTGGCGTATTCGACGAACACGTCAAAATACCGGTCCAGATCGAACAGGCCGGTGTCGAGCAACTCGAATTCCGTCTCGTCCACGCTGCGCCGCGCATTTTCCTGCACCAGCCGCGCGTACGGATACTCTCCCTGCGGATACTTGTAGAGCATCTTCAGATAGGAGTTGGTTGGCGTGGCGTCGAGGTAGTAATACAGCTCCTTCACGTCTTCGCCATGATTGCCCTCGGAATTCGTCAGTCCGAAGAGCCGCTCCTTGAGGATCGGGTCCTTCCCGTTCCATAGCGCCAGCGACAGGCACAGGTGCTGGGCGTCGTCGCTGAAACCCGCAATGCCATCTTCTCCCCAGCGATACGCACGGCTGCGGGCGTGATCGTGCGGCAGGTAGTCCCACGCGTTGCCACCGGGGCTGTAGTCCTCGCGCACGGTGCCCCATTGACGCTCGGACAAGTACGGCCCCCAGCGGCGCCAGTTTTGCTCACCGGACTTGTCTTGCGCCAGACGCCTGCGTTCGGCAGACTCTGATGTGGCGGCAAGTGATGTTGCGGTGGATGACATGAGATGTGGTCCTTTTCCGCAAAGGTTACTACCGCCTGTCAATTTCAGGTGGCGCGGGTTCGGCGAGGATGTCGCGGTCGAGGCGCAGCAACTCCCCCATCGACCAAGCCTGAAACGGGCACCCGCGCGCCGTGTGGGGTGCATCGCCGTCCGCGATCTCACCCAGATGCCCGAGCCCCGCCATTTCCATTCGGGCCAGCAGCGGCTGCAAAAATCTCGACCGCGCCGTCTGCCGTGCCACCGTGTTGTTGCCGTGAACCCGCACCCAGGCTTGAACGAATGCGCCCATCAACCAGGGCCAGACCGTACCCTGATGGTAGCTGCCGTCGCGCGCGCGAACGTCGCCCTGGTAGTGAGGCGCGTAACCCGCCTCGCCCGGCGCGAGCGAGCGCAGCCCGGCCGGGGTCCACAAATGCTGTTCGACGACGTTGACCACCTGGAGCGCGCGCTCGCCCTGCAGCAGTTGCAGGGGCAAACCCCCTACCGCAAAAATCTGATTCGGCCGCAATGCCGGATCATTCACTCCCGCCTGATGGTTCGCGTCCACCACGTCGAACAGGCAGCCGCGCTGCGGGTTCCAGAACTTGTTTCGGAACGCGCCCAGTCCGCGTTCGAACGAGGCCTGCCATTGCGGGTCGGATTTCCCGGCGAGCGCCAGGGCGTTGAGCCACAGCGCCTGGACTTCGACCGGTTTGCCGATGCGCGGCGTGACCACCCAGTCGCCCACCTTGGCATCCATCCAGGTCAGCTGCACGCCGTCCTGGCCGCAGCTCAGCAGGCCGTCCGCGTCAGCCCGGATGCCGTAACGCGTGCCCGTCGTATAGCCGGACAAAATGGCCTCGACGGCGGCGCACAGCGTTTGCCTGTCCGCTTGCGAAGCGGTGCCGGTGTCCAGAAACTCCGCGACGGCGATGACAAACCAGAGCGACGCGTCGACCGAGTTGTATTCGGGCTGATCGCCCTGATCGGGAAAACGATTGGGCAACATGCCCGCGGACACGGTCGACGCCCACGCGAGCAAAATGTCGCGCGCCACATCCGGCCGCCCGCCGGCCAGGCACAGTCCGCGCAGTGAGATGAAGGTGTCGCGCCCCCAGTCGGCGAACCACGGGTAACCGGCGATGATGGTTCGCCCCACCGGCGCCGTGCGGGACTGGCGTTGCACCACGTAGGCGCTGGCTGCGGCCTGCAGCCGTGATGGGAATTTCTGCCGGCGCGCTTGTTCGCTGGCACGGAACTGATCCAACAGGTCGGCCGGCTCGATCCCCGCCGGCAAGCGCGCTGCGTGTGCCTGGGTGGCCAGAATCAACACTGCCTGGCCCGCGTCGAGGTTCCAGTCGAACACACCCGGAGCGCCGAGATCCTCCTCGCAATCAAGGCCACGTGCGCGCTCCGCCTGGTACAGAAAGTTGTAATACCACAGCGGCTCGTGCCGGTAGTGGCCGTTGCTCAGCGCCACGGTTCCGGGTACGTCCGGGTACGGTTGCCATGCGACCCGGCCCGGCACGACTTCGGCATCGAACCGGAAGGCAGGGTTGCTCTTGTGCAGTGCGTGATAATCGCGGCCGCAGAGGAAGGGTCGCACGAAAAGCGTGGCACCCGTGCGTGGCCCGAGCAGTTTCCACGAAATACAGGCTGCAGGCTCGTCCTTGACCACGAAAATCTCCTGCTGCACCCGCGTGCCATCCGCAAAACGGAAAACCCATTGGGGCCAGGGATCCCAGATGAACGACTCGATGTGCTGTGCTCCTTCGCCGCCGGTCACGTCGGGTGCGTAGCACTGCGAACTCAGGTCAAGGCGCTCGCCCTTTGTTTCAACCCATGCATCGAAGCCGTTCACCAGCACCATGCGCCCGGTCGGTGGCGTGGTCGCGGTCAGCAGCAGCGCGTGGTAACGGCGCGTGCGCACGCCCGTCGCAGTGCCCGATGCGAAGCCGCCGAGGCCGTCTGCTTCAAGCCATTCCTGATTCAGGTTGACGGTGCTCGACACGAATGCATCTCCGGGAACTCCTAGGTGGCCTCTGCCTCGGTGGCGGCAAAACTGTCGCGAAACGTGAAGTAGATCGAGGTGAAGAACATGGACGCCATGAGCAGCGCGACCGGCATCAGCGCGATGGATACAAGTTCGGGACTGCCCAGCAGAGTCGCGATCAGCGTGAACGTCAGGCCGACGGCGATGAACACTGCGGCCCAGACCAATCCATACAGGGTGAACGCGCCAAAGTTCCGCACGCACGCCACGATGCTGAAAAACAGGCTTTTCAGCGGCGGCACACCGTGCCAGTGCACGAGTGCGGGCGCATGCCAGAACAACAGCGACAGCGGCAGGTACAGCATCATCGCGACCCACATGGCGGTCTGGAAATCGGGGGACAAAATGATGTCACTCGAAACCTTGTCGCCCAGCAGGTACATCCTGGCGAACTGCCCGCCGTCGAACAGGGCCGAGATTCCCATCACCAGCAGGAATCCGGCCGCGTACAGCGCTCCGAGCACCAGCATCGAGCGCAACTGCTGGCGGCCGGCGCGAAACGCGGTCATCAGGATGGAGGGCATCGGGAACTTGCCCTTGGTCGCTTCCTGGGTGGCCGCCATCAGGCCCAGCGTGGCGGCCGGCAGGAACGCGAGCGCCAGGGCGCCGCCAATGAAGGGGATCAGCGTGGCGATCGTCATGATGGCCATGAACATGAAGAACAGGCCCGCCAGTGCCACTGGCTGCCTGAAGAAGGTCTGGATGCCGAGCTTGACCCATGCAATGCCGGTACGCGCGGGGACGATGTTCAATTTCATGGTGGGAGGACAGGGTGCCGGACCCGCTCGCGCAATACCTGCTCGAAATGCGATGGGTCATGCGCCTTGAGGATGGTGGCCTCGCGCGGCAGATGCAGATCCCAAAGCCGCGAAATCCAGAAACGCAGGGCGCCCGCGCGCAGCATTGCGGGCAGCAGCTGGCGCTCGGCGCGGGTCAGCGGTCGCACCGCGGCATAGGCGGCGAGCAGGCTGTTCGCGTGCGCCGCCTGATGGGCGCCGGTTGCCAAGTCGATGCACCAGTCGTTCAGGCACACGGCCAGGTCGAACAGCCAGGTATCGACGCCGGCAAAATAGAAATCGAACACACCTGTGAGCGTGTTGCCGTCGAACATGACGTTGTCGCGGAACAGGTCGGCGTGCACCGGCCCGCGTGGCAGGGCCGCATAGGCCGGAGAAGCCGCCACGTGATTCTGGAAGGCCAGCTCACTGCGGATCAGCGCGGCCTGTGATTCGCTCAAGTGCGGCAGCACCACGGGCACGGTCTGGTTCCACCAGGGCAGGCCGCGCAGGTTGGGCTGGTGCTGCGCAAAATCGCGCGCGGCCAGGTGCATGCGCGCGAGCAGCGTGCCGGCGGCTGCGCAGTGGGCCGGCGTGGGCACGAGCTCGCTGTGGCCGTTCAGACGATTCACCACGGCGGCGGGCTTGCCCTGCACGCTGTGCAAGATGTTGCCGTCCTGATCGGCCGCCGGATCGGGCACCGGCAGCCCGTGCTGCGCCAGATGCTTCATCAGGTGCAGGTAAAAGGGCAGTTGGGTGGCCGTCAGGCGCTCGAACAGCGTCAGCACGTAGTCAGCGGGTCTGCCATCGTGCTTCGTCGTGACGAAGTAATTGGTGTTTTCGATGCCGCCTTCGATGCCGCGCAACCCTGTCATCTCTCCCAGGTTCAGGCGATGCAGCAGTTCACTCGCCTCATCAAAAGAGACTTCGGTATAGACAGCCATCGATCAGGACAACATTTCAGTATTTCAGGATATTCCAGACACGCTGCCCCCGCGACGGGCCGATGCCGTCACGGGCAGCAGGTTCGCCGTGGGTGCCGTCGTTCGGTTGAATCTCGTAAGGCGGCACGTTCGCCTTGGGCTGCACGGTGATGCGTTGCGTTTCGCCGCCGTAACGCAGCTCATCGATGGTGCTGCCGGCGTCTTCGTGATGGATGTGCTCGATGCGCGGCTCCGGGGCCAATTTGGCGCCGGGCGCGGGCGCCGGCTGCGCTGCCGGGGTCTGGGCCAGGACGGCGCCGCAACACAGGGTCAGCAGCAGGGGAAAAGGGGCGAAACGCATGCCCTCATTGTAGGCGGCGCACGCTTTGCGCGTCGCTGCGCGGGCGCCCGTGCACAATCCGGGCATGAGCGACCCCAACACCGACGCAAACGGCCCTTCCAAAACCCTGCTGCTGGTGGACGGCTCCAGCTACCTGTACCGCGCGTTTCATGCCATGCCCGACCTGCGCGCCGTGCCGGGCGACCGGGCCAGTGCGGCCACCGGCGCCATCCGCGGCATGGTCAACATGATGGAGCGGCTGCGCAAGGACGTGCGGGCCGACTACGCCGCCTGCATTTTTGACGCCAAAGGCCCGACCTTTCGCGACGCCATCTATCCCGAGTACAAGCAGCACCGCAGCCCCATGCCGGACGACCTGCGCAGCCAGATCGAGCCGATCCACGAGGTGGTGCGCCTGCTGGGCTGGAAGGTGCTGGCCGTGCCCGGCGTCGAGGCCGACGACGTGATCGGCACGCTGGCCGCGACGGCGGCCGGGCAGGGCATTGAGGTCGTCGTCTCCAGCGGCGACAAGGATCTGGCGCAGCTCGTGAACGAGCGCATCACCATCATCGACACCATGAGTGGCAAGAAGCGCGACGTGGCCGGCGTGACGGCCGAGTTCGGCGTGCCACCGTCCCTGATGGTCGACTACCAGACGCTGGTGGGCGACGCGGTGGACAACGTGCCGGGCGTGGAAAAGGTCGGGCCCAAGACCGCGGCCAAGTGGCTGCAGGAATACGGCTCGCTGGATGGCGTGGTGGCGCACGCCGACCAGATCAAGGGCGTGGCCGGCGAGAATTTGCGCAAGGCCTTCGGCTGGCTGCCGACCGCCCGCCAACTCCTGACCGTCAAGACCGACTGCGACCTGGCGGGCCATGTCGACGGCCTGCCTGCTATGAACGCGATAGTGTATGACGCACAGGACGTAAAGGGTTTGAAGGTTTTTTATGAAAAGTACGGATTCAAGGGGTTGGCTAGAAGCATGGCCGATGAACCGGGCGCAGGCTCAGGAATTGGGGTCGGATCCGCGCAGCGAAGCGAAGACGGCTCTGACCCCAATTCCGTGAAAAGGGAACAGAGTGCTCCCGGCCTGTTCGACGAACCTGCGGCGCCCCAAAGCCGCATCAGCAGCGTCGCCTACGACACCATCCTGAGCTGGGAAGCGCTTGACGCCTGGCTCGCCAGAATCGACGCCGCCGAGCTCGTCGCCATCGACACCGAAACCACCTCGCTCGACGAGATGCGCGCCGAAATCGTCGGCATCTCCTTCAGCGTGACGCCCGGCGAGGCCGCTTACATCCCGCTGCGCCACGCCGGGCCCGACGCGCCGCTGCAGCTGCCGTTCGACGAGGTGCTGGCCAAACTCAAACCCTGGCTCGAAAACCCCGCCAAACTCAAGCTCGGCCAGCACATCAAGTACGACCGCCACGTGTTCGCGAACCACGGCATCGAGGTGCAGGGTTACGCGCACGACACCATGCTGCAAAGCTACGTGCTTGAAGTGCACAAGCCGCACGGCCTGGCCAGCTTGGCCGAGCGCCATTTGGGGCGCAGCGGCATCAACTACGAGGACTTGTGTGGCAAGGGCGCGCACCAGATTCCGTTTGCCCAGGTCGATGTGGCCAAGGCGGCCGAGTACTCGTGCGAGGACTCGGACCAGACGCTGGATGTGCACCGGGTGCTATGGCCGCGGCTGCAGGCCGACCGTCATCCGGGCAAGGGGCTGCACTTCATCTACGAGCTGGAGATTGCCAGCAGCGAGGCCCTGTACCGCGTCGAGCGCAACGGCGTGCTGATCGACGCACCCACGCTGGCGCGGCAAAGCGCCGAACTCGGCGCGCGTATCCTGCAACTGGAGGCCGAGGCGCACGCACTCGCGGGCCAGCCCTTCAACCTCGGCAGCCCGAAGCAGATCGGCGAGATCTTCTTCAGCAAGCTGGGCCTGCCCGTGGTCAAGAAAACCGCCACCGGCGCGCCCAGCACCGACGAGGAGGTGCTGGAAAAGCTCGCCGAAGACTTCCCGCTGCCGGCCAAGATCCTGGAGCACCGCGGCCTGTCCAAGCTCAAGGGCACGTACACCGACAAGCTGGCGCAGATGGCGCTGCCGCGCACCGGGCGCGTGCACACGCACTACGCGCAGGCCGTGGCGGTGACGGGGCGGCTGTCGAGCAACGACCCCAACCTGCAGAACATCCCCGTGCGCACGCCCGAGGGCCGGCGCATCCGCGAGGCCTTCATCGCGCCGCCCGGCAGCGTGATCGCGAGCGCCGACTACAGCCAGATCGAGCTGCGCATCATGGCCCACATCAGCGGCGACGAAGCGCTGCTGCGCGCCTTCCACGAGGGCCTGGACGTGCACCGCGCCACCGCCGGCGAGGTGTTCGGCGTGGCGGTCGATCAGGTCAGCAGCGAGCAGCGCCGCTATGCCAAGGTCATCAACTTTGGGCTGATCTACGGCATGAGCGCCTACGGGCTGGCGCGCAACCTGGGCATCGACAACACGGCCGCCAAGAACTACATCGAGCGCTACTTCCAGCGCTTTGCCGGTGTCAAGCGCTACATGGACGAGACGCGCCAGAGCGCCAAGGCCAGGGGCTATGTGGAGACCGTGTTCGGCCGGCGCCTGTACCTGCCCGAAATCAACTCGCCCAACGGCCCGCGCCGCAGCGGCGCCGAGCGCGCGGCCATCAACGCGCCGATGCAGGGCACGGCGGCGGACCTGATCAAGCTCAGCATGGTCAAGGTGCAGAACGTGCTCGACGTCGAGCGGCGCGCCACCAAGATGATCATGCAGGTGCACGATGAACTGGTGTTCGAGGTGCCTGATGCGGAAGTGGACTGGGTGAAGGCGGAAATCCCACGCCTGATGGCCGGCGTGGCGCAGCTCAAGGTGCCGCTGCTGGCCGAGATCGGCGTCGGGGCCAACTGGGACCAGGCGCATTGAGGCCGACCCTGACCCCGGCCGTGCGCATGGGGCTGTCGATTGCCGTCGCCACGGGTCTCTATGGCGTTTCCTTCGGCGCGCTGGCCGTGGCGGCCGGACTGACGCCGTGGCAGGCCATGGCGCTGAGCCTGCTGATGTTCACCGGCGGCTCGCAGTTCGCCTTCATCGGCGTCATCGCCGGTGGTGGCGCCGGCGTGGCGGCCCTGGGCGCGGCCGCGCTGCTGGGTTTGCGCAATGCGGTGTACGGCATGCAGATGAGCCGCATCCTCACGCCCGCGGGTTGGCGCCGGGCGGTGGCCGCGCAGCTGACCATCGACGAATCCGCCGCCACCGCCTTGAGCCAGGGTGCGCCGGGCGAGCAGCGGCGCGGCTTCTGGACCGCCGGCCTGGGTGTGTTCCTGTTCTGGAACCTGTTCACCGCGCTCGGCGCGATGCTGGGCGACGCCCTGGGCGATCCGCGCCGCTGGGGGCTCGATGGCGCGGCCGTGGCAGCGTTTCTGGGCTTGCTGTGGCCGTGCCTCTCCCAGCGCGAACCGGTGGCGCTGGCCGTGGTGTGCGGCGTGGTCACGGCCTTGGCCGTGCCGCTGGTGCCGCTGGGCCTGCCCATTCTGCTGGCGGCCTTGGTCGGCGCCGCCTGGGGCTGGTGGGGCCGCGACCCCGACGCCGATGCGCAGTCCGTCAAAAAGGAAACGAAGCTGCCAGCAGCCGTGGCGGGGGAGGACGCGCCATGACGCTCTGGTACGCCATCGTGTTGGCCTGCGCGGCCACCTACCTCACCAAGCTGGCGTGCTACGCCGTGCCCGCGCGCTGGCTGCAAATCCCGCGCATGGCCCGCGTGGCCGGCGCCATCACGGTGGCCTTGCTGTCAGCGCTGACGGTGATGAACACATTCGCCTCGGGCACCGCCCTGGTGCTCGATGCGCGCCTGGCGGCCCTGGCCGCCGCCGCGCTGGCCCTGTGGTTGCGACTGCCGTTCCTGCTTGTGGTGGTGCTGGGCGCGGGGGCGGCGGGGCTGATTCGGTGGTGGGGGTGAGGCGGTTGTTGGTACCGCGTGGACCAAAGGGGTGGCTGCAGTCGGCCAGGTCCGGTCGTCTCTCAAGGGCTGCTTTCGGGTAGGCTACATGCGGAAGGCGCTCGCGGTGAAGGCCGGTTGCATTGAAGCTGTACTGCGTACTGCGCCGTGCAAGGCGGGTGGTCGTCTGGGACTAACTAGGAGCAAGTGGTGAGTGAAGGTACGAACGCAAGCGTGACCGGAGCAACCCTCGTGGCCGAGCTTGCGCTCCGCCTACACCAGACGCGAGGAATCGGACTGCGCATCGACATTCCAGCAGGCTCGTCAGTGGCCAGAGTCGACTTGCCAGACGGGTGCATCATGGTGGACGAGGGGACGCTCGAGTTCGACTCGCTCTTGGCGCGCAACCGCGTCATCGCGCAGGCGGCATTCGAGGAACTTCTTTCCGTGTCTGGCCTTTGCTCAGATGCGCTCTTCGAGCGAGCTCACGTACTATGGCGAGATGAGATTGGACATGACGATCAAGCGTCTGGCCGTCTGCTTGCACTTGCGTCTTGGGGCATGGACGTCTTATCTGCCGCAGCCCAACGTATTCGAAATGGCTCCAACGTATTCGACGTGCTTCATCTGATCGAGGCTGCTCTTCCCCACCTGCAGACCATTCGAGTGTCATCGATCATTGAGCTGTCGGACGCCAAGTACGAGCCGACCAAGGGCGACATGGCGGCGGGAGTCATTAACGGCGCCCTTGAAACTTGGCTAGAAACGCGGCCGGATTGCGCTCGACAACTCCACGCAAGTGTGCTCGACAGCCTCACTGAGGCAACTGCGAGCGTAGCTGGGAATGCGATTGTCGCGCTTGCCAAAACCGATCATGCTGCGGCGGTTGAAATCGCTAGAAGTGACGTACAAGGGGACATCCCACTACTTCCACAAGTTGGCTGCTGGACTCTTGGCCGCTTGCTGTTGGTAGAGGATGCTCCTATGGAATCAATCAAGGTCGTGGTCCAAACGGTCACCGACCTGATCCAGCGCGAGCAAGGTGAATTAAGATCCCAGGCGATTCGTGCCGCCGCGGGCGCAATGCACGTCGTGGAGGCGTTTGATTCCATCCTGCAGCGCCTCGCGCTGGACGGCGATCAGGAAGTTCTTTCCGCCGCGACCACCGCGTTGTTCCTCAAAGCAAAGGAACTGCGCGCGCGCGGCATCACGGAGCGCTGGCTCGGCTTGATGCCCGCGCTGAGGCCAGAGTTCGCTGGCGCCATCCGACATCTGGATCACGCAATGGCCCAGTTACTCTCCGAACGGGCCAACTCGCCGATAGTTGTTTCGACACTCAGCAATTGGGTTGCGAAGCATGGCCAAAAAGTGCCCATCGACTCAGAGACCGCAGAACTTTTCGACAATACACTTCGAAAGCTATCTTCTATGGAAGGACCTTGGTCTTCGCTGCTGACGGATTGGCTGCTGAGTGATGTGGTGAAACATCCCGCGGCTTTGGCTGGAATGCTCACCCAAATCAGTCACCACGCGTGCACAGATTTGAAACTCGACAAACTCCGTCTGGATGATCTCTCCGTCGAGGACCTATTGTTCCTCGCTCGACGATTGCTGGGTTACGTTCACGATAGGGCTCAATTGACCTCTCTGGCCCTGTCGATGCTCAAGTCGACCGAGGCGGATAGGCGCATCTATCCGGTTCTGTACGCGCTGCTCGTGGATGAAATAGGGTACGACTATCCTGGGAGTACCGTAAAGGCCTGTCGCACGGCCGCGGAAGATCTCGCCGCAGGGGGCCACAAGGAATTCTTGCTGCAGGTCGCAGGTGCCATCGACAAATTGGTTGAAGCACAGACCAACCTGCCGGTGCGCAACGAGCTTCGACCTCCAACCAGATTGCGACGGCTCTTTGCGCGCGCCCGTGCGAAGCAGATGAACGAGTCATTCGAGACAGCCAGCGAAAACTCAATTTTTCGGCAAATCGCAACGCAGATCACCATCAAAGCGGGACGAGGAACCTTTAGTTACCGCGATGCGACCTATGGGCCGTCAATGAAGCTCGCATCAATGTCTCACTCGATCGAATTGCCGCGACGCGAGACATTCGATCCTATCGGCAATTCGATTCGCCACTTCGGATTCAGGCTTGCGAAGCGAGAAGAGACATGAGGTTGATCATTTCTCAATTCCTGCGGACGCTGCGGGAGCGCGACGAGTTTGACCGGTTGCTTCCTGACTTGCTATTGGCTATGGGTTACGTGCCGCTCGCGAAGCCGCAGACCGGCGTGCGGCAGTTCGGTGTCGACCTGGCCGCCACTGGTAAGTCGCCAGTCGATGGAGTAGACGAGATGCTCCTATTGGTAATCAAGCAGGGCGATCTCGGACGTCGGGACTGGGACAACAGCGAACCAACGTCAGTCCGTCCAAGTCTTAACGAGGTGCTGGACGTCTACCTAACAAAGCTTGTTGCACCTGAGCATGCCGGGCTGAGAAAGACCGTCGTTCTTGCGACGACGGGTGACCTCAAGCAAGACGTTGAAACGAACTGGACAGGATTCAAAGAGCATAACTCGGCACGAGCAAGTTTCGATTTCTGGGGTGCGGATCGCGTCTCCGACCTGATTGAGCGGTTCATGCTCGACGAAAACCTCTTTGCGCCTAGCGATCGAGCCGATCTTCGTAAGTGCCTGGCCTTGGCCAGCGACTCAGAGTACGACTTCCGCGACCTGAATCGCTTGCTCCTGAGGCAATTGGGCCTGTCAGCAGATGGCAAACTGCTACTGTCGAGTGTGGACGCGAAGGCTCTTCAAAAGGCATTCCGACGAGTCCACCTCGCTTCCCAGATCTGTATCAAGTGGGCTCAGGCCGAAGGCGAATCTCGGCAAGCGCTTTGGGTTAGCGAACGAACTTTGCTCTGGGCTTGGCACAGAGTGATGTTGATGGATCCCGCGGAACGGCCCAAGCTATATGCCTCGATCGCCGGGCTCCGAAAGTCCTACACCGAGGCGGCGGCAAGTTACTTCGAAGTGATCCGGCCGCATCTTGAAATTCGAGATGGCATGGCGGGGTACGGCAACGAGGGCGCTGCGTTCGCCGTCGTACTCTTCGAACACATCGGTCTGATCGGTGCAATCGGCCTGAGCTGCCACCTCGAACCAGCACGAGATGAAGAAGCCAAGGCGACCATCGAAGGCAACGTCTCGGCCGTGGCGGATGGCCTGTGTGCTCTAATCGCGAACCATGGGGCGAGCGCATCGCCACGGATCGATGCACAGGTCATCGACATCACGCTGGCGCTGATGTTTCTAGTGCTTGCGGGCAGACGGGATGCGGCTAGGGACTGGGTCGCCGAGATGGCGAGGAGACTGGACTACTGCTACCGAACGAACTCAAAGTTCCCTGTGGGGACGGATTCGCTCGAGGATCTCGTGGAACTTGAGGTCAACCCGAAGGACTCCAAGCTCGTCGAGAAACTCATTAGCACATCCTGGTCGCTGGCGACGATCGGTGCGTGGTGTGTCGTCCTGGACTTGGAGGACCACTACGCCGCCCTGGCCCGTGGTGCGACTGGACCATACGACGCAGTGTGCGCCCAGCTTTGGCATCCGACCGGCGACTGGCCTCAGTCTTGGTACTTCGGAGGTTCGCTGGATCATGGAGAAGCTGAGGCTCCCTACGTGCTTCTTCCGTCAATGGCCGAGATGAATCAGCGCATGAGGCAGTTCCTTGAGCGGCCGGACTTTGATTGGGTTCAGTCGTCGCCGACGCGCGAACTTGGGCTCTGGGCGCTTGACTTCATTGCGTGCCGACACCTTCGAATGCCAGTTCCAGCATCGGCTTGGTATCGGCTTCTCTATGCGACCGGAGAAGTGCGTAGCGACGACAAGTCACCTCCGCCAATACATGCTGTGGTTACATAGACGAGTTCCGCTCGATCAGAACGGTTCAAGAAGTTGATCGACGTCGCTAACCGGGCCCTGTTTGCGGGGCTGATAGGAAGTTCTGGGTCGAGCCCCCTCCGCCCACCCCCCCCTCAAGCCTTCACCTGTGCAGTTGTGTACTGACATCACAGCTCCCCATCCATACGTTTGCCGCTACGCCATATCCCGCCGGTTTGCTGAAACGCACCACGGACCTTTCCGGCAACTGCTCAAACCCAGCCGGTTTCCCGGTGTCGTGGGTCCTCGACATCGCCAGCGCTGCGCTGCACTGCGCGGCAAGCTGCGTGCCGCATCACCCAAGCGTGCCCAAGGGCTTGAGCGGCGGCGACAGACGCACAAAGGCAGCACCGATACACTGTTTTGCCAGGCGGCCGCGCGGCCGCTTCTAACCTGATTCGCTCCCGGAGCCCCCCACATGACCGACTCATCCAACTACACCCCACCCGCCATCTGGCGCTGGAACAAGGAAAACGGCGGCAAGTTCGCCAACATCAACCGCCCCATCGCGGGCGCGACCCACGACAAGGAACTGCCGGTGGGGCGCCATCCGCTGCAGCTGTATTCGCTGGCCACGCCGAACGGCGTCAAGGTCACGGTGATGCTCGAAGAGCTGCTGGCGCTGGGCCACGCCGGTGCCGAGTACGACGCCTGGCTGATCAACATCAATGACGGCGCGCAGTTCGGCAGCGGCTTCGTGGCAGTCAATCCCAACTCCAAGATCCCGGCCCTGATGGACCGCAGCGGACCCGAGCCGGTGCGGGTGTTCGAGTCGGGCGCGATCCTCGTGTACCTGGCCGAAAAGTTTGGCGCCTTTCTGCCGACGAGCGGGCCTGCGCGCGCCGAGTGCCTGTCGTGGCTGTTCTGGCAGATGGGCGCCGGGCCGTTTTTGGGCGGCGGGTTCGGGCACTTCTACGCGTACGCGCCAACCAAGATCGAATACGCGATCGACCGCTATGCGATGGAGGTCAAGCGCGAGCTCGACGTGCTCGACCGGCATCTGGCGGGGCACGAATATCTGGCGGGTGATACGTACACGGTGGCCGACATGGCGGTCTGGCCGTGGTACGGTGCGCTGGTCAAAGGCGTCCTCTATGGCGCGGGCGAGTTTTTGCAGGTGCACGAGTACACCCACGTCGTGCGCTGGGCCGACCAGATTGCGCGGCGCCCGGCCGTGCAGCGTGGCCGCATGGTGAATCGCACCTGGGGCGAGCCCGCGAGCCAGCTGCACGAACGTCACGACGCCAGCGACTTCGACACGAAGACGCAGGACAAGCTGCAAGGGCTTTCAACATGATCACGCTTTATGACTGTGCCACCGCACCGAGTCCGCGCCGCGCGCGCATTTTTCTGGCCGAGAAGGGCATCACCTACGAGGCCGTGCCCGTGGACCTGCGCAGCGGCGAGCAGATGGGCGAGGCGTACCGACAAATCAACCCGCAATGCACGGTACCGGCGCTGCGCACTGACGAGGGCTTGCTGCTGACCGACAACGCCGCGATTGCGGCGTACCTGGAAGCGCGCTACCCGAACCCGCCGCTGTTGGGCGTCACGCCCGAGGAAAAGGCCGAGATCGCGAGCTGGAACTGGCGCATGGAGTTCGAGGGCCTGCTGGCGGTTGCCGAGGCGCTGCGCAACAGCGCCCCCGCCATGGCCAACCGGGCGCTGCCGGGCGCGGCGAACTATCCGCAAATTGCTGCACTCGCCGAGCGTGGCCTGGCGCGCGTGGAGCAGTTCTTTGACACATTGAACCAGCGCCTGGCTGGCCGCCAATTCATCGCCACCGGGTGCTTCAGCGTGGCCGACATCACGGCCGCCGTGGCCGTGGACTTTGCGCGCATCGTCAAGCGCAAGCCGGGCCAGCAACACGCCGAGCTGCAGCGCTGGCGCGCAGACATGGCGAGCAGGCCATCCATGGCACTGTAGTTATCTGCCGTGAGCGCGCCGTCCAAGACGCTGCTGATCGTCTACCACTCGCTGACCGATGGCACGCGGCAGATGGCCGAGGCGGCTCGTGCCGGCGCGGCTGCGGAGAGTGGCGTTGACGTGCGGCTGCTGCGTGCAGTGCAGGCGGGGCCCGGCGATGTGCTGGCGGCGGATGGCTATCTGTTTGCCACGCCCGAGAACCTGGCCGCGATGAGCGGGCAGCTCAAGGATTTTTTTGACCGCAGCTATTACGCCGTGCTCGACCAGGTCAACGGCCGCCCCTATGCCAGCCTGATTTGTGCGGGCAGCGACGGCAGCAACGCGGCGCGGCAGATCGAGCGCATTGCCACCGGCTGGCGGCTCAAGCCCATGGCCGAACCACTGATTGTGTGCACCCATGCCCAGACGCCGCAAGCCATCCTGGCCACCAAGCAGATCGGCGCGCCGGACCTGGAGCGCTGCAGGACACTGGGCGAGGCCATGGCAACGGGCCTGGCGCTCGGGGTGTTCTAGGCGCAGCACAGTGACGGTTGGGACCGTCGCAACGCGCCGAGTCGGCGACTCCTGATTCCCAGTTGCTCAGTTGTGTACCTCGATCGGGTTGCCGTACATCGGCTTGGCGCCGAATTGCGTGCTCACCGCGTGGGCCACGCCGCACGCCACCATGACCGGTACCGCGAGCTGGAACTGGTTGGTCATCTCCAGCACCATGACGATCGCCATCAGCGGAGCATGCGTGACTGCCGTCAGCATGGCGCCCATGCCGACGACGGCCAGCATGCGTGGGTCCCCCACCGCGGCCGCGGGCAGCAAGGCGGAGGTCCCCTGGGCGATCAGATAGCCGCTGGTCGCGCCGATAAAGAGCGTTGGGGTGAACATCCCGCCGATGGCCCCGGAGCCGGTGCTCAGCAGCGTTGCGATGAGCTTGACGACCAGCACCAGCAACACCCAGGTCCAGGGTGACTGCCCCTGCAGCAGATGCGTAATGCTGCTGTAGCCATTGCCCCAGACTTCGGGCACGAACGCCGACAGCAGGCCCACCAGCACGCCCCCGAGCCCCAGGCGCAGCGTCGGTGCCTTGATGCGGCCGAATGCGGCACGCGTGCGCACCACCAGATCGAGCACACCCCAACCGATGCCGCCGCACACCAGGCCGGCGAGCAGTGCCATGCCCAGGGTAGTCGACACCAGATTCACTGGGGGCATCGGATACAGCGGTGCCGGATCGACCAGGCCAAACATGAGAACCGCCGCCGTGGCCGCCGAGATCAACACCGGTGCCACGGTCTGCGCGGCCAGAAAGCCCAGCGCGAGTTCCAGCACGAACACCACGCCGGCAACGGGCGCGTGGTAGGCCGAGCCGATGCCGGACGCAATGCCGCAGACCAGGATCACATTGCGTTGCTGTTCGGACAAGGGGGCGTATTGCGCCAGCTTGGCGGCAAACCAGGCGCCCAGTTGCACCATGGTGCCCTCACGCCCGAGCGACGCGCCGGTGCTGACCGACAAGAGGGAGGACGCACTGCGAACCAGCGTGGTCCGGTTGTTCAGATCGACCCGGCCCTGGCGCGCCGCCTCGATGTAGTCCAGGTGCTCGGCGCCGTCCGGCCCGCGTGCGGCCCAGCGCCGGCCCAATTGCAGTATCACGCCGGCCAGCAGGCCGCCCACGGAACCGACCAGCGCCCGGTGCCAGGGCGGCAGCGACTTGGCCGCCGCCACCAGGCTGCCCAGGTAGCCCGTTGCCAGCCACTCCACGCCGGCAATCAAGACATGAAAGCCGGCGACCGCGCCGGCCGCCAGCGCACCCGCCAGCACGGCAAAAAACCACAGAACCGGCGTGCTCGCGGCAGGCGCCGACTCTGGCTTCATTTACTGCATGAACCAGCCGTGGCTCACCACCAGCGACTGGCCGGTGAGCGCATTGCTCGGGAAGGACGCGAACAGCAGCGCCACTTCGGCCACGTCCTGCACCGTGGTGAACTCGCCGTCCACCGTTTCTTTCAGCATCACGTTCTTGATCACTTCGGCCTCGCTGATGCCCAGGGTCTTGGCCTGCTCGGGAATCTGCTTTTCCACCAGCGCGGTGCGCACAAAGCCGGGGCAGATCACGTTGGCGCGCACGCCGTGGCTGGCACCTTCC
>SCRR01000333.1 GCA_004322085.1 Burkholderiaceae bacterium
ACGCCCTCTCAAGGAGATCCGAATGAAAAACAACCGTTCTGTATACGCCACCGCCGCGGCGGCCGTGCTGGCCGTGGTCGCACTCGGCGCCACCGGCGCCGCGCAGGCGCACGTCGACGTGTCCGTGGGCATAGGCCTGCCCGGCATTGCCTTCGGGATTCCCGCGCCGGTGTATGTGGCGCCCCCGCCCGTGTATTACCAGCCGGCCCCCGTTTATGTGCGGCCACAAGTGTATTACGGGCCGCCTCCCGTGGTGGTCGCGCCTTACCCGGTTTACCACACCGGCTGGGTTAGTCCCGGCTACTACGGTGAAAGGTGGCGTAGTCGGGAGGAGTGGCGCGAGCATCATGGGCGCGGCCATGACCGTGGACACTGGGACAACCGTCGCTAACCGCCTTACTGCCCGAAGCGCGGGCCGTTCTTCAGGAACTTGCGCTCCGGCGCGGTGCTGGTGCGCCCCAGCACAGCATTGCGGTGCGGGAACCGGCCAAACTGGGTGATGATGTCGCGGTGTTGGCGCGCAAAGTCCAGGTGGCTCGCCATGCGCGCCTGCAACTCGGGCGGCGCCTGGTTCGCCAGCGCCGTGAAGTAGCGCACGCAATCGTCCTGCAGCGCCGCCTGTTCGGCATGCATCAGCGGCATGTACATGAACACCTTTGCGACCCACGGCAGTTGCGCATCCAGTCGCTGCGCCAGCGCATCGCCGACCAGTTGCTGCGCGCGCGCATCGCCCGCGAAGGCCTGGCGCTTGCCGCGGAACATATTGCGGCCAAACTGGTCGAGCAGGATCACCAGCGCCAGCCGCGCGCCGCCCCGAATGCCACCGGGCATGGCGCCGCCGTCCGGGTCGCCCCGTTCCCAGTCTTGAAGGCCGCCGGCCTGCGCTTGCTTCACCCAGGGGCCGAATTGTTGCCCAATCTGCCGGTCCAACGCAGCGCTGGCACCGAACCATTGCGCGCTCAGGTCGCGCGTGGGCCAGCCCAGCGCCAGGCCGTCGTCAAACCAGAAGTCGAGAATGGCCGTGGCATGCGCCGGCAGGGCAAGATCGTCGGGTAACGGGTCGGGCATGGTCACATCGCCTTGAACAGATGGGCATAGAGCCGGCTGACCGGCAGTTTGTCGGCGCGCCCACGTAGCGTCAAGTGCAGTTTGCCGCTCTCGTCGCGCGTTACCGTGTCGATCGCGCCGGCGCGCACCACGGTGCCGCGGTGCACCTGCCAGAAGGTGGTGGCGTCGAGCTGCGGCAGCAGTTCCCTGAGCGGGGTGCGGATCAGATATTCGTGACTGCCTTGCGCACCGGCCGTGAGCACGCGCACGTATTTGTCGGCCGCTTCGAAGCAGGCCACCTCGTCGATCGGCACCAGCCGGACCTGGCTGCCCACACCGGCGGGAATGACCTTGAGCGGGGTGCCGGCGGTGGCGGCTGGCGCGCCCGCGGCGCCCATCAGGTGGCGCAACTGGCCTAGCGTCGTGGCCAGGGTTGCTTCAAGATTAGTAGCTGGTTGTGCATGTTGCATCAGGGTTTGCTGCACTTTTGACACCGTTTTCTGCAGGCGCGCCGGCTGCACGGGCTTGAGCACGTAGTCGACGGCTTGCGCCTCGAAGGCCTGCACCGCGTACTGATCGTAGGCGGTCACGAAAACCAGCGCGGGGAAGGGCGTTTGCATGTCCCATTCGTCGGCCAGCTCCAAGGCGGCTTCCAGGCCGCTCTGGCCCGGCATGCGTACATCAAAAAACAGCACGTCGGGTCGCAGCTGCAGAGCCTGTTGCACCGCCGACTGGCCGTCGCCCACGCTGGCCAGCACGCGCAACTCGGGCCACACGCGCCCCAGTTCGGCCTGCAGCGCTTGCGCCAGCAGCGGCTCGTCTTCGGCAATCAGCGCGGTCGGGCTCAAGCTGGACGTGCTCCAGTTTCATGGGGGGTGCGGAATTTCATAGGGCAATCGAATGATAGTGCTTGTTCCGCCGGTGGGGGGCACTATCGACTCGATAGCGGAACGCGTCCCGTACGCGGTCGCCAGCCGCTCGCGCACCTGGGCCACGCCAAAACCGCCGGCGGGCGCGCGCACGGTGTCCAGCGCGCTCTGCATGCCCACGCCGGCGTCGCTTACTTCAAGCAGCAGCCAGTCGCCCTCGCGGCGCGCGCTCACCCTGACGCTGCCGCCTTCGACCTTGGGCTCGAGTCCGTGCCGGATGCTGTTTTCCACCAGCGGTTGCAGCAGCAGCGTGGGGACCGGGTGGTTTACAAGTTCGGGTGGCAGCTCCAGCGTGTAGGCCAGGCGCGGGCCCATGCGCACGGCCATCAGTTCCAGGTAGTCTTTGATGCGCTCGAACTCGGTCTGCAGCGCGTGCGTGCTGGCGCGCGAGGCCCCGAGCGTGGCGCGCAGGTAGTCGATCAGGTGGTCCAGCATGTGCTGCGCGCGGGCCGGGTCGCTGGCGATCAGCACGCGCAGGTTGGCCAGCGTGTTGAACAGCATGTGCGGCTCCAGTTGGGTCTGCAGCAGCTTGAGCCGGGCTTCGGCGGTCTGCTGCTCGGCCTGCCGCATCTGGCGCTGCAGGCGCTGACTCCTGCCCCTCGCGTTGAAGTAGAAGACGATGACCACACCGGCCAACAGGGAGAGCAACCAGGACAGGCGCTGCTGGGCCAGGCTTTGCTGCCACGACGACCAGCCGAACCAGGTGTCCGCTGCGAAAGTGCCAATGACATTGCCCCCCACGATGCCCAGCACCACGAGCACGACCTTGCCCAGACCGCGCGGCCAGCCCGTTTCAGGGTCAGGATCGAACAGGAAGCGGCCGATGTCGATCAGTGCCCAGCAGGCCGAGCCGATGCACAGCGAGTAAATCAGCGGCACCTCGTAGGATTGGTCGGGTCGGGCGAAGTATTGCAGGGCCGCAATGGTCAGGCAGAACGCCAGCACCTGCAGGTAGCGGCGCAGCAAGCCGATGCCGTCGATGCGGCCGTTGTTGACGGATTCCTGGGTGACGCGCACGCTGGCAACCTCAGCGGCGGCCCTGCTGGCGGCGTTGCAGGCGCTCGCGCTCTTTGTCGATCATGTGCTCGCGCAAGCCGCTGCCCGTGCCGAGCGCGAACACCGAGATGCCATGCAGCGCCAGCCCCAGGCCCCAGCCCAGCGCCGGGTAGATCGCCCAATGGCGCTGTCCCGGTCCGTAGGTGGACAGCAGGAACAGAAATGTGTTCACGACCAGGTACACGCCCGCATGGGCGTACCAGCCGAGCTTGGCCCTGGCGCGGCGGGTGGCAAGCCGCTCGATTTCGTCGGGTGTCAGGGGTGTGTTCATGGAGTGCAACCGTGATCAAGTATGCAATGAAAGCGGGCTGCGGGTGTCACGCATCAGGCTGCCAGTGCGGACGCATCGCGCTCATGTTGCAGCGCCAGCCGCCACAGGCGGATACCGCGCGCCGCGAACACGCCGCTGAAGGCGCCGTACAGCGCGCCAAACCCAAGCTGGAAGCTGGTTTCGTGGGCCAGCACCGGCTGCATGACCAGCGTGACCCCGACAAAATACTTGACAAGGAAGATGCCGACGATGAGCACCAGCGGCACGGCGCTGCCCGGCACCGTGAAGCGCCGGCTCGCCGCGTCGAAGCGGGTGCCGTGCGGCAACGTGCGCTGCAACACCAGGGCGCCAGCCACGGCGCCGGCCACCAGCCAGGCCAGCAGAACCTGCGGCCCGGTGCCGAACGCGGATACCGTGCCGTAAAGCGACAGCGCGACCATGGCCAGCGGCAGCGCGTTGGTGCGGCGCAGCGCCACGCTGCGGGTGAGCAGCTGGCTGGCGCCGAGCGCGAGCAGCGCGAGCAGCAGGCCCCAGACCCAGAGTGGGGTGTGGATGATGATTTGTGCAAGCATGATTTACTCCAGTGAGGGTTGAGAGAAATGGGCAACTCAGGCCAGGGCCTGCAGTTGCTGCAGCAGCAGGTCACCCAGCAGGCGGCCCGGCAGGAAGGTGAAGCCTCCGGCCACCAGGCAGGCGGCGATGTAGGTGATCTGCATGGCCCGGCGATGGCCCGTGATGTTGTGGCGCGCCAGGTAGCCGAAGGCCACCGCCAGGCCGATGAAGGTGGCGGCGCTCAGGTGGATGGCAATGATGGGGGTGAGTTGCATGGTGGGGCTCCGGTAGTCAGGCAGTGGGGTGAACTGTGCCGCTGCCGGTGCGGGCGCACTACCGGTTTGCGATGAATTGCGGCGCGGGCGGCGCGAAATGCAGCGCAAGTGCGTGAATTGCGGCGCCGCGCTCGCAGCCGAAGGGCTGCGGGACTGTCATAGGGCGCAGCGATAATGGCCGCTCTTTACAGGAGCGTGTGTGGATATCGTTTTGCTGATCAAGGCCGCCGTGATGGGCGTGGTCGAGGGCCTGACCGAGTTTTTGCCGGTGTCGTCAACCGGGCATCTGATTTTGACCGGGGCGCTGCTGGGTTTTGATGACGACAAGGCCAAGGTGTTCGACATCGCGATCCAGACCGGCGCGATCTTCGCGGTGATCATTTATTACTGGCAAAAGATAAAGCAAACCCTGGTGGACCTGCCCAGCCAGCGCCAGGCGCAGCGCTTTGCGCTGAATGTGCTGATCGGCTTTTTGCCGGCGGCGGTGCTGGGCGTGCTGGTTTACAAAACCATCAAAGAGCACCTGTTCAACCCCGGCGTGGTGGCCGGCGCCTTCATCGTCGGCGCGCTCATCATCCTGTGGGTGGAGAAAATCGCCAAGCCCGTGCCGCGCATCGAGACCGTGGACGACATGAGCGCGCTGGACGCCTTCAAGGTCGGCCTGGTGCAGTGCCTGGGCATGATTCCGGGCACCAGCCGCAGCGGCGCCACCATCATCGGCGGCATGCTGCTGGGCCTGTCGCGCAAGGCGGCCACGGAGTTCTCGTTTTACCTCGCCATCCCGACGCTGATCGGCGCCGGCGTGTACAGCCTGTACAAGGAGCGCGCGCTCTTGTCGATGGCGGACATTCCCCTGTTCGGCGTGGGCCTGGTGGTGTCGTTCATCGCCGCCTGGCTGTGCATCCGCTGGCTCTTGCGCTATATCGCGACCCACACCTTCGTCGGCTTTGCCTGGTACCGCATCGCGTTCGGCCTGGTGGTGCTGGCCACGGCCTGGAGCGGCTTGGTGAACTGGTCAGCCTGACCTGTCTTGCTCATTTATACAAAGCAACCGCTTGCTATAAATAAGCGTCTCTGCTATCTTGCGGGCTATGGCAAAAATCCCGCAGAGATCGCCCGATGTCGACACGGTTGTGTTGGCGTCCGGTGTTTCCCCGGTCTCCCCAGCGCCTGTGGGCGCGCGCCGCCCGCGCGGGCGCCCGCGCAAGACCCACGCGGAGCTCGATGAGGGCAACCGCCGCCACCTGATCATCGAGGGCGCGGCCCGGTTGTTCCGCGCCAAGGGCTTCGCCGCGGCCAGCACGCGCGACATCGCGGCGGCCGCCGGCATGCACGGCGGCTCGCCGTTCTACCACTTCGAGAGCAAGAACGCGCTCCTGTATGTGGTGATGCAGGAGGGCATGGCGCAGGCCGCGCGCAGCCAGCAGGCCGCACTCGACCGCATGCCGGCCGATGCGCCGGCGCGCGAGCGGCTGCGCACGCTGATCCGCAATCACTTCGAGGTGCTGCTCGGTCCCGGCAGCGACTTCATTCCCGTGATGCTGTACGAATGGCGCTCGCTCAATGATGGGCAGCGCGAAGGCATCTCCAAGCTCACGGGCGCCTACGAGGCGCAGTGGATGCCGACGCTGCGCGCGCTGCATCAGGGCGGCAGCCTTGCGGCCGATCCGCGCACCGCGCGGCTGTTCATCTTTGGCGCGCTGAACTGGTCGGTTCAGTGGTTTTCGCCGCGGGGGCCGGCGTCACTGGACAACCTGACCACGCAGGCGCTGGCGCTGTTCACAGGAGAAGCCTGATGTACCAATCCATCTTCGCG
>SCRR01000334.1 GCA_004322085.1 Burkholderiaceae bacterium
GAAGACCCGCGCGAAAAACTCAAGGCGCTGCGTGCCGAGTTCGCTAAAAAGGCGCTGGAGACGGCGACCGCCGCCGCTGTGCCGACTGGATCATGATGCACACCCGGGTAATTATTCTTTTCATAGCATCTTGCGCAATACCAGTATGGGCTACAGCCCAGAATGACTCCAATAAACCGGCAGATGTCAGCTGCCCTGCGGCGGCCGACGTGGACAGTGCGCGGCTGTTCGGTCGCTGGCAGGCGCAGTTCGATGCAGGCGCCGGCGGCACCCCCACGCAGGCAGCGTTGCAGCTGGAGCGCAATCAACAGTTCGGCGGCAGTCTGAGCGGCACGATCACCCGCGACGCGGCCAAGGCCCAAGTGGCGGGCGATGTGGACAACGGGGTTTTCACGCTCGAGGAATCGAGCGATGGAAACGCCATCACGGCCACCTGGACAGGCCAGATCGTGGAAGGCTCGTGCGGCAGGGAAATCCGTGGGGTGTGGAAGAGCGTGCCCGGCCACACCGAGCACGACTTCGTCCTGCGCAAGCAGGCGAACTGGCAATAGCCGCTACGGGCCCCTGAACCCGCGCAGCGTGCGGGCCGGGGCTGCACCTGTATTACGGCTTGCCCGGATCCTTGAAGTCGGGGATCTGGTCGATCTCGACGTTCTGCAGCTTGCCGTCCACCTTCTCGACCTTGCGGATGTACAGGGTCTGCACCACGTCGCGCGTGGCGGGGTCGATCATGATCGGGCCGCGCGGGCTGGTCCACTTCATTCCCTTGGCGGCGTCGATGAACTTGGTCACCTCTGCATCGCCGCCGGTTTTCTTGAGCGCCAGGTCGATCAGGTGCATGCCGTCATAGCCGCCCACCGACATGAAGTTGGGCCGGTCCTTCGGGTACGCCTTGTAGTAGGCGCTCACGTAGGCCTTGTTCTCGGGCGACTTGTGGTCCTCTGAATAGTGGAAGGAGGTCACGATGCCGAGCGCGTTGTCGCCCATGGCATTGATCAGGTCCTCGTCGGTCAAGTCGCCGGTCGCGATGATCTTGATGCCGGCTTGGCCCAGGCCGCGCTCGGCAAAGCCCTTCATGAAGGCGATGGTCTGCTCGCCCGGTGGCAGGAACAGGAACACGGCGTCGGGTTTGGCATCCTTGATCTTTTGCAGGTAGGGGGCCAGATCAGGACTCTTCACCGGGGTACGCACGTCGCCGATGATCTCGCCGCCCGCGGCGGTGAAAGTCTTCTTGAACTGGGCCTCGGCGTCGTAGCCGGGGCCGTAGTCGGCCACCAGCATGAAGACTTTCTTGATCTTGTTCTTCGCGGCCCAGGTCGCAATCGGCGCCGTGGTTTGCGGCAGCGTCATCGACACGCGCACGATGTTGGGCGACTTGGTCGTGATAATCGACGTGGCCGCGTTCATGATGACCATCGGCTTCTTGGCCTCGGTCGCGATCGGTGCGACGGCGAGCCCCGATGGCGTCAGTGCAAAGCCGGCCAGGATATCGACCTTGTCGCGGATCACCAGATCCTGTGCGAGGCGCTTGTCAATTTCGCCCGAGGTGCCGGGGTCATCATTCTTGAGAACGATCTCGACCGGGCGTCCGCCCAGCATGTTGTTGTGCTCCTTCAGGTACAGATTGGCGCCATGCTCGATCTGCTTGCCATACGCCGCGAAGGGTCCAGACATCGGCAGGATCATCCCGATCTTCAGCGGCTCTGCCGCCTGTGCCCCCGTCATAAGTCCGGCCATCATCGTGGCCGCCAGCAGGTGTTTCGTCAAACTCATCCGGTGTCTCCTTGGGTATGGGGCGCGCGGCGCCGTGCGGGTTGAATATTGATCATACGTACAATCTGTTTCACCGTCAGACTCACCATCCAACTCCAACCCGGGGGCAAGCGCAAATCTCCATGCTGAGTCACTTCATTGGCGTCCTGTTCGATGGCGTTGCCTACGGCAGCCTGCTGTTTCTGATCAGCGTCGGACTGGCTATCACGATGGGGTTGATGAACTTCGTCAACCTCGCGCATGGGGCCTTCGCGATGCTGGGGGGCTACGTGTGCGTGATGGCCATGAACAGCTTTGGCGCGCCGTTCCTGCTGACCCTGCCGCTGGCCTTCATTGCGAGTGCGCTGGTGGGACTGATTCTGGAGCGCCTGCTGTACCGGCGGCTGTACCAGGCCAGTCCACTCGACCAGGTGCTGTTCTCGATCGGCCTGACCTTCATTGCGGTCGCGGCCGCCACCTATGCCTGGGGCTCGTCGCAGCAACCGATGCACTTGCCCGGCTGGCTGCTCGGCCAGGTCTCGCTGCTGGGGGTGGACGTGGGCGTGTACCGCCTTTTCCTGATTGGCATCGTCGTGCTCATCACGCTGGCACTGCGCGCGCTCGTGGAGCGCACCCGCTTCGGCGCGCAGATCCGGGCCTCGGTCGACAACCAGCAGGCCTCGGCCGGACTGGGCATCAACGTGAGCCGGGTGTTCAGCCTCACGTTCGCGCTGGGCTCGGGGCTGGCCGGACTGGGCGGTGGACTGGGCATCGACGTGCTCGGCCTCGACCCGACCTTTCCGATCAAGTACATGGTCTATTTTCTGCTGGTGGTTGTGGTCGGCGGCGCCAGCACCATCAAGGGCCCGTTGATTGCGGCGCTGATCCTGGGCGTGTGCGACGTGGCGGGCAAATATTATGTGCCCGCCATCGGCTCCTTCATCATCTACGGCCTGATGGTGCTGCTGCTGGTATTGTTTCCGGCCGGGCTCATCGGCAAACGCTCATGATGCTGAGCTGGCTCCATCCGCCGCGCCCGCCACTGCCGAACGATCGCTGGCAGCCACTGGAGATCGTGTTCTGGCTCGTCACGGTGGCCGCCTACTTTCTATTCCCCGGCTACCTGTCCTTGATGAGCCAGACCCTCATCATCGGCCTGTTTGCAGTCTCGCTCGACTTGATCCTGGGTTACGCCGGCATTGTCTCGCTCGGCCATGCGGCCTTTTTCGGGCTCGGCGCCTACACTGCGGGCCTGCTCGCAGCGCACGGCTGGACCGAGCCACTGCTGGGTCTGCTGGCCGCCGCCGCACTGGCGGCGCTGTTCGGCTTTCTGACCAGCTTTCTGGTGGTGCCCGGGCAGGACCTGACGCGCCTGATGGTGACGCTGGGCATCAGCCTGGTGCTGTTCGAAGCGGCCAACAAGGCGACTTTTCTCACCGGCGGCGTGGACGGGCTGTCGGGCATCGTGGAGGGCAAGGTGCTTGGCCTGTTCGGCTTCGACCTCTACGGCAAGACGGCCTATTGGTACAGCCTGATCGTGCTGTTCGTGTTGTTCGTCGTGCTGCGCCGGCTGGTGAACTCGCCGTTCGGCTTGAGCCTGACCGGCATCCGTGAAGGTGGCAAGCGCATGCCCGCCATCGGCGCCAACGTGCCGCAACGGTTGACCGTGGTGTTTACTCTGGGGGCCGCAGTGGCCGGCGTGGCCGGCGCGCTGCTGGCCCAGACCACGCAATTTGTCGGCCTCGACACTTTGGGGTTTTCGCGCTCCGCCGATTTGCTGATCATGCTGGTGCTCGGTGGCGCCGGCCGGCTGTACGGCGCACTGATCGGCGCCGCTGTCTTCATGCTGGCACAAAGCTATCTTTCGGACCTCAACCCGGTCTACTGGCAGTTCTGGCTGGGTCTGCTGTTGGTGGTGATCGTGTTGTTCGCACGCGGCGGCATCCTGGGCGGCCTGGACAAGATCCGCCAGCGCCTGAGCCGCACCGCGCCAGCCACGAGGCGCACGCCACCATGAGCCACCCCATCGCGCCCAAGGCGGATGCCGCAGCGCTCGAACTGCGCACCCAGGGCTTGTCCAAGCAATGGGGCGCCTTCAAGGCCAACAGCGATGTCTCGCTGACTTTTGCGCCGGGCTCGCGCCATGCGCTGATCGGACCAAACGGTGCCGGCAAGACCACTTTCATCAACCTGCTGACCGGTGCGCTGACCCCCACCAGCGGCCAGGTCTTCCTCGGACGCGAGAACATCACGGCACTGGCGCAGCATCAGCGCGTCAAGCGCGGCATGACCCGCACGTTCCAGATCAACACCCTGTTTGCCGGATTGACCGTGCTCGAGTCGGTCGC
>SCRR01000335.1 GCA_004322085.1 Burkholderiaceae bacterium
GGCAAGCGCTTCATCCGCACCGGCGACGTGGGGCGCTTCGACGCCGACGGCTTTCTCACGCTGTTCGACCGCAAGAAGGACATGATCATTTCGGGCGGCTTCAACATCTACCCGAGCGACCTGGAGGCCGTGCTGCGCGAGCACCCGCTGGTCGCCGAGGCAGCCGTGGTCGGCGTGCCGTCCGTTGCCTGGGGCGAGACGCCGGTGGCCTTCGTTGTGCGGCAGCCCGAGGGCGCGGCCAGCGCCGATGAAATTCTGCAATGGTTCAACGCGCGCGTAGGCAAGACGCAGCGGCTCGCCGCCTTGCAGTTCGTCACCGAGCTGCCGCGCAGCGCGATCGGCAAGGTACTCAAGCGCGAACTGCGCGAGCGTTATGCGAAGGCTTGAAGGACCCATGCCGCAGCTCAGCATCTCGACATCCTTCGACGCCGGCGCCATCGAGGTCGTGAGCCTGGACGACCCGAACGACATCCAACTCAACATCCGGCCCGACAACGCCGCTGCCTTCGCTCAGTGGTTTCATTTCCGGTTGCAGGGCGCGGCCGGGTTGCCGCTGACGCTGCGCTTTCTGAACGCGGGCCAGTGCGCCTTCCCCAAGGGCTGGATTGGGTACCGCGTGCTGGCCAGCCACGATCGCCAGCATTGGGTGCGCGTCGACACCAGCTTCGACGGTCAGGTCCTGACGGCGCGGCTCGCGCCCGACACGCACAGCGTCTACTTCGCCTACTTCGAGCCCTACTCGTACGAGCGCCATCTCGACCTGATCGGTTCGGCCGGGCAGTCCGACCCTGTGCAGGTACAGCACCTCGGTGCCACGCTGGACGGGCGCGACATGACGCTGCTGCGCATCACCGATGCGGCCAGCGCCGTCGCCGCTGCGGACAAACGCAAGGTCTGGCTGATCGCGCGCCAGCACTCCGGCGAGACCATGGCCGAATGGTTTGTCGAGGGCTTTCTGGAGCGGCTGCTCGATGGCGACGACCCGGTCGCCCGCGTGCTGCTGGCGCGTTGCATTTTTTACGTGGTGCCGAACATGAACCCGGACGGCGCGGTGCGCGGCAACCTGCGCACGAACGCGGCCGGCGCGAACCTGAACCGCGAATGGCAGGCGCCGAGCCTGGACAGGTCGCCCGAGGTCTGGCTGGTGCGCCAGGCGATGCAGCAGACCGGCGTGGACCTGTGCCTGGACGCGCATGGCGATGAGAGCCTGCCCTACAACTTCGTGGCCGGCACCGAGGGCAACCCTGGCTACACGCCACGCGTCGCAGCGCTGGAGGCGACCTTCAAGGCAGCATGGCTGGCCGCCAGCCCCGATTTTCAGACGGCGCAGGGCTACGGCCGCGCCGCGCCCGGCAGCGCCAACCTGACACTCGCGACGAACTGGGTGGGCCAGACCTTCGACTGCCTGGCCTTCACCATCGAGATGCCGTTCAAGGACAACGCGGATCTGCCCGACGAGCTGACCGGCTGGAGCGGCGAGCGCTCGAAAAAGCTCGGCGCCAGCGTGCTGCAGCCGGTGCTGGCCGTCGTGGATTCGCTGCGCCCGGCCGCCTCGCCCGCGGGTTGATTGTCATCGCTGTCCTACACCGGCTTGCGAATGGTCCCGACAGCGCGCACACCCGATCTTTTCTAAAGTGAAGTTGTGGATGGCCTTGTCGCCACTCACTTCATTTCGAGAAAGGGGTAGTCCCATGAAAACGATACAAAATTTTGCGCTCAGTGCGGCCACCGCGGTCCTGGTCCTCGGCCTGAGCGGGTGTGCCGGCATGTCAAGGCAAGGCCAGAATACCGCCGTCGGCGCCGGTGTAGGCGCTGTCGGTGGTGCCCTCCTGACGGGTGGCAGCGCCTTGGGAACGGTCGGCGGTGCGGCCGTGGGCGGCGTGATCGGTCACGAAGCCAGCAAACCCAGCCGCTGAGCGGTGCGCGGCAGTGTCTCTTCGCCGTCAGCCTTCGGCGGCGATCTGGCGCAGCGCCCGCTCGAACACCTCGGCGGGTTGCCCGCCCGAGATCAGATGGCGCCCGTTGATGATGATCGCGGGCACGGAATGAATCCCGTGCTGCAGGTAAAACTGCTCGCGCTCGCGCACCTCGTGGGCATACGCGCCTGAATCCAGCACCTCGCGCGCACGCTTGGCGTCCAGCCCAGCCCCGGCCGCCGCGCGCACCAACACCTCGTGCGAACCGGGGCTTTGCCCGTCGGTGAAATAGGCCTTGAACAGCGCTTCCTTGAGCGCCTTTTGCTGCATCAAGCCTTCCAGCTCGGCCCAATGCAGGAGCCGGTGCGCATCAAAAGTGTTGTAGATGCGGCTGCGTCCGCCGCCCGGCTCGTCCGCCATGCTGAACTTGAAGCCTACCTGGGCCCCGCGCGCGCGGATGTTCTCTCGATTCGCATGCGCCTGCGCAGGCGTGATGCCGTACTTTTCGGTGATGTGCTCGGTGATCTCCTGGCCCTCGGGCGCCATCTGGGGGTTGAGCTCGAACGGCTGGAAATGCAGCTCGGCGCTGATATCGTCGCCGACACGCGCGAGCGCCTGGTCCAGCGACTTCAGGCCGATGGCGCACCAGGGGCAGGAAACATCGGAGACAAAGTCGATTTTGAGTGGGGTGGTCATGATGAGGCTGAATCGTGTACGGTTATCGCATTGAATCTGGTGATTGTTCACCCAATATTCAAGGTCTGCCATTGGTTTCCAGGAAAACCGGATTGACTCAAGATGAAAAATTTCGACTTTGACTTGTTCGTGATCGGCGGCGGCAGTGGCGGCGTGCGCGCCGCGCGCATGGCGGCACAGCGCGGAGCGCGCGTGGCGCTGGCGGAGGCGGGCGGCGTCGCCGGGTTGGGCGGCACCTGCGTCAACGTGGGTTGCATCCCCAAGAAGCTGTACAGCTACGCCGCGCACTACGCCGAAGCCTTTGAAGAGGCGCGTGGTTTTGGCTGGGAGGTACCAGCCCCGCAACTGGACTGGCCGCGGCTCAAGAGCAACCGCGCCCGCGAGATCGCGCGGCTCAACGGTGTGTACCTGCAGCTGTTGACCGGCGCGGGCGTGCAACTGTTCGAACAACATGCGCGGCTGGCGGATGCGCACACGGTGCAGCTCGATCAGCGCAGCTACAGCGCCAGAAATATCCTGGTCGCGACCGGCGGCTGGCCCAGCGTGCCCGACGTTCCGGGACGCGAGCACGTGATCACCTCGAACGAGATTTTCGATCTGGACCCGTTCCCGGCGCGTCTGCTGGTGGTGGGCGGCGGCTATATCGCCTGCGAGTTCGCGTCCATCTTCAACGGGCTCGGGTCACGGGTCACGCAGTTGTACCGGGGCGAGCAGGTGCTGCGCGGCTTCGACGACGAGGTGCGCGACTTCGTCGCCGCCGAAATGCGCAAGGCAGGGGTCGATCTGCGCGTCAAGTCCGACGTGGCAGCGATCGAACGCACGGCGGCCGGCCTGGTGGTGCGTCTGGCCAGCGGCGACAGCGCCACCGTGGACACGGTACTGTATGCGACCGGCCGCGTGCCGAATGTGCACAACATGGGGCTGGAGACGGCGGGCGTCGCGCTGGGCAACGACGGTGCGATCGTCGTGACCGCGCACTACCAGACCTCGGTGCCCTCCATTTACGCGCTGGGCGACGTGACGGCGCGCCTGCAGCTCACGCCGGTGGCGCTGGGCGAGGCGATGGCGCTGGTCGATCATCTGCTGGGGCCGGCAGCGGGGAAGGCGCAGCGCGACATGAGTTACGACTTCATCCCTACCGCGGTCTTCACCCATCCCAACATCGGCACCGTAGGCTACACCGAGGCGCAGGCGCGCGCGAAGTTCGGCCACATCACGGTGTACCGGTCCGACTTCAAGCCGCTCAAGCACACGCTCAGCGGCAGCAGCGAGCGCACCTTGATGAAACTGCTGGTGGACGACGCCAGCGACCGCGTGGTGGGCCTGCACATGGTCGGACCCGATGCCGGCGAGGTAGTGCAGGGCTTTGCCGTGGCCTTGAAGGCCGGCGCGACCAAGGCGGTGTTCGACAGCACCATCGGGATCCACCCCACTGCCGCCGAGGAGTTCGTGACGATGCGCGAGCCCGTACGCGCGGCGGCCGCCGCGACCTGATGGACAATTGCGCCATGCCCTACCTGCCCCCTTTCATCGCGCCCACGCGCCACAACGACCCGCAGGCCGCACTGGCCCAGGTCCAGTTGATCTACGCCCAGCAGATCGACCACTTGCGCCAAGCCATGCGGCGCTTTGTGGCGGGCGAGTCGCTGCCGGGACATGTGCGCGCCTGCTACCCGTTCGTGCGCATCCAGACTCACACGGTAGCGCGCGCCACGCTGCACGCCGCGGACAGCAAGCGCCTAAGCTACGGTTTCGTCGCAGGACCGGGCCGCTACGAGACCACGCTGACGCGACCCGACCTGTACGGCAACTATTACCTGGAGCAGTTCCGCCTGCTGCTGCAGAACCACGAGGTGGAGCTGGAGGTGGGCACCAGCACGCAACCGATTCCGGTGCACTTCTCGTTCGCCGAGAACGATCATCTGGAAGGCAGCATGACGCCCGAGCGCCGCCTGCTGATGCGCGACGTGTTCGACCTGCCCGACCTGTCCGCGATGGACGATGGCATCGCCAATGGCACCCATGAGCCGCGCCCCGGCGAGGCGCAGCCGCTGTCGTTGTTCACCGCGCCACGCGTGGACTACTCGCTGCAGCGGCTGCGCCACTACACCGGCACGGCGCCCGATCATTTCCAGAACTTCGTGCTGTTCACCAACTACCAGTTCTACATCGACGAGTTCGTGCGTCTCGGGCACGAGGCGATGGCCAACCCGGCCAGCGACTACATTGCTTTTGTCGAGCCGGGCAACGTGATCACGCGCCGCGCGGGGCTCGCGCCCGAGCCGGGTGACGAGCTAGGCGTCGCGCCCGCGCGCCTGCCGCAATTGCCGTCCTACCACCTGCTGCGCGCGGACCGCACCGGCATCACCATGAGCAACATCGGCGTCGGCCCGGCCAACGCCAAGACCATCACCGACCATATCGCGGTGCTGCGCCCGCACGCCTGGCTCATGCTGGGCCACTGCGCCGGCCTGCGCAACAGCCAGCAGCTGGGCGACTACGTGCTGGCGCACGGCTATGTGCGCGAGGACCATGTGCTCGACGAGGAGCTGCCCTTGTGGGTGCCGATCCCGGCGCTGGCCGAGATCCAGGTGGCACTGCAAAGCGCGGTGGCCGATGTGACGCAACTGAGCGGTGCCGCGCTCAAGGGCATCCTGCGCACGGGCACCGTGGCGAGCACCGACAACCGCAACTGGGAGCTGCTGCCAAACAACACGCCGCAGCGCCGCTTCAGCCAGAGCCGCGCGATTGCGCTGGACATGGAGTCGGCCACCATCGCGGCCAATGGTTTTCGCTTTCGGGTGCCCTACGGCACGCTGCTGTGCGTGTCCGACAAGCCGCTGCACGGCGAGATCAAGCTGCCGGGCATGGCGAATCATTTCTACCGCGAGCGCGTGGACCAGCATCTGCGCATCGGCATCCGCGCGGTCGAGTTGCTGCGCGAGCAGCGCATCGACCAGTTGCACAGCCGCAAGCTGCGCAGTTTCTTCGAGGTCGCGTTCCAGTAGCAACTCCGCGTGCGATTACTACGGTTTAGATAGCAAATTACCAATAGCCCTATTGGGCCTCAGGCACTTTTCGTTCATTAACTGTGTCGGCCAGCTCGGCGCGCATCAACGGCAGGTGCTGCGGGTACTCGCGCTGCATGAAATCCACCAGCGCCTCGCGCGCCTTGCAGCGCAAGTCCCAGTTCTGGCCCGAGCTGGCGGAGGTCACCAGCAGCCGCAACTGGATGGCTTTTTCGCCCGCCTCGGTCACTTGCAGTTTGCACAGGCGCCGGTCCCACTCGGGCGCGGCCTCGCAGACGCGCTGCGCCTCGGCGCGCAGCGGCTCCAGTGGCATGCGGTAGTCGACCCACAGAAACACCGTGCCGATGATGCTGGCGCTTTGCCGCGTCCAGTTGTGGAATGGATTTTCGATAAACCACTGCAGCGGAATGATGAGCCGGCGTTCGTCCCAGATCTTGAGCACCACATAAGTGCCGGTAATTTCTTCGACGCGGCCCCAGTCGCCCTGCACCACCAGCACATCATCGAGCCGGATCGGCTG
>SCRR01000031.1 GCA_004322085.1 Burkholderiaceae bacterium
CTTGTCCGGCACACGCGCCAGTTCGGGCAGGTAGCGGCGGATAAAGCGCCCTTGCGGGTCGAACTTCTGCGACTGCGCCACCGGGTTGAAAATACGGAAGTAGGGCTGGGCGTCGCAACCCGTTGACGCGGCCCACTGCCAGCCGCCGTTGTTCGCGGCCAGGTCGTAATCATTCAACTGCCGCGCAAAGTAGCGCTCGCCCAACCGCCAGTCGATGCCCAAGTCCTTGGCGAGAAACGACGCCGCCACCATGCGCAGGCGGTTGTGCATGTAGCCCGTCAGGTTGAGCTGGCGCATGGCGGCATCCACGATCGGGTAGCCGGTGCGGCCCTCGCACCAGGCGGCGAACAGTTCGGGGGCATCGTCCCACTCGATGCGATCGCAGTCGGGGCGAAAAGCATGCTCGACGACATGCGGGTGGTGCCACAGCACCATGTGGTAGAAGTCGCGCCAGATCAGTTCGGCCAGCCAGGTGTCCGCGCCCTCGCCGCCGTGTCGACGGGCATAACCGGCGATCTCCCGGATGGACACGGTGCCAAAGCGCAAGTGAACCGAGAGGTAGGACACGCCTTTGTGCGCCGGAAAGTCGCGCCGCTCCCGATACCGGTCAATGCGCGCCTGGAATTCTTTCCACAATCGGCCCGCACCATTCATTCCGGTCGGCAAGTCCAGCGTGCGCAGATTGGTGGACTCGAATCCTATTTCGGTGAGCGTAGGCAAGCGTTCGCCTGACGGTTTGGGGGCCAGACGCACCGCGTACTTTTGCACGGGGTAGGGCTGAAGCTGAAAATCATCAAGCTGCCGCAGCCACGCATTGCGATACGGAGTGAATACGCTGAATGGCTGGCGGGTCTGGGTCAGAACCTCGTCGCGCTCGAAAATGACCTGGTCCTTGAAGTCCTCGAAGGCGATACCGCTGGCGGCCAGTAGCGCGGCAACCTGGTTGTCGCGCCGGACAGCCGCTGGTTCGTAGTCGCGATTGGCAAAAACCTTGCCGACACCCAACTCGGTTGCCAGTTGCGGCACACAATCAACCGCGCGTCCATGGCGCACGATGACGCCGGCGCCATCACCTCCCGCAGCCAGCGACATGGCGCCGAGCGCGGCATCGAGTTCGGCCACGCTGGCATGGATGAACTCCACGCGCCTGTCCCGGCGCTCTGGCAGCGCGTCCAGAATGTCGGTATCGAACACGAAGACGCAGTACACGCGGCGCGCAAAACGCAAAGCGTGATGAAGCGCCGCGTGGTCGACGCAGCGCAGGTCGCGACGAAACCAGACCAGGGCGCTCGTCATGGTCAGCCGTTCGCGCGCCTTTTGAGCCAGCGCATCGCGCCACCCACCACGGGGAGCTTTTCGTACAACTCCTCAGCGGCATCCCAGTAGTCGCGGTGCAAGGTGATGAGCCCCTGCGCGTCCAGGACCAGGTGCGAGGCGCCGCGAATGGTCTGTGCCTGGCCCTGGCGCAAGCTCCTGAAGTAAAACATGAAATCCCAGGTCAGAAAGCACTGCGCGCCCTGTACCACGCGGCCGGTCACCACAAAACGCGGCTCGCGCAGCGCCGCGAACATGTGATCGAAAATTCGCCGGATGGCGTCCACCCCCTCCACCGCGTTGAACGGATCCTTGAAGCGCGCGTGCGGGGCATAAAGGCGGTCGACATCAGCCACCCCGGCCAGCGTCAGCTGCTCGAAAAAAGTCACGATGCGGGAGACGGCATCCTCAAAGTTCGGAGACAAAGCAGGGGACATGAATCACAGGCCGGTGAAGCGGCGCACGGCCGGGAAATAGAGCCGGTACGGGAGCACTCGCAGCAGCTTCATCACGCGGGTAAACCGCTTGGGGAAGTGGATGTCGAAATCGCCGCGCGCCCAGCCCTGCAAAATGGCGGCGGCGGCGGTTTCGGGCGAGATCAGCGCCGGCATCGAAAACTCGTTGCCGGCCGTGAGCGGCGTCGCCACGAAACCGGGGTTGATCAAGCTCACGCCCAGCCCCAGGTCATGCAGGTCCAGGTAGAGCGCCTCGGCCAGATTGATCAATGCCGCCTTGGTAGGGCCGTAGGCCAGGCTTTTGGGCAGGCCGCGAAAACCCGCCACGCTGCTGATCACGCTGAGGTGCCCGCTGTGCCCGCCCCGCGCGGCTTTGATCATGGCCGGCAGCACGGCGCCCAGCACGTGCAGGGCGCCGGTGATATTGACCTGCTGGTGGCGCAGCATCTCATCCAGATCGAAGTCGGTGGCGCGCATGTCGCGGTAGTGGCCGGCGCAGTAAAAAACAAGATCGAGCGGCCCCTGCGCCAGGAGTTCGGCGGCCGCGCCCTGTACCGCATCGCGCTGCGTGCTGTCGAGCGCGAGTGCCCGGCTGCCGGGGTGCGCGTCGACAAAATCCCGCAGCGACTCGGCACTGCGCGCCGACACCACCACGCATGCACCGCGCGCGTGCAGCGCCGATGCGGTGGCGCGCCCAATGCCGCTGGAAGCGCCGACCAGCCAGGCGCGGCGGCCCTCCCAGCGGGTGATACGGGGATTCAGGCTCATGTTTCAACGTTTTGAAAAAGCCAGCGTGATATCGCCCAGGTGGATGCCGAACTTGCTCATCGCCGTGCGGTTCAGCAGGACGTGGCCGTCCATCAGGTACATCCAGTCGTCCATCTGCACCTCGTAGGTCTTGCCGTCTACCGGCAAATTCAGCGTGTAGTTCCAGTGAAAGACATTCCCCGAGGTCTTTCCAACCGCTTGCCCCACAATATCGCCGGCGGTACCGGTGTAGTGCCCGTCGGCATGTCTGGTGAGCTGCCAGACCCGGCGCTGCGTGGTGCCGTCTGAATACGTAAAGGCTTCATCGAGCACGCCGTGGTCACCGTTCCACGTGCAGTCCATCACAACACTGAAGCGCTTGACGACCTGGCCGCCGCGGTCCTGGAACATGCCGTGAGCATCGACGCGGCCATTGAAATACTGCGCCAGATCCAGCACCGGCTTTTCGTTGGCATAGGCCGTCAGATTCTGGGTCGCACAGCCCACCAATGCAAAGCTGGCGGCGATGGCGATGGCGGCGGTGATTAACCAGTGGCGTTGTTTCATGAGGTGCCTTTCGGGATAAGGGTGGGCCCGTTGCGCGGGTACTGGATGACAAGAAAATAAAGCGTCGCCGCCGCCAGCAGCTTGAGGCCGCAGGGCAGCACGGCGTAGGCCAGGCCGAGTGTCCGCAAGGCCTGCGGGTCGCGCGTGCCGGGCACATAACCCAGCCAGCCCAGCAGCGGCAACGCCAGCCCGGCCGCCAGCGCCAGGTTGAGCTTGGTGGCGAAGTTCCACCAGCCAAAATACGCACCCTCGTATCGACCGTCATCGCCCTGCTGCGCGATCACGCCGGTCAGCAGCGCGCTGGGCAGGGCCAGGTCAGTGCCCAGCGCCGCACCCGACAGCACGCAGACCAGAAGGAAGGCCGTCGTATCGCCCTTGCCCAGGCCGGCGACGCCCGCGAACACCCCAATCGCCAGCAGCATGCCGACCAGCCAGGTGCGGGCCAGCCCCCAGCGCGCCACCGCTTGCAGCCACAGCGGAATCGACAGCGCCGCGCAAACGAAGTAGGCACCCAGAAACAGCGGCTCCTGCGCCGTCGGCGCCTGCAGACGGTCCTGGACGTAGAAAAGCACCAGCGTGGCCGGTATGGCACTGGCGATACCGTTGAGTATGAACACCGCCAGCAGGCGCCAGAAGGGCGCACAGTGCCACGGGCGCCACAGGGCGGCGACGGAATGAGCGGCGTGGCCCGTGCCGGGCACCTCCACGGGCGGGCGTGGCGCTTTCGTCCAAGCCGACCAGCCCAGCACCAGCGTGGCGGCGAACACGGCCAGCATCACCGGCAACCCCGCCAACACGGGCAGCACCGACGCCAGCAGCACGCCCACCAAAGCACTTCCCTCGCTCCAGGCCACGATGCGTCCGCGCTGCAACTCGGTGCCACCCAGCCGGGCGCCCCAGGACTGGTGGGCAATGCCGAGTTGGCTGTAGGCGGTGTAAGTGACGAGCAAAAAGGCCGTTACCCAGACGATGAGCGGCCCCTGGCCCCGCACCGCCGGAAAGAACAGACCGCTGACGCCCAGCGCCAGCACCAGCGCGGCTACTGCGCCCGTGGCCAGCACCGCACGGATGGACCGGGCAAACAGCGCATCGCTAAGCCGGCCCAACAGCGGGTCGATGATGGCGTCGAGTAGCCGGGCCCCGAGCAATACAGCGCCCAGGTTGGCCAGCGGCATGCCAAATTCGCGCGCGTAGTAGTTGGGCAGCAGCACATACAAAGGCAACGCCACGAACGCCAGCGGCAGACCGAGCAGCCCGTAGGCCATGCCCTGGCGCGGCGACAGGTCAGCCAGCGTATTCATGGCTGCCCCGTCTTGCGGTCCGCAATCAGGGCCTTGCGCAGGTGGGGCTCCGAAGTTTGCGGCGAGAGCCAGACGCCGAAGAACAAACGCGAAAAGTCAGGATCTTTCACTTCGCCGGTCGGTCGGCCATCCCGCTCGAACACGACACCTTCACCGGGTCGATACAAGCCAGCAAGCCGGTCGCCGGCTTTCACGTCGGGCAGCGCCGCCTGCAGCGCCTGTTGCCAGCGCGCGGCCTGCTGTGGGGTGAACGTGCCGACCCGGCGCATCTCCGTTATGGAGCGCTGGGCAATCTCCTGGGCCGTGAAGCCACGGTGATAGATCAGCTCCAGCGCCAACGGCCGGGCGGTGTAATCCTCGGGCTCGAAGCCCGGGCTGACCCACAGGCGCGCCTGGTAAATCACAAAACCCAGAAAGCGCAGCGTTCCCTCCCCGGCCAGTTGCACGCCAGGCATCGGGGCTGTTTGCAGACCGGGTCGCGCACCTGCGAGATTCAAGCCAAAAGTGGCCGTAGCCAATACCAGTAAAGCACATGTCACTATTAACTTCATAGTAACGGCCTGACCAACGTGTATTGCATCAGGTTGGTACTGTTCATGGCGAACGCGGCTTCGCAGTACGCCAGGTAGAACTCCCAGATGTGCATGAAGCGCTCGTCGAAGCCCAGCCGCAAAATCTGCCCGCGTTGGGCCACGAAGCGATCGCGCCAGCGCCGCAGCGTCTCGGCGTAGTCCTGGCCGAACGCAAATTCGTCTTCCACGCGCAGGCCGGCAGCCTCGGCCTCGCGGCGGAACTCGCTCGGGCAGGGCAGGCAGCCGCCGGGAAAGATGTACTGCTGGATGAAGTCGGTGGAGCCGATGTAGCGCTTGAACAGGCTGTCGTCGATCACGATGCTCTGGATGCAGGCGCGCCCGCCCGGCTTGAGCAGGCGGTGCACGGCCCGGAAGTAGGTGGGCCAGTATTCGCGCCCCACGGCTTCGACCATCTCGATGGAGCAGATCGCATCGAATGGCCCGTCGCCGATGTCGCGGTAGTCCTGCAGGCGCAAATCGGCCCGCTCGGCCACGCCCAGCCGCTGCATGCGCTCGCACGCGAAGTCCAGTTGTTCGGTGGACAGGGTGATACCGGTGACCGAGGCATCAAATTCAGTGGTGGCCATCTCGGCCAGCGCGCCCCAGCCGCAGCCGATTTCCAGCACCCGGTCGCCGGGCCGCACGCGGGCCATGCGCAGGGCGCGGCGCACCTTGGCGTGCTGCGCCGTGCGCAGGTCGCCCCGGGTGTCGCCCTCGAACCAGGCCGACGAGTAGTTCATCGTGTCGTCCAGCCACAGCTGGTAGAAGGCGTTGCCCAGGTCGTAGTGGGCATGGATATTTTTCTGGCTGTTGGCGCGCGTGTTGCGATGGAGCAGGTGCCGAATGCGGTAGAGCAGGCGCCCGGCCCAACTGCCGTACACCACGCCCTCGATGTGCTGGCGATTCGCGATGAACAGCTGGAGCAGGTCGGTGAGGTGCGGCGTGGTCCAGTCGCCGGCGATATAGCTCTCGGCAAAGCCGATGTCGCCCGAGCGCAGTGCCGCCGCGAACACCTTCCAGTTGCGCAGCGTCATGGCCGCCGCCGGCCCACCGCCGTGGCCAAAGTGCTGCAGCGTGCCGTCGGGCAGCTGCAGCGTCAGCGAGCCGTGCTCAAGGCGCTGCAACAGGCGCAGTGCGGTGTGTGCGGCGGCAGGTGTGCCCTGCGGCAAAACAAAGGTGGCGTTGCGGGGAGCGGTCGTGCTGTTCATGGCGGTCGGGCTGGGATGGGTGATCAGGTCAACGGGTCACCGTGTCGGTGGGAGCGTCGGGCTTGGGGTGAAAGCGCACGCGCTTCAAGCTGAGCCTGAGCGCTTGCCAGTGGATGCGGGCGATCAACAAAAAAGTCATGGCCGGGTAGCGCCATACGGCGCGGTGCAAAGTGGCGGCGCTGACCGGCAGCAGCGTGCCGCTGACGCTGGTTTGCAGCAAGGTGCCAGCGTCGTCATCGTGGTCGATGCGCACCACGGTGCGGTCTTCGCCGCCATGCTGGATGCGCATGAACCGGAAGCGGTAGTCACCGCTCACCTCGCAGAAAGGCGAGACGTGGAACACCTTGCGCGCGTGCAGCGCCATGCCGTAGCGAGGCGCATCGAGCAGGTAGCAGTGGCGTTCGCCAAAGGTGTTGTTGACCTCGACCACGATGGCGCGCAGGCCGCCTTCGTCGTCGTGGCAGTACCAGAAGCTGACGGGCTTGAAGGTGTAGCCCAGCACGCGCGGGTAGCAGTGCAGCCAGACCTCGCCCGTGGCATCGTCAATGCCTTCGGCGTGCAGCAACTCATCGAGCCACGCCAGCGCGCCGCCCTGCCCGGGGCCGCGGCCGTCGCCGTGGTCGGTGTCGTAAAAGCTCAGTGCGCCGCGCCGGTTGACGGCGAGCGGGCCGCTGTATTCACGCAGGCTGCGCAGCGGCAGCATCAGGAAGAACGTCGGGTAGGCGAAGTCGTGGTGGCGCGGACGCAGCCGGGTGTGGCGCACCTGGCCGAAGCCAATGAGTGGAACCGCGGGAGCGTTCATGTTCATGCCGCCTTCGCCCACGGTGTCTGCAACTGCGCGAGTAACTGCTCGGCAACGGCCAGGCCCGACTTGAGTCCGTCTTCATGGAAGCCGTAACCCGCCCAGGCGCCGCAGTACCAGGTGTGATGCACGCCTTGCAGTTGCGCGACACGGTGCTGCGCGCGGATGGCTTCCAGGTCGAACACCGGGTGCTCGCATTCATACGTACCGATGACGTGCCGCGCGGCAATTTCGCGCCTCGGGTTCAGCGACACCAGCACTGGCTGGCTGAACGGCAGCGGCTGCAAGCGGTTGATCAGGTAGTGCAGGCAGACGCTGGCCGACTCGGGCCCGCTGTGCTGCGCGCGCTCGTAGTTCCAGGCCGCCCAGGTGCCGCGCCGGCGCGGCAACACCGAGGCGTCGGTGTGCAGCACGGCAATATTGGGCTGGTAGCGGATTGCGCCCAGCACCACGCGCTCCTCCCACGTGGTGTCAGCGAGCAGCGCCAGCGCCTGGTCAGAATGGGTGGCCAGCACCAGTTGGTCAAAGCGCTCGGCGCCGGCGTCCGTCACCACACGCACCCCGGCAGCGTCGCGCTCGATGCGGCGCACGGGGGTGTTCAAACGCTTGTCGGCGATGCGCGCCACGATTTTTTCGACGTAGTGTTTTGCGCCGCCCACCACGGTATGCCACTGGGGCCGCCGGCTCACCTGAAGCAGGCCGTGATTGTGGCAAAAGCGGATCATGGTGGCCACCGGGAACTGCAGCATCTGGTCGATCGGGCAACTCCAGATGCAGCCCAGCATGGGCAGGAAATACCAGTCGCGGAAGGCGTCGCCAAAGCGGTGCGCCTTCAGGAAGTCGCCCAGTGGCTGCACCAGCGCCGCTTCCTCGTTGGCCTGCGCGATGCGCGTGGCAAGCCGGTTGAAGCGCAGCAGGTCGGCCAGCATGCCCAGAAACCGCGGATTCACCAGGTTGCCGCGCTGGGCGAACACGGCGGGCAGGCCCGAGCCGCTCCACTCCAGCGTGCGCCCGCGCCGCGCGCCCGGCACCTGGACCGAGAACGACATCTCGGACGGCGCGGTGGCAACGCGCAGTTCGGCGAGCAGCGCGATCAGGTTCGGATAGGTGCGCTCGTTGAACACCAGAAAGCCGGTGTCCACACCGTGCGTGACCTCGCCCTGTGGCGTGGGCAGCGTCACGTCGACGGTGTGCGTGTGACCGCCAAAATGGCCACCCGCCTCGAACAGGGTGATGTCGGCCTGGCCCCGTAGCTTGTGGGCCACGGCCAGGCCGGAGATGCCGGAGCCGACGATGGCGATTTTCATGGGTGGGTTTCTCACATTTGACGTTTATACAGTTTGTCTAAGACAATTATCGCATTCAAGCATAATTTGTCCAACTGAGGTTTAATCGGGCATGGGTTGTTTACGCGGTCGCGCGGCATTTGGATGCGGTTCGTTTTCAGCGGGGGATGGGTTGCCTCATGAATGACGGCGCGCCCATGCCCGAGCCGAGTCTTTCCATCGCGGCGGTGGAAAGAAGCACCGGCCTGTCCAAGGACATCCTGCGGGTTTGGGAGCGTCGCTACGGTTTTCCCCGTCCCTTGCGCGATGGCGCCGGGGATCGCGTCTATCCGCCCGACCAGGTCGAGCGGCTGCGCACCATCCGGCGCCTGCTCGATGCAGGGCATCGCCCCGGGCGCATCGTGGCGCTGGCACCGCAGGCTCTGCAGGCCCTGTCCGCGCCAGCAGCCGGGGCGCCGTCGGCCCGACAGGACTCCACGAGTGCCTCCAGGCTCGACGCGTACCTGGATCTCATAGGCCGCCACGACCCGCAAGCGCTGCGGCGCGAGCTGGGCCAGTTGGCATCGCGCCTCGGGTTGGTTGAATTCGTCACCGGCGTGATGGCCCCGCTCAATACCGCCGTGGGCGATGCATGGGCCA
>SCRR01000336.1 GCA_004322085.1 Burkholderiaceae bacterium
GGCCTTGGCTCTGGCGCGCCACTGCGCATCGTGCAGCGCGAACACCTGCACGCCGCTGCCGCAGTAGCCCTCCACGCCGTGGCAGGCGCTGGAGACGATCAAGAGCTTGTCGGCATCCGGTGGGCCATCGAGCGCGACGTCCATCGCGATCACCTCGCCATCGCGCCCGGGCAGTGGGTGATTGTGCGATTCGTTCGGCAGGGAGGCCGTGGCCACGGCCTCGAGGAATTTGACGCGTGCCTTCGCGTAGCTGGGCGAGAAAGCTTCCACCACGCCCATCATGGCTTGGCTCCTGCGCGCGGCGTCTTGAGCCAGTCCTCGGCCAGCCGCACCCAGTAGGTGGCACCCAGTGGAATCAGGTCGTCGTTGAAGTCGTAGCTCGGGTTGTGCAGCATGCACGGGCCCATGCCGTGGCCCATGTCGCGGTGGCTGCCGTCGCCGTTGGCGATGAAGCAGTAGGCGCCCGGCTTGGCCTGCAGCATGAAGGCGAAGTCCTCGCCGCCCATGGTCGGCTCCTGCGCCAGCACGTTCTCCTCGCCGACGATGGAAATCATCACCTGGCGCGCGAACTCGGCCTCGGCCGCGGAATTGATGGTGGGCGGGTAGTTGCGCTCGAACCCGAATTCGCAGCCTGCCTCGTGCGCTGCGCACACATGCTCGGCCACCTGCTTCATGCGTTTTTCGATCAGGTCCAGCACTTCGTACGAAAAGGTGCGCACCGTGCCCTGCAGCTCGCAGCTGTCGGGCACGACGTTGGTGGCTTCGCCGGCGTGGATCATCGTGACCGAGATCACGCCCGCGTCGATCGGCTTCTTGTTGCGGCTGATGATGGTCTGGAACGCCTGCACCATCTGACACGCGATCGGCACCGGGTCGATGCCGTTGTTGGGCATGGCCGCGTGGCTGCCCTTGCCGCGGATCGTGATCTTGAACTCGCTGGTCGAGGCCATCACCGGCCCGGCGCCCACGGCGAACTTGCCGATTTGCGTGCCGGGCCAGTTGTGCATGCCGAATACGGCCTCCATCGGGAACTTCTCGAACAGGCCGTCCTTCATCATCTCGCGCGCGCCGCCGCCGCCTTCCTCGGCCGGCTGGAAGATCACGTAGACCGTGCCGTCGAAGTTGCGGTTCTTCGCGAAATGCTGGGTCGCCGCCAGCAGCATCGCGGTGTGGCCATCGTGGCCGCAGGCGTGCATCTTGCCGGCGTTCTGGCTGGCGTGCGCGAAGGTGTTGAACTCCTGCATCGGCAGCGCGTCCATGTCGGCGCGCAGGCCCACGGCGCGGTTGCTGGTGCCGTTCTTGATGATACCGACCACGCCCGTGGTGCCCATGCCGCGGTGGATCGGAATGCCCCATTCGGTGAGCTTTTGCGCCACCACATCGGCGGTGCGGACCTCCTTGAAGCAGAGTTCAGGGTGGGCGTGGATGTCGCGCCGGATGGCGGCAATGCCGGCCGCCTGCGTGACGATGGAATCGATGACTTTCATGTTGGCTCCTTGTGTGGTGGCTAGTTTAGGCCAGGCGCGCCGACGCTGTCATGGGGGGAAAATCCCGCACAATGGCGCGATGATTTCAACCCACGCCCTGGAACTTGCGCAAACGCTGGTGCGCATGAACACCGTCAGCTGCAACTCCAACTTGGTGCTGATTCATTTTGTGCGCGATGAACTGCATCGGCTCGGCGTCAAAAGCCGGCTCACCTACAACGCCGACAAGACCAAAGCGAATCTGTTCGCTACCCTGGGCGAGGGCAAGCCCGCCGGCGTGATCCTGTCGGGCCACACCGACACCGTGCCGTGGGACGGGCAGGACTGGACGGTCGATCCGCTGGGCGCCGTCGTGAAGGACGAGCGCCTGTATGGTCGCGGCAGCGCCGACATGAAAAGCTTCATTGCCGTCGCGCTGGCCAACGTGCCGGTTTTCCTGGAGAGCGCGGCACCGTTCGCGATCCACTTTGCGTTCAGTTACGACGAGGAAGTCGGCTGCTTCGGCGTGCGCGAGCTGATTGCCGACATGAAAGCCGCCGGCGCCAGCCCGCTGGCCTGCATCATCGGCGAGCCGACCCAGATGGTACCGGCCATCGCGCACAAGGGCGTGTACCGCTACCGCTGCTGCGTGCGCGGCAAGGAGGCGCATTCCTCGCTCACGCCGCAGTCGGTCAACGCGATCGAGATGGCGGCGCGCGTGATCGGCAAGCTGCGCGACATGGGCGAGGGCTTCGAGCGCGACGAGCCGCGCTATGAGGGCTTCGACGTGCCGTTTTCCACCGTCAGCGTGGGCCAGTTCCACGGGGGCATCGCCGACAACGTGGTGCCGCGCGATGCCGAGTTCCGCTACGAATTTCGCGACCTGCCGACCGCCAACGCGGCTCTGATGCAAAAAGAGGTGCTGGCCCATGCCCAGTCTTTGCAGGTGACTATGAAGAAAGTAGCGCCCGAGGCGGGTTTCAGGTTCGAGACGATTTGCGAAGTCCCGAGCTTTCTGGGCTCCGCCCAGGACCCGGTGACGCGACTGGCCCTGCGTTTGTCGGGCGAATCCGCTGCCACGCTGGTGGGGTTCGGCTCCGAGGCGGGCCTGTTCAAGCAAGCGGGCATCCCCACCGTGGTGTGCGGCCCCGGCAGTATCACCCAGGCCCATCAACCCGACGAATACGTGAGCCTGGCACAGCTGGCGCGCTGCGAGGCTTTCATGCAGGGACTGGCGGCCGCGCCCACGCTGGCTTGAGGCCGGCGTGAGACGCGGGCTCCTCATGGCAGGCATCGCGGGACTCGTGGCCATCGTAGCTGCGGCGGTCGGGCTGAGCGGCTGCGCGGACCTGGGCTACTACTGGCAGTCGGTCAGCGGCCATGTCGGCATGATGGAGGCGGCGCGCCCCGTGCGGGACTGGCTGGCCGACAGCCACACCCCGGACAAGCTCAAGGCCCGGCTCGAACTGGCCGAGCGCATCCGCCGCTTTGCCGTGACCGAGCTCGATGAGCCCGACAACGCGAGCTACCACCGCTATGCCGACCTGCACCGCAGCGCCGTGGTCTGGAACGTGGTGGCCGCGCCGCCGTATTCGCTCACGCTCAAGACCTGGTGCTTTCCGATTGCCGGCTGCGTCGGCTACCGCGGCTATTTCAACGAGTCCGCGGCCCGGCGCGAGGCGGCCCGGCTCAAGGCGCAGGGGCTGGAGGTGAGCGTGTATGGCGTGCCCGCCTATTCGACGCTGGGCTGGATGAACTGGGCCGGCGGCGATCCGCTCTTGAACACCTTCATCTACTACCCCGAAGGCGAACTGGCCCGCATCATCTTTCACGAACTCGCGCATCAGGTGGTGTACGCGTCGGGCGACACCGTCTTCAACGAGTCCTATGCGACGACGGTCGAGCGTCTGGGCAGCGCGCGCTGGCTGGCCGAGCGGGCCTCCCCGGCGGCGCGCGAAGAATACGCGCGCTTCGACGCGCGGCGCCAGCAGTTTCGTACGCTGACGCAGGCCACACGCTGCGAGCTCGCTGCGATTTATAAGGAAAACAAGGCCGCCGCCATTGATGGACCTTCGAAGTTAGCTACCAAAAACAGAGTAATGCAGGAGTTTCGCGGTCATTACGCGAAGCTCAAGGCGTCGTGGGGCGGGTACACGGGCTACGACGCATGGGTGGCCGGTGCCAACAACGCCTCGTTCGGCGCGCTGGCGGCCTATGACGAACTGGTGCCCGAGTTTGAGGCGCTGTTCGCGCGCGAGGGCGGCAGCTGGCCACGGTTTTATGATGCGGTGAAGCGGCTCGCCGCGTTGCCCAAAGACGAACGAATCAAGGCTCTGGACAAGATGGTCGAACCGCTTCATGAGGAGACCCACGGTGGCTGACATTCACATCGAACGGGCGCACGCGCTCGGACTGCCGGCCGCTCGCAAGGTCGCGTTCCAGTGGGCCGGGCAGGCCGAGACGGAATTCGGCATGGACTGCATCTACGAGGAAGGCAAGACCAGCGACGAGGTGCGCTTTACCCGCAGCGGGGTCGACGGCACGCTCAAGGTCAGCAAGGACCGCTTCGAGCTCAAGGCCCGGCTCGGCTTTTTGCTGGGCGCGTTCAAGGGCCGCATCGAGAGCGAGATCGCGAAGAACCTCGATGCGCTGCTGGCCGCCCGACCGGCCGCCAAAAAGGCAGCGGCAAAAAAGCCGGCCAAAAGGAAATAACGACCTTGCTTGAAAAATCAGCTCAGCGACTCGATCAGATCGATGTACTGTTGCATCGCTTCATTGCTGGCCGTGCCCTTGAGACCGTTCCACGCGTCCCATTTGGCGCGCCCGACCATGTCGCCGAACCCGGGCTTCTTGTCAGTGTTGTCGCCCGCGCTGGCCTGCTTGTACAACGCGTAGAGCTTGAGCAGTGTGGCGTTGTCGGGGCGCTCGCTCAGGTTCTTGGAATGGGCAACGGCGGCGTCGAATGCGGTTTTCAAGTCGGCCATGGGGTGCTCCTCTCGGACTTTGGGTAGGTGGGGTGAATCATCGACCTATTAGGGTAACTGCGCGCTATCTTGCGGGCCGGATCAGGCTTCAAAATAGGCCCGAGAATGAACCATAACCCAAAGGACGGTGGAAAACCCATGGTCACCCGCATCGTCAACGCCGAGGCGGCGAAAAAAGCCACCCGCAAGGCCGCCCGCG
>SCRR01000337.1 GCA_004322085.1 Burkholderiaceae bacterium
CGAAACGGATGAGATGACGAGAATTTCCATTTGTCGTCCCCAATGTCGAAAAAATGCTTTTAAATCAGCGGCTTGATCTAATTTTGGCGAAAAAAACCGTAATCCCGGCCAACCCTCAACTACATCGCCAACGCTGGCGCTCCCACCTCGTCCGGATATCTGATTCCGGTCATCGACCCTTCCGACGGCCAACCCTTCGATGAGCTGCAACGCAGCAATGCGCAGGACATCGACACCGCCGTGCAGGCCGCGCGCCATTGCCTGGACGTAACCTGGAGCAAGCTCGGCGCGGCCGAGCGCGGCCGGCTCCTGATGAAGCTCTCAGCCAAGGTGGCCGAGCACGCCGATGAACTCGCGCTGATCGAGCAGCGCGACTGCGGCAAGCCCACAAAACAGGCGCGCGCCGACGCGCTGGCGCTGGTGCGCTACTTCGAGTTCTACGCGGGCGCCTGCGACAAGCTGCACGGCGAGACCCTGCCGTACCAGGACGGCTACAGCGTCTTCACCTGGCGCGAGCCGCACGGCGTGACGGGCCACATCATTCCGTGGAATTACCCGATGCAGATCTTCGGGCGCAGTGTGGGCGGCGCGCTGGCGGCGGGCAACGTGTGCGTGGTCAAGCCGTCCGAGGACGCCTGCCTGTCGCTGATCCGAGTGGCACAGCTCGCGGCCGAGGTCGGCTTTCCGGCCGGCGCCATCAACATCGTCACGGGCTATGGTCACGAGGTGGGCGACGCGCTGGCACGGCACGAAGGCATCGATCACATCAGCTTCACCGGCAGCCCCAGGGTCGGCACGCTGATCCAGCAGGTCGCGGCGGAGCGCCATTGCCCGGTCACGCTGGAACTGGGCGGCAAGAGCCCGCAGATCATCTTTGCGGATGCCGATCTCGATGCGGCGCTGCCCGTGGTCATCAACGCCATCGTGCAGAACGCCGGGCAGACCTGCTCGGCGGGCTCGCGCCTGCTGGTGGACGAGGCCATTTACGAGCCCTTGCTGGAGCGCCTGGGCAAGGCCTTTGCCAGCCTGCGCGTCGGCCCCGCCGCGATGGACCTGGACGTCGGCCCGTTGATCCGCCAGAGCCAGCAGCAGCGTGTCTGGGATTTTTTAAGCGACGCGCAGGTCGCCAACATTCCGATGGTGGCGCAGGGTCAGATTGTCGACGAGGCACCCGAGACCGGCTACTACCAGGCGCCCACGCTGCTGCGCGACGTGCCGGTAACGCACCGGCTGGCGCAGGAAGAAGTGTTCGGCCCGGTACTGGCCGCGATGAGCTTCAAGGACGAGGACCACGCGGTGGCGCTGGCCAACGCCACGCGCTTTGGCCTGGTCGCGGGCATCTGGACGCGCGACGGTGCACGCCAGTTCCGCATGGCCAAACGCTTGAAGAGCGGTCAGGTGTTCATCAACAACTACGGCGCGGGCGGCGGTGTCGAGCTGCCGTTCGGCGGCGTCAAGTCGTCCGGTTACGGGCGCGAGAAAGGCTTCGAGGCGCTGTATGGCTTCACCACACTCAAGACGGTGGCGATCCGCCACGGTTGAACTGAATTCTCAAGAGAAAAGTGGCTGTAGTCTTTATAGGTAAATCGTAGTTTGCTATCAAATCCATATTAACGGGAGAATCGCGCCATGCGTGTGAAAGACAAATCCATCATCGTGACCGGCGCCGGCGGCGGCATTGGCGAGGGCATCGCCAAGCGGCTCGCGGCCGAGGGCGCTAGCGTCATCGTCAACGACATCAACGTCGCGCTCGGAGAACAGGTGGTTGAGGCGATCCTGCGCGCCGGTGGCAAGGCATCATTTTTTGCGGCCGACGTCACCAAGTCCGCCGACGTGAAGGCGCTGGTCGATACCGCAGTGCAACGCCACGGTCGGCTCGACGTGATGGTCAACAACGCCGGCTGGACGCACCGCAACCGATCCGCGCTCGAGGTCAGCGAGGACGAATTCGACAAGTGCTACGCCGTCAATGTCAAAAGCATTTACCTTTCGACCGTGCACGCCGTGCCGGTGTTTCGCGCCAACAAGGGCGGCAGTTTCATCAACATCGCCTCGACCGCCGGTGTACGTCCACGCCCGGGCCTGACCTGGTACAACGGCTCCAAGGGCGCGGTCATCACCACATCAAAGTCGCTGGCCGCCGAGTTCGGCCCCGACAACATCCGGGTGAACTGCATCAATCCGGTGTTCAACCCCGACACCGGGCTGGCCACGGAATTCGCGGGCGGGCCGCTCACGGAGGAGCGCAAGGCCAAGTTTCGCGCCACCATTCCGCTCGGGCGCTTTTCCACGGCGCTGGATGTGGCCAACGCCGCGCTGTACCTGGCCAGCGACGAGGCCGCCTTCATCAGCGGCGTGTGCATCGAGGTCGATGGCGCACGCTGCGTTTAGCTCAAGGCGGGTCCGCCCCCGCCGCAATGCGCGTTAACACCGCACCAAACAGGGCCTCAGGCGCGGCCGCCGTGCCTGCGCTGCGCGCTCGGGCAGAATCAAAGCATGTCTGAAAAAGTCTTCCCACTGCTGGATCACCGGACTGCGGCGCTGGCACCTCCCCCGGTTGCGGTCGGTCCGCACGCAAGCTCAGCCGCTACCGGCCGGGTATCGGACCGCCTGGGCCGCCCGCTGCGCGACCTGCGCATCAGCGTGACCGATCGCTGCAACTTCCGCTGCACCTACTGCATGCCCAAGGAAATCTTCGGCAAGGATCACCCCTTCCTGCCGCACGCCTCGCTGCTGACGTTCGAAGAAATCACCCGCTTGGCCAGGCTCTTCGCGGGCCACGGGGTGCAGAAAATCCGCCTCACCGGCGGCGAGCCGCTGCTGCGCAAGAACATCGAAGTGCTGATCGAGCAACTGGCGATGCTGCGCACGCTGGAAGGCAAGCCGCTGGACCTGACGCTCACCACCAACGGCTCGGTGCTGGCGCGCAAGGCCAAGGCCTTGAAGGCCGCCGGCCTGCAGCGCGTCACGGTCAGCCTGGACGGCATGGACGACGCGGTATTTCGCAGCATGAATGACGTGGACTTTCCGGTGGCCGACGTGCTCGCCGGGATCGAGGCCGCGCGCGCGGCCGGGCTCGGGCCGATCAAGGTCAACATGGTGGTCAAGCGTGGCACGAACGAGCAGGAAATCCTGCCGATGGCGCGCCATTTCAGGGGCACCGGCATCGTGCTGCGCTTCATCGAATACATGGACGTGGGCGCCACCAACGGCTGGCGCATGGACGAGGTGCTGCCGTCCAGCGAAGTAATCCGGCTCATCCGCGCCGAGTTGCCGCTGGTCCAGCTCGACCCGACGGCACCCGGTGAAACCGCCGAGCGCTGGGGCTACGCCGACGCCAGCGGCCGGCATGACCCGCACATGGGCGAGATCGGCGTCATCAGCAGCGTCACACACGCCTTTTGCGGCAGCTGCAACCGCGCGCGCCTGTCCACCGAGGGCAGGCTGTTCCTGTGCCTGTTTGCGGCACAGGGCTACGACTTGCGCCGCCTGCTGCGTGGCGACGCGACCGATGAAGCGATCTCGTCGACCATCGGGCGTATCTGGCTGGGCCGCAGCGACCGTTACTCCGAATTGCGCGGCACCATGGCCCCCGATCCCGCAGGTGGCGCGCACCACATCGAGATGAGCTATATCGGTGGCTAGCTTGGCCCTCAACACACAGGCAACATGATCGATTCCTCAGAAATCACGGGGCTGGTGCTGGCGGGCGGGCGCGGTTCGCGCATGGGTGGAGTGGACAAGGGCCTGCAGAATTTCAATGGCATGCCGCTGGCCTTGCATACCGCGTTGCGGCTGCAGGCGCAGACGGGCCACATGATGATCAACGCCAACCGCAACCTCTCTGCCTACGAGTCGTTCGGCGCACCGGTATGGCCCGATGTACTGGCGGATTACCCCGGCCCGCTGGCCGGGTTCCTGACCGGGCTGGAGCGCTGCGAGACACCGTACCTGGTCACGACGCCCTGCGACACGCCCCTGTTTCCGCTGGACCTGGTCATGCGGCTGGCGCAAGCGCTGGAGCGCGAGCAGGCCGAGATTGCAATGGCCGCCGGCCGGGACGCCGCCCCACCCGCCGCAGTGCGCACTCAACCGGTCTTTTGCCTGCTGCGCGTGACGCTGCTGGAGAGCCTGGTGGCGTTCACGCACAGCGGCGGGCGAAAAATCGACGCCTGGACGGCACAGCACAAAACCGTGGTCGTACCGTTCGATGCGCCCGATGACGATCCACGCGCCTTCTTCAACGCCAATACCCTGGCCGAGCTGCATTCACTGGAGCGGTCATGAAAACGGTGGCGCAGATTGCCGCCGAACTGCAGGGCTACGACCCACAGGCGTTGACGTCCACCGACGTCAACCGGTTTCTGGCACAGCTGGCCGAGCCCGTGGCGCAGATTGAGGAGATTGGCATCTTTGACGCGCTGGGGCGGGTGCTGGCGCACGACGTGATCTCACCCGTGAGCGTGCCGCCGCACGACAACTCGGCCATGGACGGCTACGCCTTCGACGGCGCCCAGTTGGCGGCGCACGCTGCGCTGGTGTTGACGGT
>SCRR01000338.1 GCA_004322085.1 Burkholderiaceae bacterium
GCCACCGCCGGGTGCTTGACCAGGCAGTTCTCGATCTCCCCGGGCCCGATGCGGTAGCCCGCGGCCTTGAACACGTCATCAGCGCGGCCGATGTACCAGAGGTAGCCATCGGCATCCCGGGTTGCGAGGTCGCCGGTGCGGCACCAGTCGCCGGTGAATTTGGCGCTGGTAGCCTGCGGGTTTCTCCAGTAGCCCAGAAAGAAGATCGGGTCCGGGTCGCCGTGGACGTCGAAGCGGTTTAGTGCCACGTCACCGGGCACGCCAACGGCGCACTCGTGCCCCGAGTCGTCGATCACCGCGACCCGGTGACCGGGGTAGGGCCGGCCCATGCTGCCGGGCTTGGCGGGCCAGCCAACGTTAGTGGGGGCCGGCGAACGCAGCGAAGGGCCGCCCCGAGCAAGTTCAGCCGGCGAGGGGCTGAGGCCCGCGGCTCCCAGCCTGCCTGCGCAGGCTGGGACGGGCCGAAGGGACGTCACCTCTGGCGGCGTCACGTCCAGCGCTATGCGCGCAGCGACAGGCGTGGGGGCCCTGTTCATCGCACAGTTGCCAACGATGTAATTGATCTCGGTCTGGCCGAACATCTCGTTGACGGTCACGCCGAGCTGCTGGCGGCAGTAGGCAAAGACCGCGTCGCCGACCGCCTCGCCGGCGCTCATGATGGACTGCAGCTTGAGTTTGAACTGCCGCCCGGGCTGCGGGTAGGCTTTCATCATGGCCTTGAGCGCCGTGGGGAACAGGAAGGTGTGCGTCACCCCGTACTTTTCCATCAGCGTGAACGCCATCTCGGGGCTGAAGCGGCCGTTGTAGGCCACGATCTCACGGCCGAAATACAGCGTGGGCAGCAGCGCATCCATCAAGCCGCCGGTCCAGGCCCAGTCTGCCGGAGACCAAAAAACGCTTTGCGTTTTTGGCTCCGGCAGACTGGGCGTTGCCCCTTTCATGCTCGCCCCCACCCCAGCCCTCCCCCGCGCGGGGGAGGGAGATTTCGCTTGGGCCTGCGGGTCAAAGCCAAACCAGTTGTGGCTGCAGACAAAACCGCTGAGATTGCCGATCAGCACACGGTGCGCAATCAGCGCGCCCTTGGGCTGACCCGTGGTGCCACTGGTATAGATGAGAACGGCCGGATCGTCGGCCAGCGTCGCCGCGGCAGCGAAGTGGTCCGGCTGGCGCGCCACTGCGCTCGCGTAATCCACAATCCCTTCCCCGCCACCTTTGCCGACACTGACGATGGAGCGCAGCAGCGGACAGCTCGCACGCACCCCGACCAGAGCGGCGGTCGCGCCCGAATCGCAAATCGCGGCCACGGCCTCGCTGTCACGCAGGCGGAATTCGAGTGCCTCGGGGCCGAACAGCATGGACAGCGGCATGGCGATCGCGCCGAGCTGGAGAACCGCGATGTAGGCAACGGCGGTTTCGAAGCGCTGCGGCATCACAATGGCGACCCGGTCGCCGCGCGCGACCCCCAGGCTCGCCAGCACACCAGACAACCGGTTGGCTGCCTGCTGCAGCTCAATGTATGTATGAAAAGTGGCTTTAGCGACCACTCCCTCTGCGCGGATAGCTACTCTTTTCAGAGCATCCGGTTTGCCTTGATCCTGCTCGGCCCAGCGCGTGCAGCAAACCTGTGCGATGTTGAAATGCCGTGGTACCTGCCAGCGAAACTGGCGGCACATGGCGTCGTAGTGGTCCGCCGTGTCGGCGCGGGCACTGTGCGCGTGGGTGGACCGGGGGCCCTTTTTTTCTCTGTCTTGACTGACGATCACGGTGCGTCTCCTTATGATCAGCCGAATGTACCAAGCCAAAAGAATATCGCGTAGCGAGTTTGTCCCGATCCGCAATCTGGCGTACCACGTACGCCTGTGGGGTGAACCCACGCCCGGGGTCGCGCCGCTGGTGCTGGTACACGGCTGGATGGACGTGGCAGCGTCCTGGCAATTCATGGTGGATGCACTGTCCGGTGCGTTCGCGCAGGGCCGCTGCATCATCGCGCCCGACTGGCGCGGTTTCGGCCTGACGCGCTGGCAACCACCAGATGAGCGCAGCAGCATGGGTGCCGCCGACAACTACTGGTTCCCGGACTACCTCGCCGATCTCGATTTTCTGCTGGACCACTACGCGCCCGCCCAGCCGGTCGATCTGGTCGGCCACAGCCTGGGCGGCAATGTGGTGATGCATTACGCCGGCGTGCGACCCGAGCGCATTCGCCGCCTGGTCAACCTCGAAGGCTTCGGCATGCCCGCGAGCCGGCCCGCGCAGGCGCCGGCGCGCTACGCCAGATGGATGGACGAGCTCAAACGCCTTCACAAGGGCGACATGGCCCTGAAGTCCTACCCGAACGCCGGTGGCGTCGCGCGCCGCCTCATGAAGACCAACCCGCGCCTGGACCAGGACAAGGCGGACTGGCTGGCCCAGCAGTGGGCCGGCCCGAACGCCCAGGGGCAGTGGGATATCCTGGGTGACGCGGCCCACAAGATCACCAACGCGAACCTGAACCGCGTCGAGGAGACGCTGGAGATCTACGCGCGCATCAGCGCGCCCACGCTGTTCGTGCAGGCCGGCGGCGACTCGCTGAGCGGCTGGTGGAAGGGCAAGTTCACGCTGGCGGAGTTCCACGAACGGTTGCGCAGCGTGCCGCAGTTGACGACGGGTGTGGTCCATGACGCCGGTCACATGCTGCACCACGACCAGCCCGAACAATTGGCGCAGCTGATCGAGGGCTTCGTCGCGTGAGAAAATGGCTGCATTCACTACATTGACCAGGAACTACGCCATGGAAGCAGAACACATCAACCAGATCGACGCCCAACTCACCGACCTGTCCGCGCGGACCGAGGATTTACGGAGGTATCTTTGACTTCGACGCCAAATCCGAACGCCTGAGAACCGTCAACGCCTCGCTCGAAGACCCGACCGTCTGGAACGATCCCAAGCGCGCCCAGGAGCTGGGCCGCGAGAAGAAGGCGCTCGAAGCGGTGGTGCTGACCATCACCCACCTCACGCGCGACCTGGCCGACAACACCGAGCTCTTCGA